>CANKQY010000009.1 GCA_947485745.1 Bacteroidota bacterium
AGCAATATCGTTTACATAAACAAAATTACCCAAGGTATCTGTATAATAAAAAATATCAGTTGCAGATTCAATGAGGAGTCTAAATTTTTCTTCATTTTCTTTTAATTTAATTTCTGTGAAATGGCGTTGAAAAGCAGCTCCTAAATTCCTTGTAACATTTCTAAGAATTTGTTCATGGCTCTCATCCCAAGTTATTTCATCATACCTACTTTCAAGCGCTAAAAATCCCCAAAAATCCCCAGAGATAAATATTGGTAGGGCAATAACTGATTTTACCTCAATTGGAAGAAACCTAGCTTGCTCTATTTCAGGCAAATCCTTAATATTACTATGAATGATTTTATTTTGTGAAAGGGCAATTTTCCATCTTTCTAATCCTGCTTGTGCATAGTTAATGCCTTGAATTTCAGGGTTGTTTATGAGAATGGCATTGTTTTCTTTACTCCATTGAAATCTCTGGCTATACGATAAGATATTCCCTTCGATATCCTTGTTATTTTTAACAATATGAACCTTATTTACCTTAAAAGCCGTACCAATTAATTGTGTGGCCTTTCCAACTGCATCTTCAAAATTTGGGTTTGCCAATAGCTCGTCAGAAACACTGTTAATGGCTCTTAATAATAGGTTGTTTTCCTCGAGTTTAAATTCATATTTTTTTCTTTCGGTAATATCTGATTGAATGGCAATAAATCCGATATGTTTTTCCTCCTCAATTATTGGCGTTATTGAAAGTGAAATCCAATAGGCTTTACCACTTTTTGTATAATTTATAATTTCTCCATTGTAGGAATTTTTGTTTTTTAAGGCAGTGCCCATTGCTTTAATGGTTTCTAAGCTAGAATCAGGACCTTGCAAAAGAATACCTGGTTTTACCCCAATAATGTCTTTCACAGAATATTCAGTTAGGCGTTCAAATCCTTCATTCGCCCAAGTTGCAATGCCATCCGCATTGGAAATAATCACTAAATTTTGTGTTTTTTGGGCAACAATTGCAAGTGTTTTTATTTCTTCTTCGATGCGTTTTCTTTCCGTAATATCAAATCGAATGGAAAGATATTGATAAGGTACTCCTTGTTCATTTAAAAAGGGAATAATGGTGGAATCTACCCAATATATTTCGCCATTTTTTGTTCTGTTACAAATTTCACCTTGCCAAATTTTGCCTGATCCAATTTGACTCCAAAGCTTTTTAAAAAACTCTTTTGAATGGAAGCCACTATTGACAATATTGTGATTTTTTCCAATTAATTCTCTTAAGGAATAGCCAGATATTTTGCAAAAATTCTCGTTTGCCATTAAAATATGAGCCTTGTGATCAGTTAAGGAAAAGAGCGCTGCAGTATCAATAGCGGCCTTAAAATTACTTAATTCCTTAAACGATTCTTTTGAACTGAGTTCTAATATTCTTTCTAGCGTATTGTAATCGTCTTGAAATTGAAAATAGCTTTCATTAACAAGTTGAATGAGCGACTGTAGTTCATCCTTATTGGGAATTTGCTCGCCAAAAAGTTTTTTAATTTGCCTTTTAAGTAATCTATGCATGAATGCTTTTTTGGTAATTTATTTGGATAGTTGAATCATTTTATCCTTTACTTACAGGGTTTCATTGATGGTTGTGATGGTCATAGTTTGGTTGTGTAATTCACATTTTGCATTTGCTGAGAATGGTGAAATTTCACCATAGGAATAAAAACCTGATAGCAGGGTTTCATTGCCTAAAATTTCTCTCACTCCTTCAACCTCCTCCTCAACAATTTGCTTTAATACTAATTTTCTACCTACACAACTAATTAAAATAGCAAGCGCTGGATTTTCATTTTTAGCATTTGAAATAGTTGATTTTGCAGCCCCAATTGCGCCATCAATTAATCGATCAAAATTGGCTTTCATCAATCTTACATAGGCTCCTTCTGGAATATCACCTGCAAAGGTTAATGATTGTTGGCCTTCGTTAATCGCTAATATTGTTCTTACAACTGGCTCAGAATTTTTTTCTAATCTGAGGTTCAATGGAAACAATAATCCAGAGGAAGGCAGGTTACTGGCATGCTCTCCCAAAAAAGACTTATAAAGCTCCAAAGCTGGTTTGCTATCTAGTTCAAACAGTACGTTATTTTTCGATTTTGTTACCAATCTCTCAACGCCAAAACTATCCCACCCTCCTAAACTGCCGTAAGCTACCTGAAAATTGTTGCCGTAAAAACCTATTGCAGAAACCAACTTGGTTTTTGCTGAGCCATTTTCATCAATGATAAAAGTTTCAGAAAAATTTGCACCGTCTCCTGCTAAACCGCCAGTTGCACTTACATTTTGTGGTAGGTTTTCTCTTAATCCTCTTACCAATTCGGAGCCATTAATTGTTAAGCCTTCGCTCATCACGAAAATATGTTTTAAATTTTCTCCAAGCAAACTATTCACAATATTTTTACCAACTTCAAAACTATCACCTGTCGAATTTATTTCTCGACTAACAAATTTGATTGTTGTTGTATTAAATTCTACCATTGTTGCAATAATGGTATCATCAAAAACATTGATACCAGAAATTTCGCCAGCTGAGGTGCCGCCAATCATAATGGTATTGGGGTATTTCTCCTTTAACAAAATTAATGCCTTATTGTCTTTTATCAATTGAGTTGAACCAAAAACAAAAATTAATGATGGGTCGGTAATTGAATTTTTATTTTCAATTTCTGTCCAATTGGTTTCGAATGTATATTTTAATTGTGCTGTTTTCAAGTTCTCTTAATTTTAAGCAATTTAATATTATGTTTAGTATTATGTCAAGTTAAATAACTTATCTTATTTTGCTCACTATATGGAAAATAGGTTATTTTATTTAATTAGACACGGTGAAACCGAATTTAATAAGCTAGGAATTGTTCAAGGTAGTGGCGTTGATATGCCTCTCAATCAGGTGGGGGAGGCTCAGGCGCAAAAGTTTTACGATTACTACAAGGAAATTAAGTTTAAAAAAATTTATACTTCAAGTTTAATTCGCACGCAGCAGAGCGTATCGCCATTTATTGAAGCAGGTTATCCTTATGAGGCAATTCCAGCCTTGAATGAAATTTCTTGGGGTATATATGAAGGTAAGCCACAGAATGAAGAGGAAAGAAGGGTTTATGGCGAGGTTGTTAATTCTTGGAATATTGGTAATTATAATGCCCGGATTTTAGGAGGTGAAAGTGCTTTAGATCTTCAGTTAAGGCAGTTAACATTTATTCAATTTCTTAAACAACAAGCAGATGACTGCGTATTAATTGCTTTGCATGGCAGGGCATTGAAGTGTTTTTTGTGTAATTTATTGGAATTGCCCTTATCTCAAATGGATAGTTTTGAACACCGTAATTTGTGTTTGTATATCTTAGAATTTGATGGAAATAAATTCAAGGTTATCAAAAATTGTGACACCACACATCTTTTGAGTTAAAAAAAACCCTGAATTAAGATGGCTTAATTCAGGGTTTTTAATAATTAAGAATTACCGTAATAATTCTCTTGCAATTACAATTCTATTAACTTCACTGGTTCCCTCATATATTTGGGTAATCTTAGCATCACGCATCAAGCGTTCTACATGGTATTCCTTAACATAACCATAGCCACCATGAACTTGAACAGCTTCAGTGCTAACCCACATAGCGGTTTCGGATGCAAATACTTTTGCCATTGAACTGGCCAATGCATAATCTTTGCCTGCATCTTTTAGCCACGCAGCTTTTACAACTAGTAACCTGGCTGCTTCAATTTGAGTAGCCATATCGGCTAGTTTAAATTGGATAGCTTGGTGGTGCATAATTTCCTTTCCAAATGCTTTGCGTTCCTTTGAATATTTTAAAGCCAATTCATAGGCTCCACTTGCTATTCCTAAGGCCTGAGCGGCAATGCCTATGCGACCTCCAGCTAAAACCTTCATAGCAAATTTGAATCCAAATCCATCTTCGCCAATTCTATTTTCTTTAGGTACCTTTACATCTTGAAACATGATAGAATGAGTATCACTTCCGCGAATTCCCATTTTATCCTCTTTCCTACCAATAGTTACACCTTCCCAGTTTTTTTCTACAATAAAGGCATTGATTCCTTTGTGGCCTTTTTCTACATGTGTTTGGGCAATTACCAAGTAGTAGGTTCCAGAATTACCATTTGTGATCCAATTTTTGGTCCCATTCAATAAATAATAATCACCTTTATCTTCTGCAGTTGTTCTTTGCGAAGTAGCGTCGCTGCCAGCTTCTGGCTCAGATAATAAAAAAGCACCATGCACCTGGCCACTGGCCAAAGGCACTAAATATTTTTGTTTTTGTTCTTCGTTGCCATAAGTTTCTATACCCCAACATACCAGCGAATTATTCACTGAAACAACCACTGAAGCAGAAGCATCAATTTTTGATAATTCTTCCATTGCCAATACGTATGAAATGGTATCCATTCCAGCTCCACCATATTTAGGGTCAACCATAATTCCCAAAAAGCCAAGTTCACCTAATTTTTTAATTTGCTCATAAGGAAATTTTTGCTCGTTATCCCTTTCAATGACTCCTGGCAATAATTCAGTTTGTGCAAAATCACGCGCTGCTTGTTGTACGTTTAAATGCTCTTCGGTAAATTCAAAATTCATATACTTTCAATTTAATTCGGCGAATATAGTTGTTGGCTTCAGATATTCAAACCATTTACTAATGGTTTTTGTTTAAGAAACTTTAATTTTTTTTTCAATTGCGCTTGTTGAATAGCCAAGTAAAAAATCAATTGTTTTAACTTCTCCCCCCTTAGCCTTAACCACATCATAACCAACAATTTGTTCAATATTGTAATCGCTTCCTTTTACTAAAACATTGGGCTGAACCAATTCAATAAGCTTTAAAGGAGTTGGTTCGTTAAAAAGCACCACTGCATCTACAAAACTTAAGGAGGCCATGATTAGCATTCTAGATTGCTCATCTTGTATGGGTCTGTGTGGTCCTTTTAATCTGCTTACAGATTCATCTGTGTTTAACCCCAAAACGAGGATATCACCTAAATCAGCAGCTTTTGCTAAATAATCTACATGACCTTTATGAAGAATATCAAAACAACCATTGGTGAAAACAATTTTTTTGCCTTCACTTTCCCATTGCGCAACTTTTGTTTTTAATCCGTCCCAATCAAAAAGTTTGGTTCGAACCGAATTATACTTGCTCATTTAATTTCTTTTTTTGTTTACTAATTACTAACAAAGAGGCAATTGCACCCAAGGCTAATAAAACAATCATTTGTATGCCATGAACCATGGTGGCGTAAGCTATTCCGTCTTCTTTGGCGACCCCAAATAAAAGTAATGATTGCATTACAAAGAAATGATAGGTGCCGGCTCCAGCACCTGGGGCTGGTAAAACAATTCCAATTGAACCAATTGCAAAAACAGTAAGACAATCCACAAAGTTTAAGTGAGAAGTTGATTCCATTGCAAAAAGGCAGACATACATCATTAAAATATAGCCAGCCCAGATGAGCAAAGAAAGTATTATAAAAAGGAAGGGATTTTTTATGTGTCTAATGCTTAATAAACCATCACCAAATCCCTGAATCATTAGAAAAATTCTAGCGAATAAAGCTGTTTTAACAAACTTTTTTCTTAAAATAAACAAGAGGGAGCCTATGGTTGCCATGCCCAGTAAAATCAACCATTTCCATGGTAATCCGTTATTTTGGGCATCAGCATTGCCCGAATCCAGTGCTTTGGTTAAGAATCGGCTAATTAAATCGAATTGAAGTAAAAATATGGTTCCCAAAATAAGGGCTAAGAGCACCATGTCAACTAATCTTTCTGTTACTACCGAACCTAAAGATTTTTCAACAGGCATGTCATCTGTTTTGCTCAATGCTGCGCAACGGGATATTTCGCCTGCCCTGGGGATAATATAATTCATCATGTATCCAACCAATACCGCGTAAAAACTATGGGTTACTGAAACCTCATATTGCATGGCACTGTAAAGTTGAGTAGCCCTTAAAGCTCTTAACCAATGGCTAATTAAGGAGATAAGAACACCTAGGATCAGCCAATATAAATTGGCATTAGCCATTTTTTGAAATAACTCACTCCAATTGGTATCTCCGAATACAAAAAATAGAAAAAATCCTCCTATGAATACAATCAGACCATACTGGATTAGCTTTTTCAATGGATATTAGTGGATTAACTTATTTTGATGGTCGGGATAAATGGCAATAGGTTGGTATTTTTTGGCTTCATTAAATTCCATAATGCAGTAGGAGATGATGATCACATGATCCCCGGTTGCGGCTTTTCTAGCAGCAGGGCCGTTTAAACAGATCATTCCGCTTCCGCGCTCACCTTTAATAACATATGTTTCAAGTCGCTCTCCATTGTTAATGTTTACTACCTGAACCTTTTCATTTTCAATCATGTTTGCGGCATCCATCAGATCCTCGTCAATAGTAATACTTCCTACATAATGTAATTCTGTTTGTGTAACTTTTACACGATGTATTTTCGATTTTAAGAGTTGTATCTGCATAGTAATTATTGCCCTGCAAAAGTAGGCAAAAAGCACAAACTCACAAATTAATTGGATTTTGTATAGCAAATCACGTTAAAAGATAAATTTTAAGTAGCTGTCAAAAAACAGTCATAATTGAGCAAACTGATTTTTATATGAGAAGGCTCACTGATATATAAACGTTCTTTGTAGATCAATTTAAACAAAATATTATGAAAAGAATTCTTCTTGTCCTTGCTTTTTGTGCATTTATTGTACAACTTAATGCACAAACTGCTGACAGCGTTAGCATGTTGCCAGGAACATCAGTAGACGTGTATTACAATTTAGAAACTGGAAATAAAGATACAGTTAGAAACAACAACTGGCATATTGCCTTTGCCGTTCGTAAGGCTCAACCACCTTTAAAAACAATGCAAGCAGCTACTATATTAGTAAATGATGGTCGCAGTGTAGATTTATATAAATCTAATACCGCATTTGCTGATTGGAAAAATTTCGACACAACAGGTTGGAAAGCTTGGCCGCAATCTTTTAATAGTGATAGCAGCTGGGATATTGGTGCGTTTAATCAAGCAAGAAACCAAAGTAATCCTTTTGATTATGGTTGGGGACAATATGACATGACCTCAAGAGATGTGGTTGGAAATAATATTTGGTTGGTGGCAATTACTACTTCTCCAAATCCTTCGGCACCTAAGACTTTGAAAAAACTGGCTATTCATAAGATTGCTTATGACACCATGTGGATTTTTACCTTTTCAAATGTAGATGGCACCGATAGTACTACATTAACCATTAAGAAATCTGACTTTAATAACAAATTGTTTGCTTATGTAAATTTGGTTTCAAAAACTGTTATTGACAGAGAACCTGCTTTAAACACTTGGGATATTGTTTTCACAAGATATAAATCATTGGTTACCTTATTTGGACAAACGTTGATGTATCCAGTAATGGGTGTATTGCACCATCCAAATGCAGTAACAGCACAATATTCAATGCCAAATGCACGTGCATTTGTACCAGATACTACATTGAAATTTACTTCTAAAGTTGCAGAAATAGGTTGGGATTGGAAATTAATTACTACCACGCCTGGTGCATGGCCTGTTAAAGATTCGCTTTCTTATTTCATTAAAACAGGAGCTAACAAGTATTACAGAATTTATTTCACTGATTATTATGCGGATCAAACCAAACAACTCATTAAGTTTAATAAAACATTTTTTTCTCAACTGACGGGCAACAGTGAATTGGCAAAATCCATTGAAACACTAAAAATTTATCCAAATCCTGCTTCAGCAATCGTAAATATTGAAACAGTGTTTACAAAGCCAGTTGCTGCGGTTAATGTTCAATTAATTGACATGACTGGAAGAACTGTAAGTAGTGAAACATTCATCAATAGAAGCGGAGATTTTAATGTTGCGGTTTCAACGGCTCAACTTAAACCAGGGATTTATTTTGTTAGCATAGAAGCAGACGGCGTAAAAGCATCAAAAAAGTTAGTTATTAATTAGACAATTTGAGCATGTATTGCCTTACAAAAAAATATTTTCAATACAGTGCTGCCATTTGGGTGGCACTGTCATTGATTATTCATGCGGCCATTGCACAGCCAGCAAGTAAGGTATTAGATTTGGATGAATTAGTGGTTACTGGCCAATATGAGGTAAATAGCCTTAGTAAATCTGTACACAAGGTTAAGGTAATTGATGCCAAGCGAATTGAAGCGCAAGGCGCCTTTAGTCTGCAACAAGTGCTAGGAAACGAGTTAAATATTAGGATCATGCAGGATCCTATTTTGGGAACAAGCATGCAATTGCAAGGAGTTGGAGGAAACAACATTAAGGTGTTAATAGATGGGGTTCCTGTTATTGGAAGAGAAAATGGAAATATTGATCTTTCACAAATTAACCTTCAAAACGTGGAGAGAATTGAGTTTGTTGAAGGCCCCATGAGTGTGAATTATGGAACCGACGCCCTAGGCGGTGTGATAAATATCATTACTAAAAAGCAGAAGCAAGCAACTAAGAATTTTAAAATAGGTAATTATGCAGAGAGCATAGGCCAATATAATCTCGACCTTTCTGGAGGTGTAGCCAATGAGAAACATAGTATTTTGGTTAATGGAGGGAGGAACTATTTTGGAGGTTATAGTGAGGATCGAGAGAATAGAAATAAACTTTGGAAGCCTCGTACTCAATACATGGGAGATATTAGTATTGCTAAGTTTATTGACAAGGGAAGTATAAGGTGGACTAACCAAATATTTACAGAAAAAGTAAGTGACAAGGGTATTCCTAACATTGATTGGACGCAGGCAGTTGCCATGGATAGGTATTATATTACCACACGCTATTCGTCCTCATTTTTTTATGAAAAAAAGTTTTATGGGAAACGCAATATTAACTTTTTGGCATCTTACAATTATTATCAAAGAACATACAACACTTATCTTACCGATTTAGTTGGGCAAACAAAAGAATTGGTTCCCTCTACTTTTGAAAATGATACCAATTATTTTCATCAAGTTATGAGTAGGGGAACGTATGCTAATTTAGCATTTTCTAAAAAGATGAACTACCAATTTGGGTATGAAATGAATCATGAATTTTCGATTGGTTCAAGAATTGAAGGTGGCAATCAAAACATGGGTGATTACAATATTTTTTTGAGTGCTGAGGTGAAGCCTTTGCCAAGGTTGTTTGTTAGGCCAGCATTAAGGGCAATCTACCATACTAATTATAATGCACCTTTAGTGCCTTCAATTAATATAAAATACGATTTAACAGGTGTATTTACCATTCGAGGCTCATATGCTCGCGGTTTTAGGGCTCCCAATTTAAAAGAGTTATATCTACAATTTGTAGATGCTAGTCATAACCTAAAAGGCAACCCAAATTTAGTTGCCGAAATTTCAAATAACTATCAATTAGGGGCAACCTATAATTATAAATTAGAAAATAGCAGGGTGTTTAGGTTTGAACCGGGAGTTTTTTATAATCATATTATGAATATGATAGATTTAGCAAGAGTTGGAACAGGAACAAGTGCATCTTTTCAATATGTAAATATCAACACCTTTTCAAGCTTAGGATTAGCTGCAGGTATAGAATATAGAACCATCCCTTATCAATTATCTTTAGGTTATTCTTACATGGGGAGGAAAAACCAACTAAATGGGTATGCTGAAACCGATGATTTTTATTTCAGCAATGAATGGAGGGTAAATGCCACTTATAACTTTCAAAAAATTGGGTTGAGTTTGAATTTATTTTCTAAGTTAAATGGTAAATTACAAATGTATCAGTACGATTATTTAAATAATAATGTTACATTGGGCTTTATTGATTCATACGCATTAATTGATTTAACAATTGGAAAAACCTTTTTGAATAAAAAGCTTAGCATAACCGCTGGGATGAAAAATATTTTAGATGTAGTAAATGTTAATGCTAGTATCAATTCAGGACCGCATTCATCGGGAAGTAATTATTCTTCTGCAGGAATGGGAAGGTCTTTATTTATTGGTATGAGGTATAATTTGTATTAAAATAAGTAATGAGATTGTTTGTCAATAAATGTATTTGGATTTTAATCTTGCTTCCTATGCTTTATGCATGTGAAAAGGCAGAGAAACCAGTTGTTTTACCTCCAAAGCCTTCCGATTCACTGATGCTATTTCAGGTAAATTTGGGCGAAAACTATGAAGATCAAGTTTACATTGATTTTTTGGATAGTAATTTTATTAAAGCCTCTGTTAAAAACAAAGATTGGGATTTGGCATTTGACTGTTCAATTGAATCTATTAGGATTTTTATGAATGGTGGCAAAGGAGTATTCATAGGCGTTTTAGGCCATGATGATTTTCTAAGCAAGGTTGATTTAAATGCTGTTAAGTGGCGTTGGGATGAAGCTTCAGGTGGTGATTCAATTGTGCTTAGAAGTTGGTGTCATTCACCCACCAGAAAAAGTTTTGATTCTATTTATATTATAGATAGGGGAATGGAATCAGAACCCGACAAAAGATATTTTCAGTTTAAATTGTTGTATGGTACTTTTGGAACTTATATTATAGAAGCAGCTGATTTAAATGGAAAAAAAGTATTTAGCGCATTTATTAATAAAGACCCTTACAAGGCACAGGTATATTTGAATTTTGGCAAACCACAAATACTCAATTTTGAGCCAAAATTATATGATTGGCAATTTTGCTTCTTAAAAGCTCGTTGGATTTACTATGAGTTTAATCCCCCATTAGTTTATACCGTTACTGGGGTGCATATTAACAATAGGATTGTTTCTGTGGCCGTGGATAGTTCACTTAATTTTGAAACCATCAGGAAAAAGGACGTTGAACAGTTAAAGTTTTCAAGTCAAAGAGATGTTATTGGATTTGATTGGAAAGTTTACAATTTTAATAGTGGTCATTATATGGCTAGGCGATATGTAAATTACATTTTTCGTTTTAAAGGACCAAATCCTAAGTATTACAAACTTAGGTTTACCGATTATTACAGTAAACAAGGGTTAAAGGGATCACCTAAGTTTGAGGTAATGGCAATAAATTAATTTTAATTTGACCCATCAAGCAATTTAGCATGGGTGATAAAAGCGGGGATTTTCAATTATAATAATAAACGAAAATAGTTTAAACCTTAAAAGATTAGTTTTTAGCTTTATTTATTACGTCCCAACTATGGTCGCCCAATAATTTAACCGTGGCTAAGTAGTTTCCAATAGTTTTGCTGTTTCCCCATTCTTCTGGACCAATTATAGATAACTTAAAATGATCCTGTTTTTCATATAGGTGGTATTTTTGGCCAATTACAGGGGTAAATCGCATGTCAGATTCATAAATCTTTTCAGAAATTTTAAGTCGCCCTTCAATTTCTCTAACTTGTTCCATGATTAAATCTGCCTGTTTTTTGAGCAAGGCCATTTCTTGGCTTGCATAATGATGCATTGCCTCTACAGCATTAGCCCTAATTTTACCCTTGTCTTCAGGTTTAATCATGGGTGATCCAAGATTTAATGGAATAGGAGATAAGCTAGCAGGCCCTGTATAGCTGCCATCCTCATTCAACATGTTTTCATTTTGTGTCATTCTATGCAATTAACCAATAATTAGCTCTTTTGTTTTTTTTCGCATTAATTTCTTCCTAGTGGCTTATGCAATTGATCATAATTTAGATTGCATAAACAAAAGTAACAATAATTGGTTATATAGATGTGTTTTAGTAATAGAATTTGAGGTATCTGTGAACATTAAGCGAGAATAACTATATTTGTAAATAGATGAAATTAGACGTAGAAATAGATGATAATTCAGGGTTTTGTTTCGGAGTAGTTTTTGCTATCCAAATGGCAGAAGATATTTTAAACGATGAGGGGCATTTATATTGTCTTGGCGATATTGTTCATAATGATGAAGAGGTTGCACGCCTGGAAGCAAAAGGCCTAGAGATCATAGACCACGAGCAGTTTTTAAAACTGAAAAACAAAAAAGTCTTGATTAGAGCACATGGCGAGCCTCCAGAGACTTATAAGCAAGCCATGGAAAACAATATTGAATTGGTTGATGCGAGTTGTCCGGTGGTACTAAAGTTACAGCACAGAGTACGAGAGGCCTTTGACAAGGAAGAAAAGATACTTATTTATGGCAAACATGGTCATGCTGAGGTAAAGGGTTTATTAGGGCAAACAAATGGCGAGGCATTGGTAATTGAATCATTTGATGAATTAGAAAACCATGAATTACCCTCAAAAATAAGGTTGTTTAGCCAAACAACTAAGCGCACCAAAAACCTTTATGCTTTGAAGGAGAAGTTAGAGGCTAAAGGAATTGAAGTTGGATTTAATGATACCTTATGCAGGCAGGTAAGTAATAGAGACATTCAACTGAGAGATTTCGTTAAAAGATTTGATGCAATCGTTTTTGTTGCAGGAATAAAATCATCGAATGGCAAGGTATTATTTGATGTTTGTAAAGAAAATAATCCCAACACCTATTTTGTAAGCAATAAAGAAGAAGTTATTAGAGATTGGTTCAAGGATAATGACAAGATTGGTGTTTGTGGGGCTACATCAACCCCTCAGTGGCAGATGGATGAAATTAAAGAGAAATTATTGTCTTTTTAATTGAAGAAATTATATTATTGGTTTTAATTTAAAAATTTAAAAAGTAGCTTATTTATGAAAAAGTATTTTTATTCAGTTCTAGTAATGGTTTTTGTAGGAGTATTATTGTATAGTTATTCAGAGGCAAATGCGAAAAAATATGCCCATAAAATCACGGGTAAATCATTTTATGATTTTAGTATAAAAACCTTAGATGGCAAGAACCAAATAAACCTAAAAGATTTTAAAGGAAAATATGTAATGTGCGTAAATGTGGCAAGCAAATGTGGTTATACCCCACAATATGCCGATTTGCAAAAACTTGCAGATACTTACAAGGATAAATTGGTTGTTATTGGTTTTCCATGTAATCAATTTATGGGACAGGAGCCAGGATCAGCGGAGGAGATTGCGAGTTTTTGTCAGAAAAATTATGGTGTAAAATTCCTATTAACAGAAAAGATTGATGTGAAAGGATCGAATACCAATGAAATTTATCAATGGTTAAGCAACAAGACGTTTAATGGAGTGAGTGATGCTACCATTAAATGGAATTTCAATAAGATTTTAATTGATCCTAATGGTAAATGGTTAAGCTATTTCCCTTCAGGTACAAAGCCTCTTAGCAATGAAATTGTTGCTTTGATAAAATAATTAAACGCCTCTAAAATTGGATAGGTTTATTTTTAAACCCAGAAAAATATCCACTCCTTTAATGTTTCTTAATCCAATCATTTCTGGAAGATGGTTTGTTCCCATATAGAACGGCCCAACTCTAAAATTTAAACCTACCACAGGGTGCTGGTATTCAATCAAACTAATTGGAAGCCCAATCTCATATTTTAATTTTTCATATCGCGTGTTTAAACTCAAAATATTGGGCGCATACATTGAAATGCCTCCAGGTATAGGTAATCTCTGGGAAGCAGTAAATCCAAAGAAAATATTATTTCTAAAGTAATAATCAAATTGAACATTTAACCTGGTTGCGGTATATTGTGAATATGATTTACCTTCTTTAAAAGTGACACCAGGATTGCCTGAAAAATCGCCACGTAATTTTCTATCTAGGGCAAAAACTCCCAGGAAAAATTCTTGATCCAAATTTTTAGTAGGACCGAAAGCATCATTGTATTGGGTGCTAACAGTTTGGGTGGTATAATTAATAATACCAATATCCATTAGTGCTACACCCATTTTCCATTTATATTCTTGGAACTCTCTTACCCTACCTAAAAAGCGAATGTTAGGGCAGTTGGTAATGCGTGTTGGTCTTGTTTTTTTCTTTTTTACATAGGAGTAACCAATATCAAAAGAAAAGCCAGTACCTCTTGTTTTTAGTAATTCACTCACATTAGCCGACTTAGTAGCAGCATAATTGTACAAGATATTACCATCTTCCATATAAATTGTAGAATCACCAATAAAAGTCCATTTGGTTTTTCCTAAATCTTGAAAAACCAAAGAATTAATTCCTTTGATATAATGAGCAGTGATGCCAAGTCTGTGAATACCTGAGTAGGATTCAGCAATTTGATAAGAATAATTAAAGGCAATATCTCTGCTAACATTGGTAACAGACGCAACCTTATTCAAGGAAAAAGTTTTGCCTTGAAGTTCTGAGGCTGCAGCGCCCTTTAAAATAAATGTTGCCATTTCTGGGGGCAAATTAACAGTTCCCGAACTTGATTTGAAGGAAGTTAACAGCCCAAACGAATGTTTTTTATAATTTATTAAAAAAGAAGGCCCATAAAAGGCAAGGTCAGCAAAAATGTAGTTTTTATCTTTTAAGCTTCTTTTCAAGTTAAAAATCCTGTCAAATGTTTGGTTAATACTTTCGCCTTCTGTTCCAGATTTGCTTGTGAAGGCATTTATTGTTTTTGGAGACAAAATTTCAGTGATAGGCTTTTTTTCTAAATAAAATCCATTATTCATTATTGCTGTTGAATAATTAAAAAGCAAAAAGTCGGTACCGTTATTCAAATAATTAGTATTTGCAGGGTTTATCGTAACACCCAAAACCCCAGCCCGATTGCTGGTGTATATGCCTGTTTGGAATTGGCCAAAAACGGGTACATTACCTAAACAAAAAATAATAAATACTAAAAAAATATTTCTCATATGTTTTGGGTAGTTGTATTCCAAGGCACAATTATTAATTTTCAAAATGGTTACAAATTTAGGCTGCAAATGCGATACTAGCAACGCTTATTTTACAATTACAATTTCTTACAATAACACTTGCACAACTTTCAATGGTTGCGCCAGTAGTTATCACATCATCAACTATCAGAACATGTTTATTTTCAAACAATGACGGGTTTTTTACGCTAAAGATTTGTTCAACATTTGTCCACCTTTCAATTCTATTTTTTTTTGTTTGTGTATCAGTTGCCTTATTTCGATAAACCGAGTCACTTAAGTTCTCTATTTTTAAAATTTCAGAGATGCCATTGGCAAAAGCTAGACTTTGATTGTAACCTCTTTTTTTCATTTTACTACTGTGCAATGGAATGGCAACTATTGCGTCAATTCCTTGACTTTCGATGGTTTTTTGAAGTCTGTAACCATAAAGTTGGCCCAAAAAGACTGCTAAATCTTTATTTCCTCTGTATTTTAGTTCATGTAATAATTTCTGAGTAATTCCTTGTTGGTTAAAAAATAGAAACGAAAAAGCTCTTTCAAATGGTATTCTTCCCCACAAAGATTTTTCAACACCATTTTCTTTGTATAAATGGTCGTTCGTTTCTGGCAATTGCAATTGACAGCCTAAACACAAATATTTTTCTGTTTGAACCAAACTCTTATTGCAGGAAATGCAAAGGTTTGGATAGAGCAAATGGATAAGGTGCTTGAACATGAAAACGCAAATTAGTGCTTTTCATTGGTTCTCAATCTTTAAATTTTATTAAAATCCAGTATTTCTACCTGATTAAGTTGTTTTTATGAGCTAATAGTGCCTCCTTTTTTGTACAATTCACAGAAAAGCTTAAAAAATATATCATAAATTGGAAGCTTATTGGGGATAAATTTTCGTATTTTTGAATTGATTGTCAGTTAGATAATACCAATGAAACATTTTAAATTCATATATCATCGTATTAAAGTACCCATGGTTATGTTGTTGTTTATGTACTTTTCTCTTGGCTTAAAATCAAGTGACAAGGGTTATGATAGAATAGATGGCTTTAAGAATGGCATGGCTAAAGTTTATAAGGGAAATACAGTGGGTTTTATTAATCAAAATGGGGAGCAAATTATAGCTTGTAGGTACCATTTTATTTCCGATTTTGTAAACAACCTAGCGAAGGTTATGATTGATAAGAAATATGGTTTTATCAATACCAAAGACGAAATTATCATTCCAATTAAGTATGATTATATTGGCCCGTTTATTAATCGTTTGGCTCAGGTTAAATTAAAGGATCAATACGGGGTAATTAATATTTTTGGAGAGGAAATAACCCCAATAAAGTACGATGAAATTGGAGCATTTAATAGGAATGGCGAAGCAAAAGTTAGGATAAAAAGATTTGAGGGTAAGATAAATTGTAGCGGTGAGGAGGTGATCCCAGTTTATAAAACCACTGAGATGGAGTAATCTAAATTGAATCAACTATTTACCATTTATACATTTTTCAAAGTAGTTTAAAACAAACCTTTTCTGCGCGTAACTTTTTTATTAATTTCGCAGGAAGAACATGTTAAGACAAGGATTACAACAAAGCCAATTACAAAAGCTATCACCGCAGCAAATTCAGTTCATTAAACTGCTGCAGTTAAACTCTGTGGATATACTTCAAAGAATAGACCAAGAGTTGATTGAAAATCCTGCATTATTAAAGGGTGCAGATTCTGATGCAGCTCCTGATGAAACAGCCCCAATATCCGAAACAGAATTGGCCACTCCAGAAGAGGAAAAAAAAGACTTAACTGTTGATGATTATTTGGCCGATGAATCATTTGATGTAAAAGATTACGTTAATGATGAATATGATCCTGATGGCTTTCATTTGAGTGATGAAGGTGATGAGGAGAAAAAGGAAAGGCCATTGGCAGAAACACATAGTTTTCATGAAGAACTTATGGAGCAGTTTTCTGCAATTGCAGAAGATGAAAAGGAGTTAGCAATAGGCAACCAAATCATTGGTTCAATAGATGATGATGGTTATTTAAGAAGGTCACTATTAGCCATAGCAAATGATTTGGCTTTTTCTATCAATATTGATTCGAATGAAGAGGAGCTAAGTAAAGTACTTATTAAGGTTCATACATTGGAACCTGCAGGTATTGGAGCAACTTCATTGCAGGAATGTTTATTACTTCAATTGAAGCGCAAAGATCAAAGCTTACCAAATGTAAAAATTGCGGCAGAAATCATCAATAATTATTTTGATGATTTTACCAAGAAGCATTTTGATAAATTATTAAAGTCATTAAAAATAAGTGAGTCAGATCTTAAAGACGTTATACATATTATTACTAGACTGAATCCTAAGCCTGGAGAGGCAATAGACAATTCGGCAACTCAATATATTACACCTGATTTTATTCTGATTGAAGAAATGGGAAGACTTACAGTTCACCTCAATTCTAGAAATGCACCAGATTTAAGAATTAGTAAAAACTATCTTGAAACGCTTCGTGGTTTTGATGGCGCTAAGTCACCTACCCGAGAGCAAAAGGATACTGCACAATTTATTAAGCAGAAATTAGATGGGGCCAGGTGGTTTATTGACAGTATAAAACAAAGGCATAATACCTTATTGCTAACCATGAACGCAATTCTTAAGTTTCAATATGGTTTCTTTCAAGAAGGTGATGAATCTTTTTTGCGACCAATGATATTGAAAGATATTGCAGAGATAACTAACTTGGATATTTCAACAATCAGTAGGGTTGCAAATAGTAAATATGTTCAAACCGAATGGGGTACTTTTGCGCTAAAATATTTCTTTAGTGAAGGCATTCAAACAGATGATGGTGAAGAAGTAAGTAGTAGGGAAGTGAAGAAAATTTTGAAGGAGGCCATAGAATCGGAGAAGAAGAATAAACCTTTACCAGATGAGCGTTTAATGGATATTTTGAAAGAAAAGGGATATAGCATTGCGCGAAGAACTGTTGCAAAATATAGGGAACAAATGAACATTCCTGTAGCCCGCCTAAGAAAGGAAATCTAGCTAAATTTTTAGCTCTGTTTTCTAATTCTCTATAAAGTAAATAGCTTTGTTATTGACCTTCCTACAATTTGTTGTACCAGAGAAATATCCATCAAAATTGCTATAATCTAGGATTATTCATTCAAATGGTAGCAATAGTTTGAAATGAACTATAAATCTTCTAGTAGGGTTCGGAAGGCAACAAATTTTCCTCCGAATTTTTTCTGCGTATCTGCCTGCAATGCTGGTGCAAATTCTTGCTGGTATTGGTTGTACTTATCTATACTTTCGGTGTGGTATTGGATAGCATAAGTTTGGCCAGTTTCATCTTCTTGCCTACTGATAATTCGCATAATTTTGTAACCTAAAAACATATTTGTTGCCATAACATCAGGAATATGGTGTTGTAACATCCATTCTAACCATGCTTCGTGAATGTTGTCTTCAACATTAATGGTAACGTTATAAATAATCATATTTTTAGTTTAATTGATCGCCACGCAAAAGGCGAAACTGTTTTCTGCAATCTGTTAAAAAGAAACTCCCTGGGTAAGTATCAATAAACTTTTCGTATAGTTTTTTTGCCTCTTCAGGGTTGCTTAATTGGTATTGGTTCAAGCGGGCTAAATCATATAATGCATTGTCTCCAAGAATATCTGAGCCATATTCGCTCACTACTATTTGGTAATATTTGGCAGCCTGATTAAAGTCTTTTTTCTTGAAATAAATTTTTGCTTTCTTATATAAAATGTCGTCGGATAAACTGTGTTTAGGAAACAAAATGTTGATACTATCGAGTTTTGAAAGGGCAACATTATCATTGTTTTGAACAAAGTTTAGGTCGGCTTGCGCAAAATAATGCAGGGGCTCTGTATTGCTATCAACTGTATTGTCTTGAATCAATAATGAAAGTTCTAAGGCATTATTGGCAATTAATTGAGTTGTGGCAGTTTTTAATATATCCAATTGGGCCTTTGCCCATTCAAATTCGCCCAGGTAATAGCTTAATCTTGCATTTCGGTATTTGGCATCTTGACCCAAAGGTTCTTGTAAAAAATCTTTATCTACTTGGCCATAAAGTAACATAGCATCCCAAACTTCCCCTTTCATTACATAGAAGTCTGCTAACTCTAATTTGCAATTGGCCAATAAGTTTCTATCTACTCTTGGCATATTAATTATTTCTTCATAATCCTTAATGGCTTCTGGGTAGTTGTTTAAATAGAATGCTTGTAAATTTGCTAAGTTACGCATGGTGTTTGCCATATCGGGGTTTCTTCCAAATTCTTGGAGTAGCAAATCATATTCATTGGCGAGTGATTTTAAGTCTTCCTGCAGATAGTTTCCTCCTAGTATTTTCTTGGATCTTGCTTCTATTTCTGCGTTTTTAGCCATTGCATAATAGGTTTTCTCTTTTCCCAAAAGCTCCACTTGTTTGTAAATTGAAATGGCGGCATCATATTTTTCATTGGCTGTAGCTAAAAAACCTAACTCAATTAAACGGCGGCCATCTTCCTTGTATTTTTTATCTATGGCTTTAGCATATAACATGGCTAATTCGTATTCATTGCGTTGCACATGCAGCCAAATAAGCATTTCAGAAAATGTGGTGAATTCTGGATATTGTTTAATTTTTTTCTGAAGGGCTTGTTTAAGTATATCGTATTCTTCTTTGGATTGCAGTGAATTTTGCAAATAACCTTGCACTTCCGAAATATAACTTTGGTCCAAAATAAGTACATTTAGGTATTCCTCTATCATCTTAGGTAAATCATGCGTATCGCTGTAAAGGCTGGCTAATTCGCTAGCAAACATTAAATCATTGTGTAGTATTTTTCTTCCTTTTAAAAATGTTTCAATGGCAAATTGCTTTTCATTGCGTTTCTCAAAGGCCTTAGATAATTCATATATTTCATTGTCTATGGGCTGCATTTTTTGGATCAAACCATTGAATAAAGCTGCAGCTTTTTGATTTTCTTTTTGCAGCATTAATAGATACCCTAGGTCTACCTTATAAAAGCTATTCTGTTCAAATTTTTTGCTTTGTTTTTTAACTAATTTTTGTGCACCTGTAAAATTTTCTTGAGCTAAATAGCATTTTATCAGGTTGTCGTAAAAATACATCGACTTTGAATTTTTATTCAACAATTTTTCATACATATCTGAAGCCTTGTTGTATTCCTTATTACTCAGATACTGGGCAGCCAATTCTTCATCGGCTTGCTGGGCACGCGTTAAGCTTGCAACAGAACAAAATAGCATTAAAATTACCAATTGTTTTAACGGAAAGCTTGTTCTTTTATCTTTCATTTATTATTGAACGAAAATAAGGGATTGCTTGGTATTTTTTACTGCTAATGTAAATAGCTTGTTAAATCAGCAAATTGCCTAAAATTTATTATTATTGCATACTTGAGTAGCATTAAAAAATTAGCAGGGCAAACAGCCGTTTATGGTTTAAGCACAATAGCAGGTAGGTTTTTCTACTTTTTATTGGTGCCTATTTATACCAGGGTTTTTACCCAAGTAGAATATGGCATTAATACCGAGTTTTATGCATACATGTCGTTTTTTAACATCTTGCTAACTCATGGCATGGAAACTACCTTTTTTAGGTTTGCCGAAAAAGAAAATAGCAAACAGGTTTATGCAAATGCCTTAATTTCTGTGCTAGGCGTATCTGGAATTTTTGCCATTTTATTTTTGGGATTTGGGCAACAAATTGCAACAGGAATAGGCTATGGTAACGAGTCCCAATATATATATTATTGTGCGGGCATTTTGTTTTTTGACAGCCTTTGTGCAATCCCTTTTGCTTTGCTGAGGCACCAAAGCAAGCCTATTAGGTTTGCCATAATAAAGAACGTCAATATTTTCACCAATGTATTACTCAATTTATACTTTTTGTTATTGGCTCCTTATTGGTTAAAAACTTATGGAATAACTCTGCCATTTTTTGAACCAGGATTAGGTATTGAAAGCATCTTTTTGTCGAACCTATTTGCAAGTGTTATTACAACCTTGTTGTTGAGCAAAGAATTATTAGGCATCACATTTGGTTTTAATTATGAGCAGTGGAAAATCATGATGAAATATGCCATACCAATGATTTGGGTTGGCTTGGCTGGAATGATTAATGAAACCTTGAGCAGAGCCATGCTAAGATATATTTGGCCAGATCCAGAGCAGGCTAAGGCAATGAATGGTATTTTTGGAGCCAATTATAAATTATCTATTATCATCACTTTGTTTATTCAGGCTTATAAGTTTGCTGCCGAACCTTTCTTTTTTAACCATTCAAAAACTACAGAAAAGAGAGATTTATATGGCAGTATCATGAACTATTTTGTTTGGATATGCATGTTTGTTTTCTTAATGGTGATGTTGTTTTTACACTATTTTAAGTATTTCATTGGTGAGCGATTTTTTGAAGGATTGGCTGTTGTTCCAATTTTATTATTTGCCAATATTTTCTTGGGTATTTATTACAATGTTTCTATTTGGTATAAGCTTTCGGATCAAACAAATAAAGGGGCGTTAATTTCATTGATAGGTGCAGTGTTAACTGTTGGTTTGAACCTATTATTTATTCCAAAATTTGGTTACGTTGGCTGTGCCTGGGCAACTTTTATTTGTTATTTTAGCATGATGGTTATTGGTTATTTAATGGGTCAAAAGTATTACCCTATTCCTTACAACTTAGGAAGGGCATTTTTATATTTAATAGTAACTTTAAGCTTTTATGGAATTTCTTTGTTTTCAGAAAATTTCTTTGAAGCCGGCAGTATGTTGGGTAATACCATGCGTGGTTTAATGTTATTAGTTTTTGTGATTATGGGATATGCTCTAGAAAGAGAAAAATCGCTCTTATTTTTTAAAAAATGATGGAGGTGAAAATTATTAATTTAAGCAATAACGAATTGCCAGCTTATCAAACTTCACATGCTGCGGGGATGGATATTAGCGCCTTTTTAGAGGAGTCAATTTTTTTAAAAGTTGGCCAAAGAGTATTGGTTCCAACAGGTTTGTTTTTAGAAATTCCAATAGGATTTGAAATTCAAATCAGGCCAAGAAGTGGCTTAGCGTTTAAATATGGCATTACTGTTTTAAACAGCCCAGGAACTGTGGATGCAGATTATAGAGGCGAAATCAAAGTTTTATTGATCAACCAAGGTGAGCACGATTTTGAAATTAAAAATGGAGAAAGGATTGCCCAAATGATATTAAGTAAACATGAAATTATTAATTGGCAGCCTGCTCAAGATTTAAGTAAAACCACCAGAGGTACTGGTGGCTATGGCAGTACAGGAAAATAGTATACTCACAAAAGGAATGATTTTGAAGTTTTGAAAATTTGGGGTATTGTATTAGGTTGCAACCCGATAAAAACAAAGCTTCTTTTTTAACATTGCACAAAAAATAGATAATATGAAAATAATAGTTCCTATGGCTGGTATGGGAAAGCGTATGCGTCCGCATACACTTACTGTTCCTAAGCCTTTAATTTCAGTTGCGGGAAAACCAATTGTTCAAAAAATAATTGAAGATTTAGCTAAAGTTTGCGGTACGGGGATAGAGGAGGTGGCGTTTATTATAGGCCCATCATTTGGCTCGGCAGTTGAAAAAGAGCTTGTTGCAGTAGCAAGCAAATTAGGCGCAAAAGGCTCTATTTATTATCAACATGAACCTCTGGGTACTGCGCACGCAATTATGTGTGCAAAGGAAAGCCTAGAGGGCAATTGTTTGGTAGTTTTTGCCGACACCCTTTTTAAGGCCGATTTTACCTTAGATAGAAGCAAAGATGGTATTATTTGGGTTCAAAAAGTTGAAGATCCAAGGCCATTTGGTGTTGTAATGGTAAATGACCAAAATATAATCACTGATTTTATTGAAAAGCCACAACATTTTGTTTCAGATTTAGCCATTATTGGTATCTACTATTTTAAAGACGGTTTGAACCTAAGGAGTGAATTGCAATATTTAATAGACAACGATGTAAGAGAACAAGGTGAATACCAGTTGACCAATGCTTTGGAAAATATGAAGCAAAAAGGGTTGAAGTTTGAACCGGGACAAGTTACAGAATGGCTTGATTGTGGCAATAAAAATTCAACCGTTTTCACTAATTCACGCATGTTACATTTTATGCATGCTGCTAATGAAAAAATGGTAGATGATAGCGTTGTATGCGAAAACGGACTAATTATTCAGCCATCTTTAATAGGGAAGAATGTTAAAATTAAAGGAAGTATTGTTGGCCCCAACGCATACCTTGCTGATAATTGTACTATTGAAAACTCAATTGTTTCAAATTGCATGATCCAAAATAATACTACCATTAAAACGGCGGTAATTGACAATGCAATGATTGGCAGCTTTGTTCAATATGTTGGTGAGGCAAAGGATTTAAGTGTTGGAGATTATACCACAGTAATTTAGTTATAGGGTTTTTGCAACTATCCTAATTTGGAAACAATGGTTTCTAAATTATTTCGTTATAAGCAACATGCATGTAATCAAAAAAGTACTTTTGGCGAGTTTGGGTTGTTTAATCGGCCTATTAACCTATGCTCAGCAAAATAAGGGTAAAATAGGTGAGCGCCAAAGGATGGATTTCGACAAACATTTCTTTGGTGGCATGAAGGAAAAGATGGTCAAGAATTTTGATGAAGCTGAAACAGAGTTCAGGGCAGCCATTAATTTTGACCCTAATAATGCCGCCGTTCATTATCAATTAGCAACTATTTTATTAGCTCAAAAAAAGAATTCAGAGGCAATTTTTGAGGCATCGCGTGCATTCAATTTAGACCCAATAAATGAATGGTACAGTAAATTGCTTTTAGAGTTATATAAAAACGACAAGCAATACGATGAAGCCATTAAGGTATGTGAAATTGCTTCTAAAAACACCAGTGATTTACATTTTCTATTCGAACAATCTGGTTTGTATATATTAACAGGAAAGAGTTCAAAGGCAATTTTGGTATTGAATAAAATTGAGAAACAGCAGGGGATAACAGAGTTAGTTTGTAGGCAAAAGGAGGAGATTTTTATTTCACAGAATAATTTAAATGGCGCCACCAAAGAAATTCAAAAATTAATTAATGCTTTTCCTGATCAACTTCAATACCAGGGATTATTGGCAGATTTGTATATGGCTAACAAGAAGGAGAAGGAAGCCGTTGCCATTTATAATAAAATTCAAAAGGATGATATTCTAAATGGCTTTGCCGCATTTTCTTTGGCCGAATATTATCAGCAAATAAATGATACAGCAAATTGTTTTAATCAATTGGTATTAGGCATGCGTTCTTCTATTGAGCCAAGAATGAAGTTACAAGTTTTGGCTAAACTTATTCCCTCAAATTATTTTGGGGAAACTCATCCTAATAAGTGCAAGGTTTTAGTTGACGAGTTTGCAAATACAAATCCTGATGCCTCGGAACCATATATTTTTAAGGGTGATTTGGCTCTTCAAAACAGAGATTTTGAAGAAGCAAGAACGCAATATCTATTGTCCACCACACGAAGTAATTCAAATTTATTGGCCTGGGATCAAATACTATTTTGCGACCAGCAATTAGGAAGATACGATTATATGAAAGAAGATTGCGAGAAAGTGATGGAGCTTTATCCAACTTATCCAATGGCTTACCTTTTTCACAGCATTGCTTGTAGACAATTAAAAGAGTATAAGCTCGCACTTAATTCTGCCCAAACAGGAATAAAATACGCCGAAGATGAAGCATCATTGATACAAATGTTGAGTAATTTAGGAGATATTGCGCATTATGCCAATAATTTTACTCTTTCAGATTCGGCGTTTGAATCCGTGTTGGCCCTCGACCCCAATAATTCACTTGCCTTGAATAATTATGCTTATTTCCTATCTCTTAGGTCAGCGGATTTGGATAAGGCAGAAAGTATGAGTAAACGTTCAATCGAATTGGATCCCAATAACTCATCTAATTTAGATACCTATGGTTGGATTTTATTCCAAAAGAAGAAGTACCAAGATGCTAAAATTTATATTGAAAAATCTTTGGCCATTACCCCTCAAAATGCAGAGGTATTGGAGCATTTAGGTGATGTGTTATTTATGTTGGGCAAAAATGAGCAAGCCCTAGAAAGATGGCAAGAGGCAAAGGTTCTAGGTGCTAATAGCAATGCTTTGGATCAAAAAATAAAAAGCAAAAAGCTTTTATAAACACTGTTTCATGAAAAAAAATTACTTATTTTATTCTCTCCTTCTGTTTGTTGTTTTTAGTTTTTTTTTAAGCGCTTGTAAAACAAAAAAAGTAAAGAGTGATCAAGGTATTGGCAGCTTGATAGAAAATGAACCAAAAGGAAATAATGATAGCGATATCTTCTTTAAAAAAATAGTAGCACATAAAAACAACTCTGATGCAATTTCATTTAGTGCAGAGGCTGATTATAAAGATTCCAAACAATCTGTGAGCCTGAATATGGAGGTTTTGGCAAAACGAGACCAATACATTTTTTTAAACGCAAAAGCATTTGGTTTGGTGAATGTTGCTAGGGTTATTATCCGACCAGATTCAATAAGGATACTCGACCTCATTAATAGAAAATATATTTCTGCTTCCTATCGCTTTATGCAGAATTATTCAAGTGCACCAATCGGTTTTGAGCAGCTTCAAAATTTGATTTGGGCCAATGCTATGTTTGATCCTAAAACAGGTTCAACTATGGTTGATTCTCTTGGACAATTTTTAGTATTGTTGTTGGATCTGGGAAATACTAGGCAAAAAGCCACTTACTCAAAATCATTTAATACTCAAAGTGTAGTGTTAATTGAACAAGGGAAAACCCAGGAAATGCAAGTTAACTACAGCGATTTTAAAGAAGTGGATGGAATAAATTACCCTCATGGCATATTAATCAACATTCTGGCAGAAAAAAATATGGCATGTAAGTTTTCAATTAGCAACTTCGTAGGCAGTATTAAGAAAGACCCACAATTTGCCGTACCTAAATCATATAAAGTTCAAGTTTTTTAGTTTTCTAATCGTTTTTTTATTGGTTGGTTCAAACAGCCATGCCCAAAACATTTCAAATAAAAGGAAGGAATTAGAGAAACAACGCAAGGAACTTCAACTTAAAATTCAACAATCCAAGAAAGAGCTTCAAAAAGCAAAAACACAGGAGAACCAATCGCTCAAGGAGCTACAAATTATAACTACTCAGATTGTAACACGCGAAAAAATTATTGACCATGTTTCACAAGAAACCTTTGAGATAAGTATTGAAATTGCTAATCAGAGGAAAGTGATTGAATCATTGAAAGTTGATTTAACAAATTTGAAGCAAGATTATGGAGATTATATTGCTTCGGCCTATAAAAAGCGGAATGTTTACCAGTTCTTTTTTTTCATCTTCGATTCAAAAAATATGAATCAAGCATTTAAGAGACTAAAGTATTTAAATAATTATGGAAATTACAGGAAACAGCAAGCTCAATTTATTTTAAATACACAAAAGGAAATGATTAAAGCTTTGGAAGCTATCCTATTCATCAAGCAAGAAAAGGTTGGTTTGATTCAATTAAAAGAAGGTGAAAAGAAGGAACTCATTCAAGATAAGAAAGAAGAAGGAGTGGTGTTGAATAAGGTTCAGCAAACAGTTAAAGGCTTGAGCGAAAAAATTGCTGAACAAGAGAAGGCAGCAAAAAAACTCAGTAAATCAATTGATAATTTAATCGCTTTTCAAATTGATGAAGCCAAGAAGAAAGAGGAAAAAAGGAGAAAGGAAATAGGCACAGGCAAATCTTCTTCCCCAAAAACTGCCAATAGTTATTTATCTGAAATAGATTTAAAGTTAAGTGATGATTTTACAGCGAATAAGGGTAGGTTACCTTGGCCTGTTAATGGTAGGGTTATACAAACTTTTGGAGATCATCCTCATCCAACTTTAAGAGGGGTTAATACCACAAACAATGGGATAGATATAGTTACCAAGGATAATGCAGATGTAAAATGTATTCACAAAGGAGCTGTAAAAGCTATTTTTCTAATACCTGGTTTGGATAAGGTAATATTGATGAATCATGGCGAATATTATACTGTTTATGCAAGATTAGCTACTGTGAACGTAAAAATTGGTCAGGTTTGTGAAAGAAATGAGGTGATAGGTCGGGTGGCTTTAAATGTGGAGGAAGGCTTAAGTAAAATGCATTTTGAGCTTTGGAAACAGAGAGTTTTTCAGAACCCCGTACCTTGGTTAATTGTAAAATAATTTAAAGTTAATTTCAAATACAACCTTTTAGGTTTATAATTGTCCTTAAGCATATAGTCCTAATAAATTAATATTCATTTATGAAAAGAAAGCTACTTTATTTAATTGTAATTTTTGCAATTATTGGTATCAGTTTACCAACCATTCAATCTTATCCAACAGGCGCGCCATCTGATGGCAGAACTGGTTCACCCGGTGATGGCGGAAAAACTTGCGTTAGTTCTGGTTGCCACAGCGGAGGGCCAACAGATGCAACGGGCATTATTACCTCCAATATACCTGCAGATGGTTATACACCTGGAACCAGCTATACCATAACTGTTACAGTTGATGGAACTGGAAGAAAGGGTTTATGTGTGAGTCCTCAAAAAACGGATGGAACTATTATGGGTACATTAACAGCAGGAATGGGAAATCAAGTAACAGGATCTGGGTATATTACTCATACTTCTGCTATTTCCACTGCTACAGCGGTATGGACATTCACATGGGTAGCACCGGTAAAAGGTAGCGGCTCAGTTGGGTTTTATGGGGCTTTTGCAAATAACAGAAATTTAGTTAGGAAAACCTTGGTAACTGTGAATGAAAAAGTAGCTTCTGGTGTAAATGAAAACAATGCATTAACTTATTTAAGTCTTTATCCTAATCCGGCGTCTCACAGTTTAAACGTAGGATTTGATTTAAAAAAGGCTGGAAAAGTTCGCATTACTTTAATTGATATAACAGGAAAAGAAATTTCTACCTTGAATGAAGGTAATTTTTCGATGGGAGTTTTCGAGGAATCATTTACTTTACCAACTTTGAATAGCGGAATTTATTTCATAGCTATTCAGGTGAATGATGAAGTTTTAAACAGAAAAATATTGGTTCAACAATAATTGAAAGGATGGTATTGAAAGTCTGCCTGCAATAATTGTAGGCAGACTTTTTTTATATACATTTGCCATATGGGTTTTTGCATTTACTATCAAAGGCAAGCATACACTGCAAACGACTTTATAAAAATTTCTTCTGAATTGGCATGGGTAAATCAGGTGAAATTAGTTATAGCATGTTGGATTCATGAAAAGCCTTTTGTTTTTTACAGCTCAGGTAGTACTAGGGATCCAAAGGCATTTAGTTTTGAAAAATGGCAATTGGAAATTAGTGCTCAGGCTACCATTGCGGCTTTAAATTTAAATTCAAATGAACATTTTCTTTTGTGTTTAAATGCAAAATTTGTTGGTGGAGCAATGATGTTGGTGAGGGCAATAATATTAGATTGCCCAATAACCATTATGGAGCCTCAATGGGGTATTTTTAGTGCCATAGAAGAAGACCATTCATATACCTTTGCATCTTTTGTTCCCATGCAATTGTTGCATTCTTCCTTTTCAAAAAATAAGTATCAAAAAATAAAGAATATTTTAATTGGAGGAACAACCATACCTGAAAGTTTGGTTCAGGTATTATTAGGGCAAAATAATAAAACTTACCATACTTACGGTATGACTGAAACCTTGAGCCACGTTGCATTAAAGGAGATAAATAAGGACCTTGGTTTTAGGGCTATATTGCCACATCAAATTAGGATAAACAACGATTTGTGCATTTGTATTTCGAGTCCTATTTTAGAAAAAGAATTGGTAACTCATGATATGGCATTGGCATTAAATAATGGAGAATTTAAGCTTTTGGGTAGAACAGATTTTATCATTAATTCTGGTGGAATTAAGGTAAATCCTGAAGCCATAGAGGCATTAATTTCATATATGATCCCATTGCCCATTAAGAAACAATTTGCCATTAGTAGCATTTCGCATCCAGTTTTGGGTGAGCAAGTAATTTTGGTCTTGGAGGAGGAATTTGATGAAATGGGGTTTCAAGATATAGTATTGAAATTGCAAAATCTCGGTTTCAAAAATGACGTTCCTCGGAAATTTAGGGTGATAAATTCAATTCCATTAACGGAAAATGGAAAAATTGACAGAAAAAAACTAAATGAATATATTAATAATCAGTAAGTTTCATTAAAATCATAAAGAATTTTAAAAATTTAGTTATTAAGTCCAAGCTTTTTATAAATTCGCGTCAAAATTAAATAGAATTACTATGTATTGGACATTAGAACTTGCTTCCTACCTTGACGATGCACCATGGCCTGCAACAAAAGATGAATTGATAGATTACGCTATTCGTTCTGGTGCGCCTTTGGAAGTTATTGAAAACCTGCAGGAGTTAGAAGACGATGGCGAACCTTTTGAGACCATTGATGAGATTTGGCCAGATTACCCAACCAACGAGGATTACTTTTACAACGAAGACGAGTTATAGTTCTTCGTTCTCAAAAACAGTATCCAAAGAATTTTGATGAACGAAATCCGCCTGGTATTTTTCCAGTTGCGGATTTCCGTTTTCATGGAGGTTTATACAATACCTTAAGCCAGCCCCAGCCCCAATAGACGTTACTAAGTTTAAGTCTAACAATAATTGGAAATCACGTTGAATGGTTTTTCTATTACAATCAAATTCATTAACAAGTTCTTTTGTAGAAATAAAACCTCTATGTTGTATGATATACATAATGAGTTTTTGTCTCTTGTTTAGTATACTTTCATCAATTTCCTTTAATTTATAGCCTCTTTCAAAAACATAGTTCATGATGTTTTTCTGACGAGGATTCAATTTTTCAAAGTCAATTTGATTGCGGAAGTACGACCTAAATAAATCCTTTAACCTTCCTAATTGTATTTGTTGAAGCTGCAACCCAAATGCTATTTGCTCATTTAGGCCATTTTCTTCTCCTTGTATGGCTTTATTTACTATTTGATCGTATGCCATCTTGTTGATATAAATCTCGTGCTCAAGACTCATTAAACCGAACATATCCATTTTGTGCTTTTTCAACCAAAATAATTGGATTAGGCTTGCAAATTTAGATTTTGCCTCACTAAATAGTGGGAGCGACATGATTTTAAAATGTAGCATCCAGCTTTGAATGATTGGATGAAATTCTGTATCATTATTCAAGAATTCGAATAAATTCTCTAGCTCAATTTCTGTTTCCATAGACAAGCGTTCGGAAATCCTGCCCATTTGTAAGGAGAATAAATTTACTTCGCTGCTGTTTTGGTAAAGCTCTTCAATAAGAATCTTTTCAATTTGATATAAAAATGCAATGCTTAATGATTCATGCAATTGTTCGCTAATAAATTGCTCTGCTTTTTGAAATTGTTCTATTGCTCGCTCAGCAATGTTCGCTGCTCGTAGATTTTTGTTTATTAGGTATTTTACCGTTTTTATTTCTAATAAGTTATTGTCAAGAGCATTGCTATAGTAGTTTCTTAAAATTGCGCTATTTACTTTTTCAATATTTCTGATATTATCTGGAAGATCAATGAATTCATAAATTTTGCAAAGTTCCATTTGCTCTTGCACACATTGCATGAATGCATCATCAATAGAAATGATGGGCTCGTAATTGTTGATCAGTATCATCACCTACGAAACTAATGTGAAAAAGCCTTGTCTTTTCAGTGGCTTAGATTGTTAGAATGGTGGATTACGCTAAAGTTATGAAATTGTTACTAAGCAAAAAAGCCAAATCCTTAGGTAAGTAAGAGATTCGGCTTTAAGCTAAAAATAGACAATCTTAAAAAATGCTGTTAATAAATGTAGGTTCAGGCCTTAATTACCAACCAATGCGCTATACCTATCCATGCATTGTTTGGCATATTCTGGCTGATTTAATTTAGTAAATACTTCACTTAATTCTCCCCAAGCTTGGGCATTATTTTGGTTCATACTTAAAGCAAGTTGGTAATTATCTGCTGCTTTCTGAAGGCTACCAGTAGCAGCATAAGATTTGGCTAAATAGTAATAAACTTCTGGAATATTTGCATTGTGTTTAACGGCCATCTCAAGTTGTTTAATGGCATTTTGGTAGTCGCCTAGATTTAAATATGCCAGTGCAGAGTAATACCAACTTTCTGTTACATTTTCTTTATACTGCGTGCTTTTGGCAAAAACCTCAGTCGCTTTTTTGAATTCTTTTCTGTTAAAATAAACCAATCCTAAATTGCTATACGCAGTAAAATTTTCAGGGTAGATTTCAATGGCCTTTTTAAGCATGGTTTCGGCACTGTCTAAACGCCCTTTATTAATTAGTGAAAATCCTAGCATGCGCCATGCTTCTTCATCTTTTGGGGCATACCTAACTGCGTCTTCAAAATAGTAAATAGCTGAATCAAAATTTTGTTTATCTGTGGCTAAATACCCTAATGGCATACTATAGTTTTCACGCTTAATTACTGCTGCTAATGGCATACCATCTGCCTCTACTGTATACACAGTTCCTTTAGGTGGGAATGAACCATTTTCTAGTTCGTTTTTGGAGAAAGTTCTGCTTGTTAAAATGAGGTAGTCCCAAGCTAATTTTTGTTCTTCTGTTTCCCTGGTCCATACAAAGTTTAGTCTTGGATTAATTTGTTTTGCCCAGTAGGAAGCAGTAGTTGTTTCATTATTAATACCAACAACCAAAGTGTCATTTGGGTGTTTTTTTGCTATCCACTCTGCAGCTTCTCTGCATGAATTGCTGTAATAATCGGTTTCATAATCTCCATATGCTCCTTTTATGCCTCCCACCAACTCGTTAAAATAAACATATTCATTGGGATGATTCATCACAATCCAAATTGCTGGTTTAGCATAAAGAGCGCCTAATAAAATTGCTACACCAAGTGCAATGGGCTTTTTTAATGTAAACAAATAATCAAATGCAATTGCTGCCAAGGGTACAGCAAACGGAAGAATGAAGAGGTAATGGCGCCATCCATTGTAATAGTTAAGATTACTATACTCGGCATATAAGATTGGAAAAAAGGTCATGAATAGTAACATCAACCAATTTCCAAGACCAATTTTTTTGCTCAATGGTGAAAATAAGGCAATAGCCAAAAATAAACCTAGAATAAGGTAAAGTGGGTTACCCATGCCTAGGAATTTAAAAACATAATACCATGGAGCGCCGGTAATCATATACATTCTATTACCTTCAAATAATTCAACATTATTGGTGTAAAATGCATTTTCAGATGCTTTAGTAAAAGCTTGAATAGGATGCGTAAATGGGTTATCCAATGCATAAGGCCATATTAGAATTCCAACTAGGTACCCAATAATAGAAATAATCAACAGTAATTTTGCATAAGGTATAATCAATGCCATGGCTTTTCCATCCTTGCTTTTTAGTTTATCGAGCCAATTTACCCCTAAGAACAGCCCTAAATAAGCAACAATTAAAAAGGCTCCCACACGTGATGCCAAGCCAATACCAATGCCAACAGCTAGCCAAAATAAATCTCTAAATTTTGGTTTTGGCAAAGAGCGCATTACTTTAATAATAAAATACCCAGCAAAAGCAAAACCCGTTGCAAATGGTATATCAGTGGGGTTATTCATACTATGACCTAACCAGCCAGGATTCAGATACATAAATAATATGGCCAAAAGAGCAGCTCGCCAGCCTGCTAATTCGTAGGCAATTAGCGAAACAAAAATGAGGCCAATTAGCCCGTATAGAGAATTAATAAAATGCCTGGTCTCATAAACACCTGTGCCTAACCAATTGTAAGTAAAGGCAGCAATTGTATTCATTTGTTCACCGTAAAATCTGTATGCTTGCCTAATATAATCAGCACTATTAGTTGGTTCGGCCAAAGCAGCTGTGTCTGAACCAAAAGTGCTGAGGTAATTATAGGCTAATTGAGAGTAATCATTGTGTGCTTTTTCGTCCCAGGTGCTACCAAAATCTTGGCTTAGCAAAGGCATGGTAAAAAGTGCTATAAGGAATACTGCGAAATAGGCAAATCGATAAATGGGGTTATTGCCATCACTCCAGTTATTTTGTTTATTTTTTATTTGCCAGAAAGCATCTTTAACAAAATAATTATAGCGCAAAGTAAATACACTCGAAAGTAATTTTACAAAGGATACTGAAGGTCTATTTTCGGCAGGAATTGCAATTTCATTTATTGCAATTTTATAAGAGCTTGCCAATGATAAGGTTTGAAGGTAATTATCACCAGCTGCCAATTCATTGTTAAAGTAATTTTGAATGCTAGCAGTTTTACTAGCCAAAACACCGCTGTATGCATCTGTTTGATGAATGGGTGTTAACAAACGAGTTAAGCTGTTGCCAATTTTAATTCCAAGCGGAATGGATTGTTTGCTCCCTTTTGAAACTTGATTTTGTGTCCCTACCAAAAGCAAGTTGGGCGAAAACAATTTTTTATTTGATTGAAGCGCTTGTATCAGATTACCAGGGCTAGCTAATTGCTGATAAACAACTATTGTATTTGCACCTGCAGCTTGATCTAATAAATGTGCGAAATTTAAATTGAGTGATTTAGTTTTATCAAATAAAAGCTCTTTGATTTTACCCTTTTGAATCCAATCTGCGCTGTTTTTGTTGCTTGCAGATTGGCTAACAATAAATAGTAATTCTACATCTTGTTTTGTTTTCCCTAAAAATTGATGAATAGCCTCCCAAAAGCCAGTATCGGCATTTCTTGCATCCATTAAAACACTAACCTTAGCTTCTGATAATGTATTTACTTCCATGGTAATAGTAGTATTAAAGTTTTTACAAACGTTCAAAAACGAATAAATTATTGAGTCCTAATTGAAATTTTTCTTTATGAAATAATTTGAATTGCGGGACTGAAAATATTGTTTCGGTATCCGATGGTTTATAGCCATAATGTTCTTCCAAACTCATGCCTTCAATTAGTTTTAACTTGAGTAAAACAGCTAAAATTTGATCAACTTGAGGCGAAGGAACTGTTATGATTAATTTGCCTTTTGGCTTCAAAAAATGAAAACAATCTAACGCCAATTGGTTTTGTTGTTGAGTTGGAATATGCTCTAGCACTGCCAGTAAAGTGATGGCATTGAATTGCTCACCTTTAGGTAAGTCCTGAGGGAAATAACCAGGGTAAAGAGTATATAGGTCTGTTTCTACTTTTTGTTTAAGTGTTGGGTCGATGCCAATGCCTTTAGAAATAACGTCTTTCCAAGAGTCGAACATAACGCCGTCTACACTACCTATGTCGAGAACGGTATCGCCACCATTGATAAATTGTTTGGCTTTGTTGATCCTGGCTTTTTGAAGATATTTATCTAACGCTTTCATAAAAATTGCCCACTATTTTTTGTTTACGGAAAGTACGCTAAGTAAGAAGCTTGAGAAAATGGTTTGCAAACCAATAATAATGGCAACAACACTTGGAATAACTATTCTTAAAATACTAGAATATACTAGTTGCCCAAAATTACTTTCACCCCAAACATACAGTGAATAGAATGTTCCTCCCATTCCAGAAAGAAAAATGATGATGCCAATGATTAAACCTAATTCAAGGGTCACAAATTCATTTACTTTCGACAAAGATTCTTTTGCCGGAAGAAAGCCAACTTGGATGGCATAAACCCTTGTAAAAACGCCAAAACTCACTGCTTGATATCCCACAATTATGCAGGCACCCGCATACAAAAGGGTATTGGTATCAAAATAGATATGATTAAAAATGCCTATTGGGCCCCTAACAATAAGTAAACTCATTGTTATACCAATGAGCATTAAAAAGATTCCCGGGTATAAAAAAAGCCACCTGGGACTATAAATCAATAAAAACCTTAAATGCCTCCATCCGTCTCTCCACGTTCTTAAGTGTGGAGGTCTACTTCTGCCATCTTTACTGAGGGTGGTTGGTACTTCTGAAATATTGAGTTTAAAAATTGTGGCTTTTACAACCATTTCGCTTGCAAACTCCATTCCAGTGGTTCTTAAATCAAGCACATTCACGATATCTTGTCTAAATCCTCTTAATCCGCAATGAAAATCGCTCACGGGACATTTAAAAAATAAACGGCCAATAAATGATAGTACAGGATTACCTAAATACCTGTGAAGAAAAGGCATTGCTCCATCTTCAATACCACCTAAAAAGCGGTTTCCCATCACCAAATCTTTTCCGTTTCTGAGTTCATTGATAAAAGGGCTCAGGTTCGAAAAATCATAACTATCGTCGCTATCGGCCATGATTACATATTTACCTTTAGCCGCCTCAATGGCACCCATAAGTGCGCTGCCATAGCCTTTTCTTGGAACCGCAATTACACGTGCACCACAATCTTCCGCCATTTTTTGAGAGCCATCAGTGCTGCCATTGTCACCAATAACAACTTCACCAACAACAGAATTGGCATTCATCCATTGAAAGGCTTTTTCTATGCAGACTTCAATAGTCTCTGCCTCGTTTAAACAAGGCATTACTACAGTTAATTCGATATCGTTTGTATGAGTGTTCATTTAATGAGATGTTGCGAAAATAATTAATTATGCCACTTCCCACAACATAAGCCTACATCTTTTCACAGTTTCATAAATTTGTTTTGATTTTATTAGGTAATTTCCCATCTTGCAGCCTGCAAATATTTTAAGCAAAAATTATTATGAAAAAGATTGTACTACTATCACTTTTTGGCTTTTTAGGCGTGTTTTTTAGTTTTGGTCAAAATAAAAAGAAACAAAACATTCCACCTCCTCCTCCTATGGTGGCCAATGCTGAAGCATCAAAGCCAGCTGAAAAGGTTTTTAGTGCCACAGAAGTTTTGAATGAATATTATACTAACTTAAACAGTTACTTTAACTCGCCTTCTCCAAATTTGGATCAGGTAACCAAATTATTAAGTGCTGAATTTTTATTTGTGAGAAATACAGAGAATGTTAATGGCAGGGTGAGAACAGTAAGGTGGAATGTGGAGGAAACAATGCGTGATTTGAAAGCCACTAAGGATTTGAATATTAAAGGAAAAGGAACAATTATAAAGGTTGTTTTTAATCAAACGGTAAATAATTTAGCCAATATTTCAGCAATCATTAACCTAAAATATACGCAAGATACCACAGTTTTGGCTGATGTGTTTGCCTATTCTTCTCACACTTTAGTGAATGAAGGCGGACAATGGAAAATTAGAAATATTATAACAGATAGAGTGGCAGAATCTCAACATATTGGTTCATGCCCATGCAGGATAACCAGAACCAATGCAGAAAGAAATGATTTATTTACCGCAAGAGTGATGTATCCAAATGGAAGTAGTTTTGAAACAGAAGAGCAAAACATAACCTTTAAAGAACAAGGTTCAATAACAGTAATTACGGTTGGTTCAAACATTTATACTTGGAAAGAGAATATTGTTTATACAGCTTTGGTTGGAGGGAACCATACGCCCGAAGTTGTAGGAAAGGCTACCAATAACTCTGAAGCCATTATGTTAATTTTGGCAAAAAGTATTTATAGAAAAAATTGTGCAAAATTTGAGGCTTTGAAATAGCTTAATGCTATTCTAGTACTCAAATTTGGGCTTTATTTTAGTTTTGGCCTGATCCAATTTTACTACTTCGAGGATTTTTTCCTTGAGTTCATCAATATTTAGTTTCTTACTGGCTGAAATAAAAATGGCTGGGTTATTTTCTTTAGCCATCCACGATTTCTTTAATTGGTCAATGTATTCTTGTTTGCTTTTTATGGTTTCATCACCAAGAATAAAAGGCTCTGTTAATTGATCAATTTTATTAAAAACCAAGATCACTGTTTTGTTTAGGGCGCCAATTTCTTTAAGGGTTTCATTTACCACATGGATATGATTTTCAAAGGAAGGATGACTCACATCAACAATATGTAAAAGTATTTCGGCCTCTCTAATTTCATCTAAAGTTGATTTAAAACACTCTACCAATTGATGAGGTAATTTTCTAATGAAGCCTACAGTATCGCTCAAAAGGAATGAGGCACCTGGCCAATCTACTTTTCTAACGGTACTGTCTAGGGTAGCAAATAATTTATCCTCAGCAAACACATCACTTTTGGATAATAAATTCATGATGGTTGATTTTCCAACATTGGTATAACCAACTAAGGAAATTCGTGTTTTGGCATCTCTGTTTCTCCTTTGGGTAGCAGCTTGTTTGTCAATGGTATCTAGCCGTTCTTTTAATTTTACAATTACTTCCCTTAAATTTCTCCTATCGGTTTCAATTTCAGTTTCTCCAGGACCTTTCATCCCAATTCCACCTTTCATTTTGCTTAAGTGAGTCCACATACGGGTTAGTCTTGGTAACAAATATTGGGCTTGAGCCAATTCTACTTGGTATTTTGCTTGTGCACTTTTGGCCCTACTAGCAAAAATATCTAGTATAAGGTTACTTCTATCCAAAATTTTGCACTTAAGTGTACGTTCTAAATTGCGCAATTGAGAGGGGCTGAGTTCATCATCAAAAACAACCATGTCAATTTCATGGGCAACCACGTATTCAGCTATTTCTTCCAATTTTCCTTCGCCAATAAAGGTGCGAGGGTTTGGGTAGTTTAATCGCTGTTGAAATTGCTTTTCAACAACGCCTCCAGCGGTAAATACAAGAAATGCTAATTCTTCCAAATATTCTTGCGCCTGCTCTAAACGTTGGTCTTTATTAATTACTCCAACCAAAACTGCTGCCTCTTTCTTTTTTGCTGTATCAAATAATTTTACTCGTCCCATGGAATAATTTTGTATTCAAAAATAGTGTGGAAAAAGTATCTTCGCTTTTTTGAATTACATTGCAAATTAATGGCATTTCGATCGTTATTTATTTTTCTCTTTTTATTGCTAGGTGTAAACACATTTAGTCAGACTGTTGAGTGGGGTAATCCACAGAAGATAAAGCAGCGTAATTTGTATTCGCAAATAGTGGGAGAAAGTGCTTCAAGCCTATTTGTTTTGCGCTGTAAGAATGCTGATTTTTCTAGCGATGTAATTTTGGAAAAGTACAAAACTAATTTAACCTTAGAGCTCAGTGTTCCTGCCCCCATTAGCATCAATGGCAATATTGAAAGGGTACTTTTGATAAATGGTGAACTGCACATTTTTATCAGTGCAAAAAATGTTCAAACTGGGAGCATAGATATATTGGATCAAAAGGTAGATTTGGCCCTAAAAGCTGTTGGATCGCCTAATGTAATATGCACCTTTGGTTCATCGCAGTTTATTGAAAAAAGAAAGATTCAAATTAAAACAAGCTCAAGTAAGGGAAAAGTACTGCTTATGTTTTTAACCAAAAGTACCAATACCGGTGAGTGTAAATTGAATTTGTATGGCTACAACGACCATATGGAACAGCAATTTGGCAAGCAATTTACGCTTAATGAGCGCCCAGAGGATGTTTTTATTACCAATTTTGAATCTGACAATAATGGAAATGCCTTTGTATTAATTGATTTTCCTACAAAGATGGAAGGTAAAAAAGCGGATAATCGAGATTTTTTTCTATATGCATTTTACCCTGCAGAAGATAGGATGCTTTCCTACGATATTGGCAATGAAAATATTTTTATTGAAGAGTTAGCATTAAGCATTAATAATTTCAATCAAACCATATCTGTTTTGGGCTTTTATTCTGTAGGTAGTGAAAGCGAAGTAAATGGTTATTTTTTTGAGCGATTTAGTATTCCTAAACGCAGTACTGAGGAGAAATTTGCTGCACCAATTGATTTGGCTATACTTCAAAAAGCTACTGGTGGTAAAATAGACAAGAAGAATCCCGATTTGAAGAATTTTTATATAAGAAAATTGGTGCCGAGAAGTGATGGTGGCATTTTCTTGGTAGCTGAGAAGTACACTAGGGTTGAACAGCGATATAATTATTACATGAACAATATGCCGCAGGAAGGAATAAGAATTACTTATAATTATGACGATGTTGCTTTATTTTCTATTAACAAGGATGGTAGTTTTCATTTTGGCGATATCATAAGAAAAAGGCAAAGTTCTGTTGGGGATGGTGGCTATATATCTGGAGTAACTACCATACCAACTCAGGATAATATATTTATCCTCTATAATTCAGAGCTTGATAAGGATGGAAATATTATGGCTCATAATGTTAATTATCAGGGAAAATCTGAAGAAAGAATTGCCGTTAAATCAAGTAATTTTAGTGTGGCATTGATAACTAGTGAATGCAAGCAAACAGGTCCTAATACAATGATTGGAGCCACCATAAAGGATAAGCAGTTTACTTTAATGCGTTTAACCTTTTAAAAGATTTTATTGTGTTAGAAATATTTAGATCAAATTCTGTTTTCTCGCTTTTTTGGCTAATTTTATTTACCATTCTAATTAGAATGAGTTCATTTTTTGTATTGCCACCCATGGAGCCTATAATCAATACCCCTTTTGCTGAAATTATTTTTGATTGGTTAAAAACAAACCAGCTTTTTAAATATCAAAGTCAGGTTATTGCAAGTTTATTTATTTTGATGCATGCATTGTTAATCAATTACATTAGTAGCTCACATGATATTTTATACAAGAATAGTGTGATGCCTGGTTTGTTTTATATTTTGCTAAATAGTATTTATCCAGAGCAAATACAGCTTTCACCGCAATTATTAGCTAGTACTTTTTTAATACTGCTATTTAATCGCTTATGTTTCCTTTATGAATCGCCAAAGCCTTTATTTCTGGTTTTTGATGCAGGTATGTTATTGGGGATGGGAATATTATTGGATTATGACTTAATCATTTATTTGCCTTTCATTTTAATCAGTGTTTTGTATATGACATCCTTTAACTTAAGATATTGGTTAGTGGCGATGATAGGTATTATAGTGCCGGCCTACTTTTTGGGCGTGTTGTTTTATATAACCGATCATTTAAAGGATTTCTTGGTATCGTTTGAATATTCATTTAGCAAAAATTATTTTAATCTAATAGGTATTTCAATGGAAGAAGGGGTAATTTGGTTTTTTATCATCCCTGTTTTCGTTTTTTCGGTGATTCAGTTGCAAGCAAATTTTTTAAGAAACAAGGTAAAAAGCCGACGCATTCAACTCATAATTTTGGTGCTTTTATTATTCGGAATCATATCTGTATTTGCAGAAAATCAAGGGTATGTTTTTGGTTTAACTTTTATGTCCATTTCCTTGTGTTATTTAATGGCAAATTATTTTATCCGCTCACAAAGAAGATGGCTAAAGGAGGCTTTATTCATAGGGATGTTGGTTTGCATTATTTATTACCAATTTTTTAATAGTTAGTTATGTTCTATTTTTTATCTAAGATTTTATTTGCTCTTGTTGCGCCAATTAGCCTAATTATTATTCTTTTTTTGCTTTTCACTTTTACAAAAATAAAGAGTTATTTCTGGTGGGCGTTTGGTTTGTTGGTTTTTTTTACTAATCCTTGGATCGCCCAATCAGTAATGGGATTGTATGAGGTTGAACCCATAGCTTTAAACAAAAAAAATCAATATGATGCAATTATTATCCCTTCTGGTTTTGTTTCAAATTTTAATGTGGATGGTCAGTTGAGGGTTGTATTTACTGATGGTAATGACAGGATGCTTCAGTCTATTGACCTTTTTAAGAGGGGAATTTCCGAAAAAATCATTTACACAGGAGGAGCAGATACTATTTTTGGATCCTATAAACCTGAAGCTGAATTGGTTAAAATATTTATGATAAAATGCGGCATTCCAGATAGTGCTATTATGATTGAAACCAATTCGATTAACACCTATCAAAATGCTGCATATACAGCTAAAATGCTTGAAAAGAAGGACCCAAATTTTAAGAACAAGAAATATTTATTGGTTACATCAGGTTTTCATATGAGAAGAGCGCTTGCTTGTTTTGAAAAGCAAGGTTTTAATGTGGAGGGTTATACCACCGATATCAGAAGTATTCGTAGTAAAGAGAACGTTTTAAATACGCTTTTACCTACTTATAGTGGGTTGCAACTATGGACATACCTCATAAAAGAATGGATTGGTTTGCTCGTTTATGAGATGAAAGGCTATATTTAGTCAATGACAGTATTAAATAAATAAGGGCTTTGATATAAATATCTTTTGTACGTAGTAACAAAACATTCATTTCTTTGTTTCTTTGCAGTAAGTTAAATAGAATGGCAAAAAAGCAATCAGAATCACCTTCATCAGACACTAAAATCAATTTAATTTCTACAATTATTGAAAATGAAGATGTGATTGAGATTTTAGGAGCTCGTGAACATAATCTAAAAAATATTGATGTAAATATTCCAAGAAATAAACTTGTAACTATTACTGGCTTAAGCGGAAGTGGCAAATCTTCGTTGGCATTTGATACAATTTTTGCAGAAGGGCAGCGCCGTTACATGGAAAGCTTTTCTGCTTATGCTCGCCAGTTCATAGGCAATATGGAAAGACCCGATGTTGACAAGATAAACGGGCTCTCGCCGGTCATTGCCATTGAACAAAAAACCGTTAATAAAAATCCACGCTCTACCGTGGGCACTATTACTGAAATTTATGATTTCTTAAGGCTTTTATATGCAAGGGCAGCAGATGCATATAGCTATGTTTCGGGTGAGAAAATGGTAAAGTTTACCGAGGAGCAAATTGTTACTTCAATTGTTAGCAAATTTGAAAATAGGAAAATTTCGATATTGGCTCCTCTGGTAAAGGCTAGGAAAGGGCACTACAGAGAGTTATTCGAGCAAATAAGGAAGCAGGGCTTCACAAAGGTGCGACTTGATGGCACCGTGCTTGATATTACGGCTAAAATGCAAGCAGATAGGTACAAAATTCACGACATAGAGGTTTTAGTTGATCGCATTGAATCTTCTAAAGGTGCCCGTTTTAGAATTGGAGAAAGCGTAAAGAGTGCATTAAAAATGGGAAAGGGTACCTTGGTACTCCTTGATAATTCTGACGAAAAAGTTTACCACTACAGTAAATTTTTAATGGATCCAATAAGTGGCATTAGTTATGATGAGGCTCAGCCTAATACTTTTTCCTTTAACTCTCCCTATGGCGCATGCTCGGTTTGCGATGGATTAGGTGTTAAAAGCATTATTGATGAGAAAGCCATCGTTCCAAATAAAAAACTAAGTATCAATAAGGGTGGTTTTGCCCCTTTGGGCGAGGCAAGAGAAAACTGGACATTTTTGCAATTAAGGGAATTAGGGAAAAGGTATAAATTTTCTTTTGCTGATCCTATTGAAAAGTTTTCAAAAGAGGCCTTAGAGGCTATTCTTCATGGTAGCGATGAACCCTTGGTGGTGCCATTTCAATATAGCAGTGGTTACACCCAAAACTACAACAGTAATTGGGAAGGTTTGGTAAACATCATAACAAGGCATTACCATGAAAAAAGTTATGATTCGATTTATAAATGGGCAGAAGAATTTATGGAAATTCAGCCTTGTCCGGAATGCCATGGAGCAAGGCTAAAAAAGGAAGCGCTCAATTATAGAATTGGTGATAAAAATATTGCTGAATTGGCTTCAATGGAAATTGGAATGTTAGGAGATTGGTTCGAACAGATTGAAAAATTATTAGACAACAAACAACGGATTATTGCAGTAGAAATACTAAAAGAAATTAGAGGAAGGATATCATTTTTAAGAGGTGTTGGGATTGATTATTTAACGCTCAATTCGCCTGCCAAAACCCTTAGTGGTGGCGAAGCTCAGCGCATAAGATTGGCTACGCAAATTGGCTCTCAATTGGTTGGTGTTCTTTATATTTTGGATGAACCAAGTATTGGTTTGCACCAAAGGGATAACAACAGGTTGATTGATTCATTAAAAGCACTGCGTGATCTTGGAAACAGTGTTATTGTGGTTGAACACGATAAAGACATGATGGAAGAGAGTGATTTCATTTTAGACATTGGATTTGGAGCTGGGGTGCATGGTGGACATATTGCCGCTCAAGGAACCATGAAAGATATCTTGAAATCGAATTCAATTACTGCTCAATATTTAAATGGCACAAAGTCAATTGAAATACCCAAAGAGCGAAGAAAAGGAAATGGAAAATCATTAGATATTAAAGGGGCTAATGGGAATAACCTAAAAAACATAGATGTTAGTTTTCCATTAGGTAAGTTTATTTGCGTAACCGGTGTAAGTGGCAGTGGCAAGTCGTCTTTAATCAATGAAACACTATACCCCATATTGCGTCAACATTTTTATGGATCACACCAAAAGCCCCTTGCATATAAGGAAGTAAAAGGCCTTAAAAATGTAGATAAAGTAATAGACATAGATCAAAGTCCTATAGGCAGAACACCTCGCAGCAATCCTGCAACTTATGTAGAAGTGTTTAGTGATATTAGAAACTTATTTACCAATTTACCAGAAGCAAAAATTAGAGGATATAAGCCAGGAAGGTTTTCGTTTAATGTAAAAGGAGGCAGGTGCGAAACCTGTCAAGGAGCGGGAATGCGAAGCATAGAAATGAATTTTTTACCTGATGTTTATGTTAAGTGCGAAACGTGCAATGGCAAGCGCTATAATAGGGAAACTTTAGAAGTAAGGTTTAAAGGGAAAAGCATCAATGATGTGTTAAATATGTCGATTGAAGAAGCTGTTCATTTTTTTGAAAATACCCCGCATATTTTGAGAAAAATTGAGGCTATGAATGATGTTGGTTTGGGTTATATAACCTTAGGCCAACAAAGTACCACACTAAGCGGTGGAGAGGCTCAACGAGTTAAGTTAGCTACCGAATTAAGCAAAAGAGACACGGGAAATACTTTTTATATATTGGATGAACCTACCACTGGTTTGCATTTTGAGGATGTGAAAGTACTTTTAGATGTTTTGCAAAAGCTGGTCGATAAAGGCAATACCGTTTTGGTTATCGAGCACAATTTAGACATGATCAAAGTGGCAGACCATATCATTGACATTGGTTTGGAAGGGGGGAAATATGGTGGCGAGGTTATAGTTGTTGGCACTCCGGAGGAGGTATGTAAATCAAAAAGGAGCCACACAGCCAAATTTTTGATCAAAGAGTTGAGTTTGCAAAAGAACTAAGCTTCAGCCTCTTTTAATTCGGGCACTGCAAAGCGGTAGCCAATTCCTCTGGCAGATTGAATATAAATTGGTGTTTTAGGGTCAACCTCAAAATATTTGCGGAGAGCCAAAACAAAATTGTCAATGGTTCTTGTATTTGGTATTACAGTATAATCCCAAACCACTTTTAAAATATGTTCTCTACTAACTACTTGATTTTTGTTTTCGATAAGCAAACGCATCAACATTAATTCTTTTTTGGTCAATTCAAACTGACCTGAAATGCCGTTGGCTTCGTGGTTTTCAAAGTTTATCCAATTGCTGCCAAAATGAAACAACTTAGGCACTTTATTTTCATTGGTAGTTTTAATTTGCATGCTTTTTTCAATCAGCTTGTTGATGCGCAAAATGAGTTCCTCCAATTCAAAAGGTTTGGTTAAATAATCATCTGCACCTTTTTTGAGCCCTGCTATTCTATCGGCTGGGGTATTTTTAGCTGAAAGGAAAAGCACAGGGATATTTTGATCGTACATTCTAATGTTTTCGCACACCATTAAGCCGTCCATTTCGGGCAGCATGATATCAAGTACCACTAGGTCGAATTTTTGCTCACGGAAAGTTTTTACAGCCTCAGTACCTGTGCCACAAATCTGCACCTGATGGCCTTCTAATTCAAGATTTAACTTGATAGCATGTTGCAAATGAACTTCGTCTTCAACTAATAATATTCTATTCTGCATCTGAATGTAATTTAATCTTAAATATTGTACCCTTTGGTTGGTTATCTCTAACAGAAATAATACCACCGTGTAAAGTAACTAAATTCTTAACAATGAATAACCCCAAACCAGTGCCTTTTGTTTTACGGGTGTTTTCATCCCCAATTCGGTAGAACTTATTAAATAGCAATTTTTTGTCCTCATCGCTAATTCCCTCACCTTCATCGGAGATAGATAAAGTAGTTTCTTTATTGGCTTGATTCAAGGTAACTTTCAGTAAGCTATTTGCACCACCATATTTTAATCCATTTGATAGCAAGTTATTGATAATCATTTCTAAAGCGCTTGGATCGCCCTTAATAATTACTTGATCTTGTATGATGGCTTCAATTTTTTGTTGATCAGGCCTGGTATTGTTGAAATTTATTAATATCTCATTTACTAATTCACTGAGGTTGATTGATTGCTTTTCGAGGGTATATTTATGGCTTTCTAGTTGCGCCGATAGTAATAATTTTTCTACCAAATCTTGTAACCTTTTTGTTTCTTGTAAAGAATTATCTGCTATGGTGCGTATTTGGTCTGCATTGATATTTCTCTTCATAAGCGTTTCCATGTAGAGCTTAATAGCGGTAACAGGCGTTTTTAATTCATGGGTAATGGAGAGTAGGAAATTAGCTTGAAGTTTTTTTAAGAACAACTCCTTTTTAAAGCTTCTAAAAATTACCAACATGCCCCATAGGAGTAATAAAATCATCACTATTCCTTCGGCAATGTACATGCTCAACTTTCGATTATAAAGGCTTTCTAGGTCTTTGTAACTTTGCAAAGTTGGCCTCACCATAAAATTGTTTAGTGGGTCGTTTACATTTACATAAACCACCTCTAAATCTGGGTAATTTACACCAAAAAATTTTGAGAGGCCAAGAGTATCCTCAAAAAGATCTTGGTTTAAAGCACCTTGAATATCAAATGTGGCCTTATAACAGCGCATTTCTAACACATCTTTTTGCTGTAGGTAAATGATTCTACTATTGTTGCAATGTGCGTATGTCCACCATCCAAAGGCAGCAAAAATATAAATGCTTAATACAATTAGAATGATTCTTGCTCGGTTCAATTTTTCAACTATTTATATTTCCCAAAGATTGTTTCTTTTTGGTTTTGTATATTTTTTGATATTAATCCAAAAAGCCATTATCAAATAAATAATTATTGGCGAACCCATGGTAATAAATGAGGTATAAATAAAATATAGCCTAATCTTGCTAGAAGAAATACCAAATTTCTCTCCCAAGAAGGAACAAACGCCAAAAACATGTTTCTCCACAAAAAACTTAATCCTATTCATTTGTCTATTTTAAACAAATCTAAAAAAACTTTTATTCTTTTATGACTTTAATTTCCCAACCTTCTTCCATCTTGTGATTTGGTTTATCAGGGAGGCTCAAATTAATAACCATATTTAGAGTTAATCCAATTCCTATTGAAATTCCAATTTTACCAAAATCGGATACATTATTTCGCTCATACATACTATTTAGTAAGAGAAACGAGCCAATAGCCGCTCCTAAGGATAAACTGGATTTTAGTAAAGTTCTTCCTACGCTAGATCTTCTAAAAGCCAAAATGTCTTGGTATCTAATTTCTTTGTATTGAAATTGCTTTTCAATGTTATTTCCCAAAATGCCGTTTGCACTCATCATTGGAATACCTATAGTAAAGGAGCTGTCGCCTATAAAACTCAGTGTGTTTTTAAATGTTTCGATTTGACCCAAATAGCCTTTGTATTTAAGAGATAGCATATCCCCTTCTTTTGCTCTGATAAGCTTTCCTTGAGTAGAATTAATAAAAATAATTTTATTTTGAGCAGCTAATTGCGAAACTGAAATTAATAAGCAAATTAGTATTGCAAAACCTTTTTTGGCTTGAGTATTTGATTTCCTATGGCACATTGTAAACATTTATTCTGATCACAATAATAATTCTTTAATTGAATCATTGCTTGTGTTTCATTTGCTTTTTTACAAGTAATTCCTAATGTTTTCCAAAGAGTAATGATGTGATTACTCTCTGCAGGTAATTGATGCAGCCATTCTTGAGCCCTGTTGCACAAAAATTCTTGTTGGGTATATTTTCCATAAGAAAAAACCATGGGTATGGCCACATTGATTAATATTGATTCGATAAATTGCTTGCTCAAGGAGATAGGTTCAAAATGTGATTCTTTTCCTTTAGGATGGAGATCGCCAATATCAATTTTTTGTTGACTAGTTAACTCAAATAAAGATACCAATTCTACATAGGTTTTGCAATTTAATAATGTTTGAAAAAAATGATGTTTTGAATATATCAATTCAGCAAATTGTACCAACCTTAAGGTAGGAAAATTTGCGGGTCTTGTTTTGCCAAATTTCCATGCTAAAACATCGAGTTTTTGGAGGCCGTGTTTTTTGCTTAGATAGGCATATTCTTTTTGCAAGGTTAAATTGTAATTGTTGGCCAATGGATGGTTTAGAAAGCCTGCAAAGCCAATAAATAAAGCTTGAAACGAAAGGTGTTGTTGAAAGTATTTTTGTACAAAATTCCAGCTTAAATTAGCTGTTAATAATTCAAAAGGATTGGCATTGGTTTTTTGTCCAAAACAAATGGCTAATTGTTTAAAAAAAACCTCCTCCCAATGGCTAGCTGTGTTTGTCAAATGCATTTGAATTTGCAGGTGTTTTTTTTCTAACCTTTCTGTGCTTAATCTGTCTATCCACATCCACAAGATTTCTGGATCAGGAAGGGTAAAAATTGGTTCACATGCAATAATGGATTTTTTAAGCAATAGCACTTTGTATTTTTCAAGTGTTTCGGTTTGAACCAAATGCTTCATTTCTAGTGTAGGAATTTCTTCATTCTGTTGGTTAAATATCACTTCATCGTGGTGCCAAACTAAGTGTAAAATTACGTTATGGTAGGCGTCGTCGTTTTGGTGACCGTGTTTCCTCCAATCACTGCTATTGATATGTACTTCCACATTGCCAGCCCATTTTGTATTGTCAATTATTATCAGGGCATTGAAGAAATCTGGTCCCGAATCTCTGTTAAGTAATCCTGGTTTAATAACTTCAATGGTTTTCCCTTGACTGCTTATTAACTTATTTTCCAGCAAATATTTGTGTTGCCAGATAAATTGGAGTAGGTTTTCGTTCATAGCGTGTTATTTTTCAGTTAAATTTTATTTCATGTTGGTTTAATCAAAAATAGACAATGCCAGTTAATTGGCTTCTGCCCTGTTATTTGTCTCAAAAAATTTATCCGAAAAAAGGGAGGCTAAAAATGCGCAATGAATGATTTACCTTGCAACTTTAAATTTATCCAGTTTATATGAAAAAGTTTTTCATTACATGCTCTTTTTTGTTTTTAACAATGATTTCGTTTGGGCAAACCACTTTGCCTACAAGTTGGAATTTTAGTAGTCCAGGTATAGCAAATCCGCCTGCTGGTTGGACGCTTGGGTTAGGTACGAACGGGAACCTAACATATGCCTTTGGTATTGGTGATGCTATTTCATGCAGATTAGATGCAACTGGTGAGTTTTTTTCCATACAATTTACCGATAAACCCGGACCTATGAGTTATTATTTAAGTCCTCAAAATGCTGGAGCAGCTTGGGGTGGTCAGTTTGATATCCAAGAATCTGATAACGGTAGCACATGGACAACTATGCGATCCATTACCAACAAAGCTACCACTACTACCACCTACACTGGTGGCAGGTATACAGATAATCCTATCAGTACTAGTAGGTTTGTAAGGTTTATTTATGTTAGCAAATTACCCGGTGGCGTTGCGGGCGTTCCAGGCGGAAATATGGGCGTAGACAGTGTATTAATTCAAGCAGCGCCAGCTCCACCCACACCCGCAATAAATGTTAAACGTGGCACTAATTCCTTGGTTGCCGGTTCAACAAGTGTAATTGGGAATGCAGCAACAACTGCTTTCACCATTGAGAATAAAGGAACGGTTCAAGCCTTAACTATTGATAGCATTAAATTTACGGGCTTAGCAGCTAGCGACTATTCAGTAACTGGCTTACCAATTAGCATCAATGCAAATTCGAGTAATACCGTTAATGTGTTGTTTGCTGCAGGAGCCAATGGCAGTAGGTTTGCAAACATGAAAATTTATTGTAATGATAGCATTAGAAGTCCGTTTAACTTAAATTTATATGGAATTGGAGGTAGTTTTGCCACTGAGCCAACTACAGCAGTAAATG
>CANKQY010000010.1 GCA_947485745.1 Bacteroidota bacterium
AAAGCGTTCGTAGATAGATTTCTCTTCATCTCTGGCATTAATTGGGTTGGCAAATTTTTGTATGTCTTCCAAAGTAATGCGTGGCTGACCCAATATTACCAAGCGTTCCACAATGTTTCTGAGTTCTCTGATATTGCCACTAAAATTGAGTTTCTTAAATTCTTCCAAGGCTTGAGGCAAGAATGTTTTTTTAGGCAAGCCACCGTCTTCACAAACCTCTTTCACAAATTTTTCTGCTAATAATGGAATATCATCTCTTCTTTCGTTTAAAGAAGGAACATGAATTAAAATAACGCTTAAACGGTGGTATAAGTCCATTCTAAAAGTGCCCTTTTCAATTTCTTTGAGAAGGTTTTTGTTGGTAGCCGCAATCACACGCACATCTACATCAATGTCTTTTTCGCCACCAACACGGGTAATTTTGTTTTCTTGCAATGCCCTTAAAACTTTTGCCTGAGCCGATAAACTCATGTCGCCCACCTCATCTAAGAAAATGGTGCCTTGGTGTGCTTGCTCAAATTTGCCAATTCTTTGCTTAATGGCAGAGGTAAAAGCACCTTTTTCGTGCCCAAACAATTCGCTTTCTATTAACTCTGTTGGGATGGCAGCACAATTCACTTCTATCAATGGATTTTTTCCACGTAAACTTTTTTCATGAACCCAGCGAGCTACCAATTCCTTACCTGTGCCATTTTCTCCAGTTATCAGCACTCTTGCATCGGTAGGTGCAACTTTGTCGATAGTGTCCATGATATTTTTAATGGCAGGCGATTCTCCTATGATATCTCTTGTTTTAGAAGCCTTCCTGCGCAATACCTTGGTTTCAATCACCAATTCCTTGCGGTCAATGGTGTTTCTTAAGGTTATGAGCAATTTATTCAAATCTGGCGGCTTCACAATAAAATCGAAGGCTCCTTTTTTGGTTGCTTCAACTGCCATTTCCACATTGCCATGTCCGGAAATCATAACAAAAGGCAAGTCTTCATCAATTTCTTTTGCCCTGGTTAAGACAGTTAAACCATCCATTTTGGGCATTTTTACATCGCACAAAACAGCGTCATATTCCTCATTTTCAATTTTTTGCAATCCCTCTTCGCCATTAGCGGCCTCATCTACTTGGTAGCTTTCATATTCAAGAATTTCTCGAAGTGTGCTACGAATAGCTTTTTCATCATCAATAATCAATATTCTGGCCATATCTTTTTTTTAAGGAATTGTAAAAATGAGAATTTTTGCGTTGATTAAAAATATTGTTGATATTTAATTAAAATTATGGATAATACGCTTGCTCAAGCATCTGTTAAAAAAGGATAGATAAACAGCCTCAAGTTCATGGTTTTCAGTATATACATGGGGCTAATTCAATCAAACCTTTTAGGTTATTACACACAAAGAATTTATTTTGTAAAAGTTCACAATCACCTTAAATACCCAAAAAAGACTAAAACGGATGGCCGGCAATGGGCATAAGTGTATGCCGTGAAAACAAGATGGGCAGATTATATTTTATTTAAACAACTCAATTGCTTCCAAAGTATTGAGCAATAAACCCACTCTAGTCATTGGGCCAACACCACCGGGAACCGGCGTAATATAACTAGATTTTGGTGCTACACTTTCAAAATCTACATCGCCTTTTAACCTATAACCGCTTTTTGCTGTGGCATCTTCAACCCTTGTAATGCCTACATCTATAACAACTGCGCCTTCTTTTACCATATCACCTTTTAGGAAACCTGGTTTGCCTATTGCGGCAATAACAATGTCTGCTTTTTGGGTATAGCTGGCAAGGTCAACCGTTTTACTGTGGCAAACAGTAACAGTACAATTTTTCTGCAACATCAATGCGCTCATTGGCTTGCCAACAATATCACTTCTACCAATTACCACACAGTATTTTCCTGTTGTTTCAATGTTGTAATGTTCCAATAATTTAATGATGCCAAAAGGAGTTGCTGGTAAAAATGTTTTAAGACCTATAAACATCATCCCTACATTCATGGGATGAAATCCATCTACATCTTTTTTATAACTGATTGTTTCAGTGATGCGTTTTTCATTGATGTGCTTGGGCAATGGCAACTGCACTATCAAACCATCAATCTCAGGGTTATTGTTTATTTTAATTACTTCAGCAATTAATTCTTCTTCAGTAGTATTGGCATCAAAGCGCAAAACGGTAGAATCAAAACCAACTTCATGACAATCTTTTTCTTTGGCTGCAACGTAAGTAATACTTGCGCCATCTCCGCCAACAAGGATTGCAGCTAAATGAGGTGCTTTCATGCCAGCAGCTCTCATGGCCTCCACTTTAGCTTTTATTTCTAGTTTAATTTTTTGAGAAACCTCATTTCCGCTCAGTAGGTTCATAATCTTTGATATTTAATCCAATTTGAGAACAGCCATAAACGCAGATTGTGGAATTTCTACTGAACCAACCTGGCGCATGCGTTTCTTTCCTTCTTTCTGCTTTTCCAATAACTTACGTTTACGAGAAATATCTCCTCCATAACATTTTGCGGTTACATCTTTTCGCAAGGCCTTTATAGTTTCTCTTGCAATAACCTTGGCGCCAATACTCGCTTGAATAGGAATTTCAAATTGGTGACGAGGAATTAACTCTCTTAACTTTTCACAAATGCGCTTGCCAAAATCATAAGCTCTATCTCTATGGATAATGGCCGATAAGGCATCCACATTGTCTTTGTTTAGTAAAATATCCAATTTCACCAAATCAGATTCTACATAACCAATAGGATGGTAATCAAAAGAAGCATACCCCTTAGAAATGGTTTTTAATTTGTCGAAGAAATCAAAAACAACCTCTGCCAATGGCATGTCGAATACCATTTCTACCCTTGTAGTGGTCAGGTATTTTTGTTCTTTTAATATACCACGTTTGCCTAAACATAAGCCCATAATTGGTCCAACATAATCAACGTGGGTAATTATTTGTGCTTTGATAAACGGTTCTTCCACATGAGCGATGTAATTGGAATCTGGCAAATCACTTGGGTTATTTACCACATTCATTACTCCTTTGTTGTCGTAACAATGGTAACTTACATTGGGTACCGTTGTAATTACGGTCATTTTAAACTCACGCTCTAGTCGCTCTTGGATAATCTCCATGTGGAGCATTCCTAGGAAACCGCAACGGAAACCAAAGCCAAGGGCAGCAGATGATTCGGGCTCAAATGTTAGAGAGGCATCGTTCAGTTGTAGCTTGTACATACTTTCTCTTAACTCTTCAAAATCTTCTGTATCTACTGGGTAAATGCCTGCAAATACCATCGGTTTTACTTCCTCAAATCCCTTGATATTTTCGGTAGTTGGCCTATCCACATGTGTAATGGTATCCCCAACTTTTACTTCACGTGCTTCTTTGATTCCAGAAATAATATAACCTACATCGCCTGCAGATATTTGTGCGCGAGGCTCTGGGTTCAAACCTAAAATACCTACTTCATCTGCCAGGTATTCGCTGTTATTCGACATAAACTTAACCTTATCGCCTTTCTTAATAACGCCATCAATTACCCTAAAATAGGCAATGATTCCTCTAAAAGAATTAAATACTGAATCGAAAATCAAAGCTTTCAAAGGGGCATTGATATCTCCTTTTGGAGCAGGTACTCTTTTTACAATGGCCTTTAAAATATCGCGTACTCCTTCACCTGTTTTTCCGCTTGCCCTTAAAATATCTTCATAATCACATCCAATCAAATCTATAATCTGATCACTTACCTCTTCAGGCATTGAATGTGGAAGGTCAATTTTATTTAAAATGGGAATGATTTCCAAACCTTGGTCAATAGCCAAGTACAAATTAGAAATGGTTTGAGCTTGTATCCCTTGACTCGAATCTACAATCAATAAAGCACCATCGCAGGCTGCAATAGAACGAGATACCTCATAGCTAAAATCCACGTGGCCTGGGGTATCAATGAGGTTCAGTTTGTACTTTTTACCATCTAACTCATAATCCATTTGAATGGCATGACTCTTAATGGTAATGCCTCTCTCACGCTCTAAATCCATGTTATCAAGCAATTGGGCTTGCATTTCTCTTTGCGTAGTGGTATTGGTATATTCTAAAAGCCTATCTGCCAGAGTGCTCTTGCCGTGGTCAATGTGTGCTATGATACAAAAATTTCTAATATGGTCCATTGGCGCGAAAATAAGTAAATTTGGCCTTATTATTGTGTAAGTTTTTATACTTATGAAACAATATGTTGTAATTTTACTAATTTTATTGGCTTCGTGCGTTAAACCTAGTTACTACCAAACGCAAACAACTTCATTGAATGCACTTTACGAAAATGATTTTGCAAAGAGTTTAGCCGAATTGGAAAAAAATGAATACCTCAAGAAGGACTTTAATGCAAATCTTTACCAAATAGAAAAAGGACGATTGCTCTTTTTAATGGGAAAATATGAGGAGGCTTCTAAACTTTTAATTGAGGCCGAATTGAGCATGGAGGACTGGAAAACCTTTCATTATCGCAGTTCAAAAGGGGAGAGTACTTACATCATGGATAAAAGGTATACCAAAGATGGAAGTCCGCTCCCTCCACTTCCAACAAGAACTGGAGATTACTATGGGGAGAATTCTCCGGAGGTAAGAGGAAGCTATGGTGTAGTAAACACCGTAAACATTAAATCACCCCGGAATCTCAAATTTATGTGTAATGATTATGAACGACCATTAATCAATTTCTATGTGGGTTTATGTGGCATAAAATTGCGCGACGACAAGCCGTTTGTGGAGGCCAAAAGGTTAAATATTCTTATGCAAAACCTCGATACCAGAAAGTTTCCTATGAATCCTGGTCCGGTTGGCTATGCTACTAATCCTTTTATACCCCTTTCGAGCGGTATTTTTTATGAGGCCATGGGCGACTATAACAATGCATTGATAGCCTATGAAAAAGCCCTTGTATGTTTTGAAGATTATTATTGTTACGCGAATTATGGCGTAAGAATGCCAACACAATTGTTGGTCGACGTGCTATCGCTGTCGAAAAAAATGGGCTTTCAGGACAGAGTTGAAATCTTCACTAAAAAATATCCTTGGGTTCAAGCTGAAAAAAGCACCATTAATAGTACCGCCATATTAATTGTTGAAGAGGGTTATGCGCCTTTGAAAGACCAAGAAATTTACTGGATTTTTAATGGCAAAATTACCAATGAAAAACCCAAATGGACAAGTAGTGGAAGTCAATCAGTCAAGAACTCAAGGGTTATTGTTAAACCGCAAAATTACATGGCCGCAAATTCAATTGTTGGTTTGAACCAAACTGAAATGAAAGGTTCTGTAATTATAAACATGGATTATGCCATGAACGAGGTAATGAAAGAGAGGTTTAATTTGGAAGGTCAGCAAACTAATACCCCTGGTAACAGTTCTGGATCTGCGAATAACTCTGTTAAAAATAGCGATACCCGCAATTGGCAAAATCTCCCTTCAAAAATTGCCTATTATCGAGTTCCGTTGAGCAACACCATCAATGAAATAAGCATTAGCTATTATAATATAAAAGGGGCAAAGAAAATGCAAAAAGCCTCAGTTTCAAAACAAGCTAAAACCCAAGTTTTGCATTTTTTTCTTAATTGAGTTTCGCCTTTTCCTATTACTTTCGCAACATGTTGTTAAGTATTTTAGTTCAAGCACCTCCCATTTGGGTAGTATTTCCATTTGTTTCTTTGTTGCTTATGATTGCAACTGGGCCTGTGCTATTTCCAAAAATTTGGCACCATTATTACAAGCAAATTAGTATTGGCTTAGGCTTGTTGGTTGGCTTGTATTACATCATTGTATTAAACGATTTGATCCTACCCGTTGAAACATTAGCCGAGTATCTTTCATTCATTAGCCTTCTCACTATCTTATACATTGCCAGTGGGGGCATATTCTTATTTGTAGACGTTGAATCAAAAGCATGGGTAAATATTGCCTTTCTTTTTTTAGCTGGTTTGCTAACCAATGTCATCGGAACAACAGGTGCTTCTGTACTTTTTATTCGCCCTTTTATGCGCATCAATAGATATAGGTTAAAGCCCTACCACATTATTTTCTTTATCTTTATTGTATCAAATGTTGGCGGTTCGTTAACACCAATTGGCGATCCTCCATTGTTCATGGGTTTTTTAAAGGGTGTTCCTTTTTATTGGACCATGTTAAATCTTTGGGCTCCCTGGTTGTTAGCAATGGCCGGACTTTTAACAATCTTCTATTTTTTTGAAAAGAAAAATACTTCTTTAGATGATGTTGACAATAGCGCTACATACACCAATAAAATTATTGTAAATGGCAAGCGCAATTTTTTTTGGCTGTTCCTTGGTATCTCTACCGTTTTTCTTGATCCAAATATCATTGATGGCTTGCCTCATATTGCTTACCACGGAAAGAAATTGTCGTACCTGCGCGAGTTGATTCAACTATCTGCTTCTTTTTTATGTTACCGTTTTGCAGATAAAAAAGCCTTGCAAAGTAATAAGTTCGATTTTGATGCCATCAAAGAAGTTGCATTTTTATTCTTTGGAATCTTTTTGTGTATGATGCCTGCCTTGCAATCTTTGGAGGTTTTTGCCCATGCCCAAGGCAATTCATTGGTATTGTCGCCTAGTTTAATCTATTGGAGTAGCGGATTTTTTAGCAGCGTTTTGGATAATGCACCAACCTACCTCAATGTTTTTGCCCTTATTTTATCGAATGCCGATTTAAGCATTAACAGCGTGGCAGATGTTCAACAATTTATGAATAGTGAAGGTGTTAATTTACTCAAAGCCCTTTCAGTTGGATCTGTTTTCTTTGGCGCTATGACTTACATTGGTAATGGACCAAACTTTATGGTAAAAGCCATCGCAGAACAAACTGGAGTTAAAATGCCAAGCTTTGGGAAGTATATTTTTAAGTACAGCCTCCCAATCTTACTGCCTATTTTAATCCTAGTAGGATTGTTGTTTTTTTTATAAAGGATTTAAGGAAATTACTATTTATTTCCATTGAGGGATTTCTTCCAATAAATTCAAGCCCTTCAGGCTTGGGGAATATTCGACTGCCTTGGTAACCCCGCATTTTATGCGGGGCTATTATTGTTCAAGCCCTTCATGCTTAAAAAAAATTAATGAATGGACAAATAAAATTTGAACAATAAAAAACTTTTTTATTTCTTTTTAATCGGAACTTTTATCTCCGTTTTGTCCCAATGGAAAACCAATTGAAAGGTATTTGTTGTATCTTTTGGTTCAAATTTAATAGAAAATTGCTCCTCAAATGGTGCTTCATTGCTGCAAGGAACCTCGGTTCTAAAAACATCCTGCTCTGCATTGGCTTCTTGAGCACCCCATCTGTCCCATTCCTTGTTAATGCAAATGGTCCACAATGTTGCACCAGGATACGCATACATTGAATATTTACCAGGGGCAAGTTCCTTATCGTTAAACATAATGCTTTGGTTGTTTTCAAAAGTAGTGGCCTCATTGGCACCTAAACGCCAATATTTACGGTATGGTTGTAATGCCTCGGCCTCTTCCTCGCCAAAAATAACCCTGCCTTTTGCAAAAGGCTTGCAATAATTAATGGTAATGGCTAAATCGCCATCCTTTATTTGTGTAACGGCAGAAGGACTGTATTTTTTTGTATCCTTTTTGAACCAATTGAAGAAAATAATTAAACCTACAACAATTATTCCGGTGATGATGAGTATCTTTTTTAACATTTGCTTTTTGATTACTAATCAAACATAATATTTATTTTTTATTTACAATATCATAATTTTTGTAGCTGTTCAATTTCATGCTCAGTTAATAGTCTGTAATTTCCTGGTTTCAATTTTAGTAATTCAATCGAACCAATGCTAATTCTTTTAAGTTCGGTAACATAATTTCCGAGGGCAAAACACATTCGCCTAATTTGCCTATTCAATCCTTGGGTTAACTCAATTTTAAAACTAGTCAGGTCTATCAATTCAATTTTACAAGGCAAGGTTTTTGTGCCAAGTATTTCAACACCTGCTTCCATCTTATCTTTAAAATCTGCGGCATAAGGTTTCTCAAGTTTTACCAAATACACTTTGGGTAATTTCCTTTCGGGCTGAATAATTTTATTGTATAAAAAGCCATCATTGGTCAGTAATAACAGTCCTTCCGAGGCCTTGTCTAACCTGCCAGCATAAAATAAATGGGCAGCTTCCTTGGGTAAAGCTTGAGCTAAATTATTTGCAATAGCTAAATTTAAAGTACATTCTATGCCCCTAGGTTTATAATAGGCCATGTACCTATATTCACTAGGATCTTGAACCATGGTTTTGCCATAACTTACCTTTTGATAAGGGCCAACCAAACAATTATCGGTAACTACTTTATCATCTAATAGGATCAAACCGCCAACCAAAGCGTTTTTTGCTTCTTGGTTGCTAATTTTTAATTTTTGAACCAAAAGATATTGCAATTTGTGCCGGTAATTCATGCTTGTTAACTAGCTTTCTTCCGAATAATATATTTTATAAAATTTCCTCCCATCTGCTTCAACCCCTTTTTCAATATTGTTCTTGTTTCCATGGATATAGATATGAAAATTTTTGTCGAGTTTAAGTACACTTTTAAAAATGCGCGCTTGTTTTTTTACGGCTTGATCCGAAATTTCAAAGCCATCTTTTATTTCTATATCGTATTCTGTCTCTGCCTGTTTTTGGTAATCTTTAAAGGATGTAATCAAACCTTCATGGTCGCCAAATACGGTTTGTGAAAAATCCTTTTGACTAAACTTTTCATTGTCTTTAAAATAGGCAACCGATTTATTCAACAAATCAATTTGGTCTGCTTTATCTACTTGATATTCTTCGGTTATTTGCTTGGTCACAAAATCTTTGGCCAAGGTTAAAAAGTTGCTTGTAAAATGGTAATTATCTGCACAAGGTTTTATTTTTAAATATTGGTCGCGCCAATACATTGCCTCCGCACTTTTATTTACCCTGTCAACTACACAAACTTTAAATCCTTTTTCACTTTCCATATTTAGGATCAAACAGCCTTTGTCTAGCTTATCAATGGGAGTACCGCTATCGTAATTGATTTTAAAGCCACTTCCAGCCCTTTGCATTTTTATAAAGTGGTCTTTGGTTTCGGCTTTAAATAAACCAATGGCCTGAACCAAACTACCGTTGAATTGAAGGTCGTTGAATTGGGCTACATAGAAATCGCCCGATTTAATATTGGGATGTAGTGCAGTTTCAAATAGGTGTTTGGCCAAATGAATGCTCTGAATATGGAAACTATTTGGGTGCTCAAAACACTGATGCGCGTAATGATATACTGGATTCATTTCATGGTCGTCGTTACTAAAAGTAAGGTGAAAATACTCAGGCTGCCCAAAAGGTTTGAGAAAATATTGCAAGAGTAATTCTTCCAATTTTTCGTCCTTATCATCAATTTTTTCTTTCGAAAGTATCAATGATTCGCCATTGGTTTTGTTACCAATTTGGTGAACAGATACTTCGGCTAAAGTAACTAGTGAAAAATCTAACATGACTATTTTTTTTGCGAAAAATAAGGATTAGATGAACCAATTTTTAAAATAGTTTTTGTTGAAGTGGTATAATGCCCCAACTCCCCAACACTTAATAAAAATTCATAAAATGGAGAAAACTTAAAAATGATGGAGGAAATGAAACCGTGACCAACTGTCACGGTTTGAAAATGCTTGCCCAAGATGGAAAAATGCGTGTGACAGATGTTGCGGGGAAGATCTGATTAAATTCAAAAATCAATATCTGCAATTCTCTTGGGAATGATTAAATTGCGCACTTATGCAAATGATAGAATTTACGCCTGAGGCAATTGAGGCCATCAAACAATATAAAAGTACCTTATTGATTCCTGAAGGATATTACCTGCGCATTGGGATCAGACAAAAAAACGCTCAGGACAAAGGCTTGCTGATTGGTTTTGATGAAAAAACCGAAAAAGACCGACTTGCCGTGGTGAGTGGGATGGAGGTGATTTATCATGCGGGGCAAATTTTCTTTTTTGCCGGAATGATTATTGATTACCAAGATTTAAATGGAAGAAAAGGATTTAAATTTCTTGAAAAAAGTAAAGTATTGCCTAGTTTAGTATCATGACATTTACAGAAAACCTGAAAATTGCCCTGCACTCAATCAATGGAAATAGGTTGCGTGCCACCATAACTGCACTCATTATTTCTATTGGTATTATGGCATTGGTGGGCATTTTAACGGCTATTGATGGCATTAAAGCAGGTATCAATAACAGCTTTTCGAGCATGGGAGCCAATACTTTTAATATCAAAAACAGGTCGCAAGGCATCAAGTTTTCTGGTGGTTCAAAAGGCAATAAAAAATTCAAGGCCATTTCTAAATCAGAGGCCGATAAGTTTGTGGCTGAATTTAAATTTCCTTCTACAACTTCCTTATCTTTTAATGCAAGTTTTGCTAGTACCATAAAGTATAATGGTGTTAAAACTGATCCCAATATAATGGTGATGGGCGGCGATGTGAATTACCTTAATGTGGCAGGCTATGAAATAGACCAAGGTCGAAATTTTTCTGAAAAGGAGGTTGTTTCTGCCAGTAGTATAGTCTTAATTGGTTCAGATATTAAAACAAAATTGTTTCCTAATACTAGCCCTTTGGGCGAAAGTATTTATGTAGGAGGAGCCAAATATAGAGTTGTTGGAGCACTCAAAAGCAAAGGCTCAAGCATGGGCTTTGGTGGTGATAGGATTGTGATAGTGCCCATACAAAATGCCTATCAAACTTTTTCTATGCCCAATATGAGCAGTGTGATTACAGTTGCTGTAAAAGATGTTGCCACCATTGATTTTGCAGTAGAAGAGGCTACCAGTGTGTTTAGGAAAATTAGAAAAATACCGGTTAGGGGAGAGGAGAATTTCAATGTTTATAAATCAGATAATGTGGCTAAAGAGTTAATTAGTAACTTAACTTATGTAACTGCAGCAGCTACCGTAATAGGTTTTATAACCTTATTAGGTGCTGCCATTGGTTTAATGAATATTATGTTGGTATCTGTCTCTGAACGAACCAGAGAAATAGGCATTAGAAAAGCCATTGGGGCTACTCAAAAAGCAATACGCAGGCAGTTTTTGTTTGAGGCGGTGGTGATTTGCCAAATTGGTGGAATTGGAGGAATTATTTTTGGCATTATTATAGGAAACATAGTTACAGGTTTGGTAGGGGTAGGGTTTATTATTCCTTGGTTATGGATGTTGAGTGGAATAACATTGTGCGTAATTGTTGGTTTGGTTAGTGGACTTTATCCAGCTATTAAAGCCAGTAAATTAGACCCAATTGAGGCATTGAGGTTTGAATAATTGAATGATAATGGAGCAAAATTTAAAAGAAATTTCTCAAACTTACATACAAGCATTGTGGATTGTTGCAGGTATCTTTTTTATTATTGCATTGGTGCGTCTATTCTTTGTATTAAAAACAAAAAGTGAACGCAATTGGATTTGGAAAGCTAAGGCAGATTGGTTGGTAATTTGCATGAAGTGTTTGTTTATTCTTAGTTTAATTCCATTCTTGGCCGATATTCCAGTTTGGTTTGTTACATTAGCTCAGTTTAGACCAGTGGCACCGTTTGGAGCTCAGAAGAAAATGAATTTTTAATTAGAAACGACAAATTCACTCACTAAGATGGAAGCAAAATTTCTCTGGCTCATTCTTCAAGAAATGGATAGTTTATTCCTAAGTATTGCTGTAATAAGCATCTTGTTTTTCTTTTTTTTTGTTAAGGTAAGGTTCCAAAAAAAAGCATCGCTAAGAGCTTATGGAATTTTATTTTATGCCTTTGTTTTTTACGCAATTTCTGTCATGAGCTATGTTTTTTTAAATGCCATGGATAGTTTTTTTCGATTAACAAACGACTTATACAGTAATTTTTGGTGGTTCTTTCCTTTTGGTTTTATGAGTGCTATCATAGGGGCATTTATTGGTTGGCTCATTTATTTTGCTGGCTCAAAAACAGCAGGTCAATTTGTGTTTAAATTAATGAATTTGAGTTTGCTGGTTATCGCTCCTTTTTTGCTCTATTCATTATTGGTTCAGCCCGTTCTTAAAACAATGGATATGGCCTTACAAACCATTGCTTCTGCAACTGTTAAAAGAGAGGTGAATGCAAAAGAATTTCAAGAAATAAACTTTCAGCCCAATGTTATTTTTATAAAAGCTATGCCCGCTCAATTATTTGATTCATTAAAAATATCGGTTCAAAACGGCAATAAATTGCTTGTTGAAAATTTAAGAAATGGTTTTTCTTATTCGCACCAAATGCCAATTCAGTCTATTGAACAATTATACATAAATAATATTCCAAGCAACAAACAAATGGCCATATTGCTCCTCGCACCTGCTATTCAGAGTCAATCGGTGTTGTCTGTAATTGATTCAATGGGCAACATGGTTTACCAAAAAAGTTTTTCAAATGCCGCAAATAGAATGAGTGTTAGTCAAAATGGGCAGTATATTTTATTGCAGCGCGAAATTAGCTTAGATAGCTTGGAATTTTCTAGTTGCCTTATGCTAAAACCCTAGTTAATCAATTATAAACGCAGCAGCTGCAATGCCATCTGCAAAAAATCTTCCTTTTTTACTTAGCGTAATGATATTGTTTTTATGCAAGGCTTGTTCACTTTTTAAATAGGGCGATAAATTGCTCAGAACCGAATCAACAAATACCAATCCAAATTTAGCCTCAATTACCTGCAAGTCTATTCCCCATTGGGTTCTAAGTCCTGTCATTAGGTATTCATTGAACTGGTTATGAGTAGTTAATATTTCTTTTTCTAGAGGCAATTTGTTTTGATCCAAGGCCTTTATATAATGTTGGTTATTGGCAATGTTCCACATTCTCATTCCCGGAAAATAACTATGTGCAGCAGGACCAATTCCAAGGTATGGAACTCCATTCCAATAATTGGTATTGTGTATGGCATAATCTTTATTCTTGGCAAAATTTGAAACCTCATAATGCTCAAAACCTGCTGCCTCCGTTTGATGGATTAAGGCATCAAATTGCATAGATGTTTCGCCCTCTTCAGGCATAAACAGTTGTTTTTTTTCTGTTCTACGGCCAAAAACAGTTTTAGGTTCAATGGTTAAACAGTAGCTAGAAATATGCGTAATAGCTAAAAGAATGGCTTTTTGTAAATTGTTTCCCCATGTTGCTATATCCATTCCAGGAATGCCATAAATTAAATCGATGCTTATTTTTTCTATGCCTATATCTTGTGCTTTTTTTACACATTTAATTGCCTCTTTGGCAGAATGCGCCCTGTTCATGAGTTTAAGATGTACCTCCTCAAAACTCTGTATACCCATGCTCAATCTATTGATAGGAGCGTGTTTGAGGTAGTTTAAAAAATCATTGTTTAGGTCGTCTGGGTTTGCTTCTATGGTAAATTCTTTGAGTTCAGATAGGTCGTAGTTGTCATAAATGGCTGCTATAAGCAAATCCATTTCTTTAGCAGATAGGATACTTGGGGTGCCACCTCCCCAATAAACCGTTTCTATTTTTTGCCCATTTAATTCATCTTTCCTTAAAAATAATTCTTTCGCAATTGCCTTCACAACACTTTCTTTGTATATCAATAGCGTGCTGAAATGAAAATTGCAATAATAACAAGCCTGTTTGCAAAAAGGGATATGGATATAAATTCCTGCCATAATGTATATGCAAATTACGTTTGCAATGTTTGAGTTTCCTAAACGTTTCTTTAATAATTGAAAAAGGCATTTACCATATCTTTGTTTTGTACACTCGCATTTATCTTGCAAGCGCAGCCATTATTTTTTATTAAATATAGGTTCGAACCAAAAAATAGTTCGTTAGAAAAGCAATTTGCAAAACCAATCAAGGCAGATTCTGCAACATTAAAAAAACAAATTTCACAGGTACTCATTCAATGCTACTCCAATTCATTTATGTTGGCAACGGCTAGCGAAAGAAGTTTAACTGCCGATACACTGCAGGTAACTATACTATTAGGTAAGGCTTATATATTAACACAACTAAAACAGGGTAATGTGCCAACAGAATGGTTGGGCGCCTCTGGAATTAGGTTAATAAATCAAAAAAAACAGGCATTTAATGCAATCCAAATAAATATCGGTTTGAACCAACTATTAAGCTATGCAGAAAATAATGGTTACCCGTTTGCGAGTATCCAACTTGATTCAATAGAAATTGATACATTAGGAATAACTGCTTCTATTAATTTAGTAAAAAATGAACTTATTTATTTTGATAGCCTTGATTTTGGTGGCACAGCAAAAGTAAAGAGGTCTTTTTTACAAAATTATTCCACTATTAAACCTGGCATGGTTTACCAAGAAGATTTGCTAACAAATTTAGATGCTAAGTTAAGTGAATTGTCTTATTTGCAGGTAGCAAGGCCGCTGGGCGTTTATTTCTATGGCAATAAAGCCAAGCCATATTTATATATTAACAATAGAAATGCCTCAAGTTTTGATGGGGTAATTGGCTTTGCGCCCAATAGTAATTTAAATAATAAGTTGGTTATAACCGGTGACCTCAATCTTAAATTAATGAATTTAATGGGAACCGGTAAAAACCTTGAATTAGCCTATAGGGGTTACTTAAACAATTCACAAGACCTTCAAATAAATTTTTTATGGCCTTATTTTTTAAACACAAAATTAGGAATAGATTATGCCTTTAAACTGGTTAAGTTTGATACCACTTGGCTCGAACTTGCAAATAATATAGGCTTACAATACAGGTTTGCAGGTAATAATTATGTAAAGTTATATTACCAATCTCAAAATATCAGTTTGTTAACCGCCGATACTCAGTATGTAATTAATAACCAAAAATTACCCATAATAAATGATGTGAGAAATGATTTGTTGGGATTGGCTTTGCGTAAATCTACCTTGGATTATTTTTTCAATCCCACCAGAGGTATTTTGCTCGAAATTGAGGGAGGTGCAGGGGTAAAAAGAATTCTCAAAAACGATGCCATCAATGAAGTGGAATTAACCGGCAGTAATGGATCAAAATATAGCATTTATGATTCCATTAACCTTCAAAGTATGCAGGTAAAATGCATGGGTAATTTGTCTGTGTTCAATAAACTATCCGCCCATTTGGTTCTACATACACAAGTAAAAGGAGCCATTATTGAGAATGAAAATCTATTTTTGAACGAACTTTTCCGCATTGGTGGATTAAAATCACTCAAAGGTTTTGATGAACAGAGTATTTTTGCCAATAAGTTCTTAATTGGAAATGTTGAATTGAGGTATTTGTTTCAGCGAAATTCTGGCTTTTTGCTTTTTTGGAATGGAGCATGGTATAGAAATGAAGTGCTCAATCCCGTTGTAACAGATAGGCCATGGGGCTTGGGTGCGGGCTTAAATTTAGAAACAGGCGCTGGAATTTTCTCGCTTTATTATGCCCTAGGAAAACAAAAAGGCAATCCTTTCGAATTTCAAAGAGCTAAAATACATTTTGGGTTGGTTAATTTTTTTTAGTTTAGCTTCATGAATAAAAGGATATTCGGTTTATTAATAGTTGTTTTTGGGTTTTGGCAATTGCATGCCCAAGACACAAATGCAGTTTTAAACGTGCCCGATTCCTTGGTTCAAACCATTGATAGTGTATACCTCAAAAAGCCCAAAGAGTTAAAGAACATTTTAGATAGTTTGGCATCAAATGAAACCATGCGTCATTACTTTTTTTTAAATGAAAAAGTAGTTGGAAACGCTGTTTTTTCTAGTAATTTGGAGGAATCGAGAGACTTGCCACAATTAAAGGCAATTAGGTTGAGGACTGATAAAAATGAACCCTGGAAGTTTTGGATTTTAATTACTACCATATTGCTATTGGCATTAACGAGGTCGATGAATGTGAAACGCTTCGATGAAATATTATTGCTGGCATTTGATATGCAAGCCGATTATACCAAATACTCTGATAAAACAGCAAATTATTTCTTAAGTAATTTGGGGTTATTTATCAATTTTATCCTTTCCTTATCTTTGTTTTTAACTACTTTATTACAAATAAATCACCAGGTGGAAACGGATAATTATTACCTGTTTTTTTTTAAATTAATACTGGTTCTTTTGGCCGTTTATGCCGGGAAAATTTTGCTAAATATTGCCATCGGCTTTATTTTTAGAGTGAGGTCGCTTTCCATCACCACCTTATTTAATGCCATATTGGTAAACAACCTCTTGGGAGTAGGGCTTGTCTTTTTGAACCTATTTTTTGTTTTTGTGGCAAATGTGCAAATGGCCAATGTGTTTTCTGCTGTTATTTTGATTACAATACTGGTTGGAGTAGTTTACAGACAAATTAAAAACCTGATAATGACCGCACAAAACACCCATATTCAAATTATATACATATTTTTATATCTTTGCGCTTTGGAAATATTACCCTGGTTAGTATTGTTTAAGTTGTTTTTAAATAGCTGGTAGATTGAAAAACGCAAAAATTAAAAGTATTCTAATCTCTCAACCAAGGCCTGAAAGTGTAAAGTCGCCATGGTTTGATTTGGAGAAAAAGTATAAGTTAAAAATGGACTTTAGGCCGTTTATTTTGGTTGAGCCAGTTGTTGGAAAGGAATTTAGGCAACAAAAAATAAACATACTAGATCACACAGCTATTATTTTAAACTCAAGAAATTCGGTTGATAATTTCTTCAGGATTTGTACTGATTTAAAAATTGAGGTGCCAATTGATTTGAAGTACTTTTGCGTAAATGAAAGTATTGCTAATTATTTGTCAAAATATATACAAGTAAGAAAAAGAAAAGTATTTGTTGGTAAGGGAACAGAAGTTGAGTTGTTTCCCTTATTCAAAAATCACCCAACAGAAAAATATTTGTTTCCATGCAGCGATTGGCGCAAGCAGGATATTGAGAAATTCATGAAAAAGAATAAGTTTCAATTCAAAGAAGCATTTTTTTATAAAATAAAATCAGCAGATTTATCTGATTTAACCCATGTAAATTACGATATTATTGCTTTTTTTAGTCCTGCCGATATTAGGTCGCTTTACGAGAACTTTCCTGATTTTAAGCAGAATGCTACCCTCATTGCAGGCTTTGGAGCAACAACCATAAAAGCTATGCTAGACGCGAGTTTGGTGGCAAATATACAAGCACCTACACCACAAACTCCCTCTATGATTACTGCCGTAGATAAACACATAGAAGCCCACCACAAGGCTTTATAAAAGTGTATAGAAAGCAGTAATTTCATCATAATTTTCAACATTATTCGTTTTGTTTTAAATATTTTATATATTCGTAAATAAGTTTATATAGAAGTTAATTAAATTTAAATCGAATGAGGATATTGTTTACTAGAGTATTTTTTCTGATTGCGATGCTTCCATTGGTAAGTAAAATCAATGCGCAGCAAGATCCGCACTACAGTCAGTTTATGTATAATAAATTGAATTTTAATGCAGGTTTTGCTGGGGCAACAGACGGTAAAATTTGCGCAACTTTAATTCATCGCACGCAATGGATGGGTTTTGGAGGCGGAACATATAACTCTGGTACAGGCTCTGTAGCAAGGGGAGATGCACCTGTGAATTTAGTTGGTTCAATCAATGCTGCAATAGGCAATAGATTTGGAATTGGGGCCACTTTTGCGAGTGATAAATTGGGTCAAGAAACAATGACTATGCCTCGTTTAACATTGGCCTATCGCCATCCATTAGGAAATGCTGGTACTATTGCAGCAGGCATAGGAGTTGGGTTTATGCAGAGATCAATAGATGGAACTAAATTAAGAGCTAATGATCCAAATGACCCTAAAATACCAACAGGTTTAGTAAGTGGTACTGCACCTGATATTGATTTTGGATTGTATTACACCAAAGATAATTTGGCAGGTGCCATAGATAATTTTTATGCTGGATTATCAGCTACTCATTTAAATCAAAATAAAATTGCTTACGACGTTCCAGCTGGTTCTACAACTATTGATAGTAAAATTCACCTGTATTTTGTAACTGGAGGTGAGTTTCAATTAAACTCAGCCATGAAATTGCAGCCCAATATCCTACTGAAGAAAGACCCAGCAAAAATTCAGGCAGATTTAAATTGCTTTTTAGTTTGGAATGAGAATATAAGAGGTGGTGTAACTTTCAGACCAATGGATGCAGCGGTATTATTGGTGGGTTATGAATTTCCTTTTGGTTTAAATGTTGGATATAGCTACGATATTACTACCTCAAAAATAATAAACTACAGTTCAGGATCTCATGAAATCATGTTGAGATACTGTTTTGGAGTATCTATCCCAAAGAAAGAAAAAGTAATTCGTTCACGTTTTACTCCTAGATTTATGTAATAATTACAATTAATTAACGTTTTATTCACAAATTAATTTAACTTTAACTTGTATTATTCCTTTGAATTAATAATTTTGCCACATTGCAGTAATTAAAAGTTTACTTATGATAAATAAATTAAAATGGTTTTTCTCCTTGGCTATCGCTTCAATCCTTGCAGGTTGTGGGCTTAGTAGTGATAAGGGTGAATTAACAGGAGTGGGACTCAGAAGCGCATGGTTTCACCCACAGCCTTACGGTACTGTTTACATTCCTTCTGGTACCATTCACGTGGGAGCAAATGAGCAAGACATCCCTAATTCTATGATATCGCCTAACAAGCAAATCACTATCACGGCATTTTACATGGATGAAACTGAAATCACCAATAATGAATACCGTCAGTTTGTTGATGAGATTCAGGATTCAATTTTCCGTGAAAAATTGGGTGATAAATTTTGGACACCATTGATTGATCCTGTTACTGAAGAAGAAACAGGCGAGCACGAAATCAATCGTAAATTGAGAATTGAGCCAGAAGACATGAAAAATGGTGAGGTGAATGATATGTATTATCAAGGAAACGAAATTTACTACAGAACCAAACAAGTAGATGTGCGTAAATTGAAATACAAATATGATTACATTGATTTGCACGCTGCCGCTCAATTGCATAAGCAAGATGCTTATAAGAGAAACAGAGGAGATTTTAAAAAGGAAGAAATAGTAGAGATTTATCCTGATACTCTGGTATTCATGCGTGATTTTACTTATGCTTATAATGAGCCTATTTCTACCATGTACTATTGGCATCCAAAATATGACGATTATCCAGTAGTTGGTGTAAATTGGAAACAAGCCCGTGCTTTTGCTCATTGGAGAACCATACACTTTAATTCATTCTATGCTGGTAATGAAGAAAATACAGTAACTGCTTTCCGTTTACCTACAGAATACGAGTGGGAATATGCAGCTAGAGCAGGAAGAGATCAAACCATGTATCCTTGGGGAGGTCCTTATGTTAGAAATGCAAAAGGATGTTCTCTAGCTAACTTCAAACCAGGTAGAGGTGATTATGGCGCCGATGGCGGTGTTTATCCAATCAGAGTTGCATCTTATTTTCCAAACGACTATGGTTTGTATGATATGAGTGGAAATGTTGCTGAGTGGACTGTTACCGCACATGCTGAATCTGCTCATTTGTTTACACATGATTTAAACTCAGATTACCAATATGATGCTAGAGAGGAAGACAATGAAACATTGAAGCGTAAGGTAATTAGAGGAGGATCTTGGAAAGATATTGCAGCATTTATTCAAAATGGTACACGTACCTATGAATACCAAGATAGCTGCAACTCATACACAGGATTTAGAACTGTTATGAGCTATGTAGGTCGCTCTATTAGAGATAAAAAATAAAAAATTAATCAAATCAAATAACTAACACTAAAAATTTAATCAAATGAAAAACAGTTTTTTAGAAAGTAAAGGCTTTAAGTCTTTCATGGCAAAAGCTTATGGTATTGGAGCTGCAGTTGTAATTATTGGTGCACTTTTTAAAATTCTTCATTGGCCTGGTGCTGATGCCATGTTAATGGTGGGTTTGTTAACAGAAGCTGCTATTTTCTTTGTTTCTGCATTTGAACCACCTCATCAAGAGCCAGATTGGACTTTGGTTTACCCAGAATTAGCGGGTTTAGAGCCTAAAGAAAAGAAATCAGCTAATAAAGGAACCATTACTCAACAATTAGATAAGATGATGGAAGAAGCTAAAATTGGTCCAGACTTGATTAATAGTCTTGGTAATGGCATGCGCACATTAAGCGAAAACGTAGGTAATTTAAAAGACCTATCCACCGCTGCAGTTGCAACAGATGCTTACACCAAAAATGTAACAGCTGCTGCAGAATCACTTACAGGTATCAATACTACTTATACCAAAGCAGTAAATGCAATGGAAGGATTAGTTAATGCATCTGAAGGTTCACGTGAGTATGCTGCGCAAATTGAAAAAATGACTAAGAACTTAGCTTCATTGAACTCAATCTATGAATTAGAAATTTCTGAATCAAATAACCACTTGAAAGGTATCAATGAATTTGTTGGTGGATTATCCAAGGTAGTTAGTATTTTAAATGATACAAACGCAAATGCAGAACATTTCAGAGGTGAGATGGATAAATTAAACAAAAATCTATCTTCATTGAATGGCGTATACGGCAACATGCTTGCAGCAATGAACGTTCGCAATTAATTCGAAATTAACCTTTTTAACACGGAAATAGTAAAACATGAGTGGTGGTAAAGTAACAGTAAGGCAGAAGATGATCAACATGATGTATTTGGTGTTAACAGCATTGTTAGCGCTAAACGTATCAGCTGAAATCTTGAAGTCCTTTCACATGGTGGAGATTAGCATGGATAGAGCAGGTGAAAATATCGATAAAAAGAATGTAACTACCCTTGCAGCTATAGATAGATATCACAAAGATATTCCTACCGACCCTATGGGTACTTCAGCATTTAATAAGTCTATTGAAGCAAAGAAAATCGCCGATGAAGGTGTAAAGTATTTTGCTGAATTAAAAGAACAATTAATAGTTGCAGCAGGTGGTCGAAAAGATGGTAACCCTGAAGAAGAAGTAGCGCAAGCAAGTAATATAGAATTACATGCTAATTTAATGATCAATCAAAAGAAAGGTGAGGAAGTAAAAGCTAAAATTAATAAAATCAAAGCTGATTTACTAGCTCTTATGCCTGCTGATAAAAAAGATTTGATCAAAAGTGATCTTCATACAGATGCACCTAAAAATTCTTCTCAAACTTGGGAATCGGAAATGTTTGAACATACACCTTTAGCCGCTGTTGTGGCTTTGATGTCGAAAACACAAAATGATATCAAGAATACAGAATCACAAATCCTAGATTATTTAAGAGGTTCATTGACTGAAAATGTAATGATTATTGATCAATTAACTCCTCAGATTATTCCTGTAAATGGTACTAACATTACCTTAGGTAATAAATACCAAGCTGAGATTTTCTTGGCAGCTTCTAGTTCTAGATCTGAAGCTAATATTTCTGTGAATGGCAATCAGTTGAAGAATGAAAGTGGTATTGGTAAATACGAAGTAACTGCTAGCAAAGAAGGTGAAAACAAATTCAAAGCAGTAATTACTACAACCAATTCAAGTGGAAAAAAAGAAACTTATGAAAAAGAAGGTTCATTCTTTGCCTTGGCGCCATTAGCAGTTATTTCTGCAACAAAAATGAATGTTGTTTATATCGGTTTAGATAATCCAATTTCAGTTTCAGTACCAGGATTTGCGGCAAATAAAGTAGATGTTCGTTGCGATGGTGGTAAATTAAGTAAAGTTGGAAGTGGTGGCGAATACATGTTAACAGTTGATGGTTCTGTAAGAGAAGTAACCATTTCTGCTGGTGTTGAAGGCAAAACTATGGGTTTTGCTAAATACCGTGTTCGTCAAATCCCTAAACCTATGCCGCAATTGGGTTCAATTGAGCAATCAGGTTCGGTATCGATGGGACAATTAAAATCATCGAATTTTGTTTTAACCGTATTAAAAGACTTTGCATTCGAAGGAGTTAAGTTCACACCAATTAGCTGGAACCTAGTATATGCGCCTAAAAATGGTGGTGCTAGAGTTGAAAATGGTAATGGTGAAACTTTATCTGCTGGTGCAAAATCAATCTTAATGAATGCACGCCCAGGCGATCGTATCATTTTGATGAACATAAAAGCTAAAGGTCCTGCTGGTGCAGTGCCAATTCCAGCCTCATTGGTATTAGAGGTTAGACAATAATAATTAGAAACGCATAAAAATGAAAAAACTATTAGGTATCATTGTTTTGTTATTGCTTTCCTACAGCAACTTTGCTCAAGGAGTGTATGATGATTTCATCTACAACAGACAAGCAGTAACTGAACGTAAAGTTGTGGCTTGGCCTTATTTGCGCGAAGCTGATGTGATGTACGCTAAACGTGTGGTACGTGTTGTTGACACCCGCGAAAAAGCAAATCAACCAATGGCTTGGCCAAAAAATCCTTTGAGTATTATTTTGTATAATGCCGTACGAGATGGTAAATTAACGCCATATGAAAATGATTCATTGTCTACTCAAATGTCAATTGAAAAGTTTTTATCATTGGGTACAGATACAGAATACTTTGATGTACCTATTGATCCCAATGATCCTACTTTTACACGTTTAGATACTATCGTAAATCCAATGTTGCCAGAATTGCGCATCATGAAATTTAGAATAGTGGAAGATTGGATATTTGATAAGAAGCATTCTCAAATGTTTGTGCGTATCATCTCCATTTCTCCAAGATATAACATGCGTTTAGGTGGGGTAGATTTAGGTGAAGCAGATTTGTGTGTATTCAAATACCATTCGAATGATGGGTTAGATTTACGCCATTATTTAATCAATTATGAGGTATTCAATCGCCAAAATGATGCGGCTCGTTTGACGTATGATGATTGGTTCGAGCAAAGATTATTTAGTAGCTATGTTGTTAAAGAAGCCAATCAACAAGATATGTACATTAAAGATTACGCAGAGTATAAGGATAATGGTGTTGCAGCCATTCTGGAAGGTGAGCGAATCAAAAACGAATTGTTTGAAAAAGAACATGATCTTTGGGAATACTAGTATTTCCTAACTTATAGAAAAGGCCATTGCAATTTGCAGTGGCCTTTTTTTTGCTTAAATGCACGTGTTTTTATATTTCATAAGTAAATATTCATTGTTTGAGATATTTTGAATATTTTTTGAATAATTGCTTCATTTTAATTTACTGATAATGAGTAAATATAGGTATCTCCACAGATTATTTGCCATTAATTTGCCAATACATTTGGATTTAAAGCGTCGAAACCTATCTTTGCACTCCCCTTACGAAAGTACTGGAAAGAAAGGAGGCATAGCTCAGCTGGTTCAGAGCATCTGCCTTACAAGCAGAGGGTCCGCGGTTCGAACCCGTGTGCCTCCACAAAAAAACCACTGAATTTCGGTGGTTTTTTTATGCATGAAATTTAAGAACAATACTATAGATTCAGATTCGACCCCTTCGGGGTCGCATGTTTATAGGGATATTGATTTGCTATAGACATGTGACCCCGATGGGGTCAAACATTTAGCAGACCTAAATAAGTTTACAAATCAACAAACGAGGGCAGAAAAATGAATAGGAGGATTGAGCGTACTATTAGAAAAAAGTAAAGCGTAACACAGTTCTATTAGAGGCTTAGTCTCATTTGATATTTAATCCAGTTTCAGGAGAGTCCCCAGTTCTCTGGGTGCATAGAGATGCATGCCTAATTTATTATTAAACTATTATAGTGTTTTGATCAATGTCTTGTCAATTTCATCGCGGAGTTTTGGCGCGGGGAAACTTTTCAATTGTGTCCATTTGTTACTGTCAATAGAGTATCTCCAGAAATCATTTTTATATGAAGTTCCGTCATCCCCTCCAATTAGGTAGCCATATTTACCACATGAAAATCCACTCGCTGATCTTCTGGCTGAACCAGGGAAACTTGCTTTTTGAATTAATCCAGTTTGCGCAAAAATTGATTGCGAAATAAAACAAAAATATAAAATGCAAAATAAGTTTTTAATTAATGTATTCATGGCTGGTAATCGCGGTGTATCTGACCATAAAATCTCGGAGCAAATTGACCACCCATATTGCTGGCAAAAATTGATCATATTTTCTGGCAAAGAATAGCAGTTTATTGCTGATTGTTATTCAAAAATATTAATTATTTAATTAGTTTAATGATATTTTTTTCTTCCTTTAGGATTCTCCTGTATGGAGAGAGAGGCATTCGGACCCTCGGACCTGAAAAGATATAAATTCTCTTAGAGATAATCATTTGGTTTTGTGGTGCTTGTGATTTCTTGTTTTTCCGAGGGCGGGGTCCCTTGTTTGGGACCTTCTTTGCTTGAGATTGGGTTAAGGGCTTCTGTTTTATTTGTAATTTTGCACGGCTTCGCTTCGTGAGTAACATAGCGAAACTTAGTGGATTAATTATGACTCTAAGGTAAGGTTTATTTTTTATAAGTCAATACCTATAATCCAACCCCAAAATTCCAATAAACCACGCCTCGGTTCAAACCGAATAAATTTAATTTTAGCGCCAATAGCTATTCAGATTTTCTTCTATCTTCGCAGCCTGATTTAAGTTTCATGAAATACCAGTATGTGATTATTGGTGGCGGAATAGTTGGCCTTGCCACTGCCTACCAAATGCTCAAACAAAAACCAGGTTTAAAGCTGGCTGTAATTGAAAAAGAAAATGCCGTTGCTGCCCACCAAACGGGTCATAATAGCGGGGTAATTCACAGTGGATTGTATTATAAGCCGGGTAGTTTAAAGGCCAAAAATTGTATTTTGGGCTATCAAATGCTCATTGAATTTTGCGATACTTACGGCATTCCTTATGAGTTGTGTGGCAAATTGGTGGTGGCTACTTCGCAAGATGAAATTGGCGAACTCAACAAATTATACCAAAGGGGTCTAGAAAACGGTTTGAACCAAATAAAAATGATTAACCAGCAGGAGGCTTTAGAAATTGAGCCCCATTTGCGCGTGGTTGCTGGTATGCAGGTTCCTTATACTGGCATCATTGATTATACCGCCGTTTGCGAAAAATTGGCAGAATTGGTTCAAGAAATGGGTGGCGAAATTTATACTGGGCATAAGGTGGAGAACATTCACTTATCGCCTGCTACGGCTACCATTATTACCGCTCAACGTAATTTTGAAACCAATATGTATATCAATTGCGCTGGCTTATACAGTGATAAGGTTGCTGGCTTGACCCAAAAATCGATTGATACACGTATTATACCTTTTAGGGGCGAGTATTTTATGCTCAAGCCCGAAAAACGTTCGTTGGTGAAGCATTTAATATACCCTGTGCCTGATCCTAATTTTCCATTCTTGGGCGTACACTTTACCCGCATGATTGATGGTGGCGTGGAGGCTGGTCCGAATGCCGTTTTTGCATTTAAGCGCGAAGGCTATAAAATGAGTGATGTGGATTTGCAAGAAATGTTTGAATCGATTGCTTGGCCTGGATTTAGAAAGGTAATGGTCAAATATTGGAAGACTGGTTTGGGGGAGTTTTACCGCTCGTTTTCAAAAGCAGCTTTTACAAAAGCCCTTCAAAAGTTGATTCCAGAAGTACAAGAAGATGATTTAATTCCTGCCGAAGCGGGGGTGAGGGCCCAGGCTTGCGATAAGTTTGGCGGTTTGATAGATGATTTTAAAATTATTGAGGAACAGCATGCCATTCATATTTTAAATGCACCTTCGCCAGCTGCTACTTCTAGTTTAAGTATAGGATCAACCATAGCTGAAATGGCTTTAAAACAATATGTTTAGTTCAGAAACTAACATAAGAGTTAGGTATGCCGAAACCGACCAAATGGGTTATGTATATTATGGCAATTATGCTACCTATTATGAAGTAGCGAGGGTTGAGGCCTTAAGGTTAATAGGTTTGAGCTATAAATTGTTTGAGGACAATGGAGTCATGATGCCTGTATTGAACCTACACTGCAAATATCATAAGCCTGCAAAATACGATGATTTACTTACCATAAAAACCACTATTAAAGAATTGCCTTCCGTGCGCATTGAGTTTTTTTATGCGGTATACAATGAACTTGGTGTATTGTTAAATGAGGGCGAAACCACTTTGGTTTGCATAGATATGAAAACAGGCCGACCTTGCGGTAGTCCTAAAATATTAATTGAAAAAATAAGCGAATATTTTAAGCATTAAGCTTATTTTGTAGGGTTATGAAAAGTCAAAAGATGCTCTTGGGAAAACCTTTTAGGTGGCTGTATAAAAAAACAGCGGCTATAAGTATGCCCGGAAACAAAGAGGTTTCTTTGTATGCAGTATTAGAATTTTTTATAAGAAATATTGGTAAAAGTGATATCAATACCAGGGCCTCGGCGCTTTCTTTTAATTTTTTCTTGGCCTTGTTTCCAACGGTAATTTTCTTTTTTACACTCATAGCTTATTTGCCACTCACCTATACGCCAGACGAAATTCTATCCATTATTTCTCAAGCAATGCCACCAAATGTATATGAAACAATTAGAGAAACTTTGGATGACATTTTAAAGAATCAAAGAGGCAGCTTACTTTCTTTGGGCTTTATTTCTGCTATTTATTTTTCTTCGAATGGGTTTCATAGTTTGATGGTATTATTAAATAAATATAGTCATGCAAAGGAGACTCGCCCTTTTTGGAAGCAAAGATTAGTGGCCATTGGCATGTCGTTTTTTACTACCATTTTAATCATGCTTTCGGTGTTGATGTTAACCACCGGAACGTTGCTCATATCTTATTTAGAGAAAGTAAAATACTTCCCTAGCAAAACCATTCCAACTTTAATAGCAAGCTTTAATTTATTGGTAGTTGGTTTTATTGTTTTGGGAATTGTGGGTGCCATCTATTTTTATGCTCCTGCAAAAAAACGGTATTGGAATTTTTTTAGCACGGGGGCTATTTTTGCAACTTTGATTACCTTAATTACAACTTATGGGTTCTCCCAATACGTAAATCATTTTAACTCGTATAATAAGGTATATGGCTCAATTGGGGTATTAATAGTTATTATGATGCTCATTTATATCAATACCTTTATTTTACTTTTAGGTTATGATTTAAATCTGGCTATTGAGTTGGCTTTGGATCAGGAAAAGCGAAACAAAGCAAAAAGATCAGGAGAAAACATAATTGTTTATCTTGAACCGAGAGAAGAATTGAAAGATTAATTTGGCCAATTTTTAATAATTAATAATACATTATGGACGATTTGCTTGAACAAAAAAGCATGAAAAAACTGGTGAGGGTAGGTGGTGTTCCCGAACATTTTAACCTAGCTTGGCATTTGGCTTACGAGAATGGCCTTTTTTCAAAAGAGGGAATAGACATTCAGTGGCAAGATGTACCTGGTGGAACCGGTGCCATGTGCAAAGCTCTGCGTGATGGTGATTTAGACATTGCCATTACCCTAACGGAGGGCATTGTGGCCGATATTATGGCAGGTAATCCTAGTAGAATTATTCAGTTTTATGTAAATTCACCTCTACGTTGGGGAATTTATACAGGCACCAATAATGGTATTACTTCGTTGGATCAAATAGACGGAAAGAAATACGCCATTAGCAGATTCCGCTCTGGCTCACATTTGATGGCTTTTGTAAACGCTAGGTCTTTGGGTCAGACCATAAACCCTGAAACCGATTTTGTTTTGGTGGGCAATATGGATGGCGCCCGAAAAGCATTAGCTGCTAATGAGGCCGATGTGTTTATGTGGGAAAAATATATGACCAAACCTTTGGTTGACAGGGGAGAATTTAGGTTTTTGGGAGAGTGCAAAACTCCTTGGCCTTGTTTTGCGGTAGTGGCTTCTAATAAGCTTATTGAGGAAGATCCATTGCTATTGAAAAAGGTTTTGGGGGTTGTAAATGAATCTTGCTATTCGCTTAAATTTAGAGAAAAAGAGGCTACCCAAATGGTGGCATGGCGCTACCAATTAAAATTAGCAGATGCCAAACAATGGTTTAGCGAATTGGAATATTCCTATACCGAGGAAATTGATGAAATACAGATGATTTCTATTTTGAATGAGCTCAAATCATTGAATATTATTGATAGAATACCAAGTTTGGAAGAGGTATGTTACGGTCCGAATTTACAAGTGAATTTGGATAATATTTATTGAAACTCCCTTACTTTTCAAACAAATTCGTGTATAAACACAAACTTGGCTATCTTTGCGGGCGATTTTTTTAACAAACTGCATGGCAGAAAAACAGAAAATAGTATACATTACCAGAAGAGAACGATTTAATGCGGCGCATAAATTGTATAATAAAAATTGGACTGAAGCGGAGAATGAAGCATTCTTTGGCAAATGTTCCAATAAATATTACCATGGTCATAATTTTGAGTTATTTGTAACCATCAAAGGTGTTGCCAACGTGGAAACGGGTATGGTAATGGATTTGAAGAAGTTGAAGCTTATCATCAAAGATTCGGTTACCGAAAAGTTGGATCATAAGAATCTCAATGAAGATGTTGATTTCCTCAAGGACATGATGCCATCGATTGAAAATATTGTGGTTGCCATCTGGGAAATAATTGAGCCCCAGATTGAAAATGGCAAATTACACTGCATCAAATTGATTGAAACCGAAAACAATTTCGTCGAATATTTCGGGGAATAGTAGGGGCGAAAAATCTTTCGCCCTTTTGCGTTACCCGGATGTTTCTTAAATACGGTGGTTTACCGGCATGATTCGCTTCCTTAGGGAGAGGGCGAAAAATCTTTCGCCCTTTTGCGTTACCCGGATGTTTCTTAAATACGGTGGTTGACCGGCATGATATGCTTCCTTAGGGAGAGGGCGAAAAATCTTTCGCCCTTTTGCGTTACCCGGATGTTTCTTAAATACGGCAGCGTACCGGCATGATTCGCTTCCTTAGGGAGAGGGCGAAAGATTTTTCGCCCTTACGCGTTACCCGGATGTTTCTTATATACGGCAGTGTACCGGCATGATTTGCTTCCTTAGGGAGAGGGCGAAAGATTTTTCGCCCTTACGTGCGGTTTACCGGCATGATTCGCTTCCTTAGGGAGAGGGCGAAAGATTTTTCGCCCTTACGTGCGGTTTACCGGCATGATTTGCTTCCTTAGGGAGAGGTCGAAAGATTTTTCGCCCTTACGTGAGGGTGGAAGGGAAATTTGCTTGGGAGGAAAGTTTTTCGCCCTTACGTGTGGTGTACCGGCATGATATGCTTCTTTAGGGAGAGGGCGTCCGCCAGCCAGCGGATTCGCCCTTACGTGCGGGTGGAGGGGAGATTTGCTTGGGAGAAAAATATTTCGGCTAAGCGCGAAAATCTCCTTACTTTCGTTTATTATTTATAATTATGATTGTAATAACCGGAGCCGAGGGTTTTATTGGTAGCTGTTTGGTTGCATGTTTAAATGCCGACAATTTTAACGACCTAATTTTGGTGGATGATTTTGGCGGTGTTGTTGGGAGAGAGAAAAATCTTATAGGCAAAAAATATACTGCAAAGGTAGAGCGTATGCAGTTTTTTGAATGGATGAGTAAGAATGCCCACGATGTTCAATTCGTATTTCATATAGGTGCTAGAACCGATACCAGTGAGAGGGATGAGGCTATTTTTAAAGAGTTAAATGTAGATTTTAGCAAGGATTTATTTAAATATTGCACGCAAGAAGGTATTCCTCTGGTTTATGCTTCTAGCGCTGCTACATACGGTGAGGGAGAATTTGGGTACATAGATGATGAGGCCCAGCTGCCCAGTTTAAATCCGATGAATCCTTATGGCCGATCCAAAAATGATTTTGATAAATGGGTTTTGGAGCAAGAACAACAACCTTACTTTTGGGCCGGATTAAAGTTCTTCAATGTATATGGTCCGAATGAATACCACAAAGGCCGCATGGCAAGTGTTATCATGCATGCATACCATCAAATAAAACAAAAGGGTGAGGTAAATTTATTTCAAAGTCATAAACCTGAGTTTAAAGATGGCGATCAAATGAGGGATTTTGTTTATGTAAAGGACCTATGTAATGTATGTTTGTTTTTGATGCACCATCGTAAAAACAGTGGCATTTATAATTTAGGTTCAGGCAAAGCTAGGACATGGAACGACCTAGCAACTGGCATATTTTCTGCATTGAAACTACCGGTAAAAATAAATTATATTCCCATTCCGACAGACATTAGGAATTCTTATCAATATTTTACGGAAGCCGACATGCAAAAAATTACCGCCATTGGGTATGTCCAGCCTTTTACAACTTTGGAGAATGGTATTCAAGATTACGTAAGCAATTACCTTGAATTAAATGCAATTTATTAAGCGAGCTTATTGAAATCCCAAGTTAAATATATACTCTGGCTAGCAATTAGCTTAGTGCTTTTAACCTTGCTACTGGGCACAGAAATTGGCATACTCCAAAATACAGCCCAACAAGATCAGAATAACTATGGACAGATTCAACAGGTATTTATTGATAAAGAGGCCGAAAGCAAGGATATAATTTACCAACTACTGCGGGATACGGCAACGGTTAATAGAAAATGGATGGACTTTGCAGATGTTGCAGCCAAGCAACACTTTATAGTTCATTTATTTAAGAATGATTCATTGGTATTGTGGACAGACAATACAGTTAATTCTAGCAAATACCTGAGTGCCTTAAGGGATGGATTTGTTTATCTTAATACCAATAATGGTGCTTATTTGGTGTCGTTTTTGCAGAAAGGTTCCTATAAAATTGCCTTATTTTATCAGCTCAAAACCAATTATCAATTCCAGAATCAATACATACAAAACCACATTAACCCAGATTTAGGTTTTTTAGGTTCAGCCTTATTTACGCCATCTCCTATAAAAGACTTTCACGATTTATTTGATAGGAAAGGGAAATACATGTGTTCCATCCAGATTTTTGGTGCTCCTAAAATAACTCCTTTTTGGCTGCAGCTGTTGATTTTGGCAAATATTATAATCTCGGCCTGGCTTTTTCATTTAGTATGCAGGTGGTTGATCCCAACCTATTTTTATTTAGGTAGCGCCTTGTTTTTGTTATTGACACAGGCAGCAAGGTGGTTGTTTTTGAAATATAAATTACCTGTATTTATTTATGGCCAAAAATTGTTTAGTGCCGATATTTATGCCTCTTCCATTTACCATCCATCCTTAGGCGATTTTATAGTTTCGGTAAGTTTGCTGCTTTGGTTTTTAATTTTAATTAGAGATAGTTCCTATAACAAAAGCAATAATAGAGTTGTATTATTTATACGCTTAGCCTTTTCTGCATGGCTAACCATGGTGCTTGCAGATGCAGCCTTCAATAGCATTAAAAGTTTGGTATTCGACTCTCAGATTTCGTTTGATATAAAAAATATTTATGCCATAAATAGCTACACTTTATTGGGTTTGTTACTGGCATTTATGCTCTTATTAGCAGGTTATCAAATGACCTTGAGGTTGTATAAATTATTAATGGATAATAGATTGGGTTTTTATGAAAAGTTTTTGGTTGTTGGTTTGGTATTTTACTTTTTACATCCCTATTTGGTTTATTATTTATTTGAGAGAAACGATTCCTACTCATACGCTAGCAGCTTGTTGGTCTTAATTTTTCTAGTATATAAACATTTCATCCAAGGCATATTAAACAGGTTTCAACAATATTTTATTATTGTGGTAATGCTAAGCATTTTCACCTCTGTGGCTATTTATTATTATAGCAATGTGGAGGAAGAAGAAAGTAGGTTTTTATATGCTGCCAAATTGGTCTCGCAAAATGATGTGAATGCCGAGTATTTTTTGGAAGACGTGGAGAAAAATATTGCTACAAATAAAATTATTAAAACCTATTATGTAAATCCGATTGCCCTAAAATCGCAATTAGTAAAAAAGCTACGACAGCTATATTTTTCAGGTTATTTGGGTAAATATGATATTTCTATTTATGATTTTGATTCAAGTTTTAATCACCACCAAGTAAGAAATATTTTTAGCTATTCACAGGTTGATTATATATACAAAAATTTAGGTTCAAAAACCATTAATAGAAACTTTCATTTTCTTAAAAACAATGCTTATTTAAAAGGGTATTTGGGCAAATTTATTATAAAAGATAAAGGGAGAGTTTTGGGTTATTTTTTCATTCACTTGCAACCCAAACTATTGCAAGATGAAAATCGTTTTGATGAGTTGCTGATTGATGGTTTTAGAAACAATTACAAACGAAACCATAATTACAGCTATTCCATATATAGAGATAGGCGATTAATAAGTCAGAGTGGTGATTTTGCCTACCGCACTACTTTTACTTGGAACAATATTGCTGGGAAAAGCGAAATATTTTTAGATGGCGGCTATAATCATTTATTGTTTAAAGAGAACGAACAATTATTTGTAGTAGTGAGCAGAAAAAATGCTGCTTGGTATGAGCCTTTCGGTTTATTTTCATTGTCGTTTACCTTTTTTACTTTTATACTCATTGCTTTTATCTTAATGTATTTATTGTTTAACAATGTTTGGATCAAGCAGAGTTGGCTAAATAAAAATGCAATTTGGATTTGGATTCACAAGCACGTAAACTTATTTTTAATTATAAAGGATACCGATTTAAGTTTAATTAGAACAAGGATACAGCTAGGTATAGTTTTCATTGTTTTTATTACGCTTGGAGTTACTGCTTACTTTACCATAAATTTTATTAGTAACCAGAATTTTATTAAGCAAAATGAGAAGCTAGTTAAGAAAATACGAAATGTAGTGAGCGCCATTGAAAATGAAAGTCAGGATATAAATTTTAGCAAGCGCCAAACAGATGCAGAGGCCAGCATTAATCAAATTGCGGATTTTTACAATACAGACATCACTTTCTTTAGTCCACGAGGTGAGTTATTAACTTCAACCATTAAGAAGGTATATGATGATGGTATTATAGCACCATTGATGAATGCCAAAGCCTTTTATCATTTAAATAATTTAAAGGAGTCGCAGTATTTGCAAAATGAAGAGATAGCTACATTTCAATATACTGGGGCTTATGTACCAGTTTTTGATAAAAACAAGAGTTTGATTGGCTATGCACAATTGCCTAATTTTTATCAAAGCACCGATTTAATCACCGAAATTTCATCCATCATTGTTGGCTTCATTAACTTGTATGCATTGATGTTTTTGGTTATTGGAATTATTGCATGGATTGTTTCTCGGAATATTTCTTATCCATTGATGCTCATTCAAAAGCAAATGGCTAAAACTACATTTGGGCAGAAAAATGAACCTATTTATTGGAATAGAAAAGATGAGATTGGTGAGTTGGTGAAGCAGTATAATTTAATGATTGATCAACTTGAGGAGAGTGCCGAAAAGTTAGCCAAAAGTGAACGTGAAGGAGCCTGGCGCGATATAGCAAAGCAAATTGCACATGAAATAAAGAACCCACTTACTCCAATGAAATTGAGCGTGCAACATTTGGAAAGGGCATGGAATGATAAAAGTCCGAAATTGCCAGAAACCTTTGCAAGAGTTACCCGCACGCTCATTACGCAAATTGATACTTTAAGCGATTTGGCAACTGAGTTTAGCAGTTTTGCCAAAATGCCTACTCCCAAGTATGAACCTATATATGTTGCGCAATTGGTGGACGAAATTGTACACCTACAGCAACAAGTTTTTGATGGTGAAATTATCTTTGAAAATAAAACAGCTATTGTACTTTGGTATGATGCCGGTTACTTAAATAGAACATTAACCAACCTCATTAAAAATGCTTGTCAGGCAATACCTGAGGATAGAAAAGGTAAAATAGAGGTGAGGGTAATGGAGCTTGATGGCTTTATACAAATTGAAGTTCAAGACAATGGTTCTGGCATAGCAATGGCCGAACGGGAAAAGATATTTATGCCTTATTTTAGTACCAAGGTAATTGGTATGGGCTTAGGGTTGCCAATAGTAAAAGGCATGATTGAAAGTGGGGGCGGTAGTATTTCATTTGAATCGGAAGTAGGGGTAGGAACAACTTTTATAGTAAGGCTTCCGTTAAGGCAGTTGGAATGAGATGCCATTTTTACCTAATAGTGATTCTTTGTTTTGCATTGAATGCTAACGCACAGCATCCAGCAAATAACAAAACTCAAACCTTCCTATTGGATAGAGATTCTATCTTAATAGATACAGCCATTTTGGTAAAAGGCTCTGTATTTATAGCCAATTATATTGAGGGAGTAAATTACAGAGTAAATTATTTACATCATACGCTCATCAATTTAAACATACCCAAAGGCAAAATTATTACCATACAATATGCTGCTGTTTACTATTCGTTTTCTAAGGTATATCAAAATAAATCTCCTAATATTATTCAACCAGAATTTAAAGAATCTGTAAATCCATACAATTATGATTATAGCAAGCGTGGGTTTGATCCTATGCTAAAGAATGAGGGATTAACAACCAGTGGTAGCATCATGCGTGGATTAAGTTTGGGTAACGGACAGAACGCTGTTGTAAATGCCAATCTTAACCTTCAGCTAGCAGGAAGGTTAAACAATGACGTAGATATTTTAGCCACAATTAGTGATGAAAATAACCCCATTCAGCCAGAAGGAAATACCCAAGAACTACAAGACTTTGACCAGGTTTATGTTCAATTTAGCAAGAATAAAAATAAATTGGTGGTTGGTGATTACTTAATGACAAGGCCCACTGATTCTTACTTTTTAAATTACAATAAAAAGTCGAGGGGCTTAATGACCCAAACTCAATTTGCCTTACCTAAAAAACAAAGTATGCAAGTTGCTGCTCAGGCTGCTTTATCAAGAGGCCGGTTTATTAGAAATATTATCAATGGTGCAGAAGGTAACCAAGGTCCGTACCGCCTTAGCGGTAACAATGGAGAAGTTTTTATTATAGTTATATCTGGAACCGAAGCTGTTTATTTAGATGGTGAAAAATTAATAAGGGGAGAGCAAAATGACTATACCGTTGATTACAATAGCGGTGAAATTGTTTTTATGGCACGCAGGCTTATTACGCAGTATTCAAGAATCATTGTTGAGTTTCAATATTCGGATAGAAATTATGCAAGAACACTTTTTGGCGTAAATACCCGGTGGGATTCTGAAAAAACATCGGTTTACCTCAATTACTTTACCGAACAAGACAATAAAAATCAGCCCTTTCAACAAAGTTTAAATGATTCGGATAAATTGGTTTTGGCCAATGCAGGTGATGATTTGGCTCAGGCAAAATATTTAGGTGAAACCAAAGTAGTACCTTTTGATACCAAGAAAATTCTTTATAGGAAATTGGATACATTGGGTTTTATTGGGGTGTATGTGTATACCACAGATGCCTCACTTGATAGCGTTTTTTATGAGGTAAGGTTCTCTTACGTTGGGGTAAATAAAGGCAATTACAAACAAGGTGCAAGTGGTGCAAATGGGCGGGTGTTTCTATGGGTTGCGCCCATTGCTGGAATTCCTCAAGGCGACTTCGAGCCTTATGTGCAATTAATAGCACCTAATAAACTTCAATTGCTAAATATTGGGACGCAATTTAGGTTCAAACCGGAACACAATTTAACTATTGAATTGGGACGAAGTGTTTATGATAAAAATTTATATAGTGAATTAAATAAGAGCGATGATGCTGGTTATGCCATTAAAGTTGAATCTAAAAATAGTTTTACTATTAAACCGCAAATAGCAACTATTCAAAGCAATGTTAATTATGAGTATACCGACCAAAATTTTAGGTATATTGAAAGGTATAGAAATGTTGAATTTAACAGGATTTGGAACAGGCAGCTAAACAATAGTGCTGAACCAAATGCTGGTAAGTTAGAACATATTTTAAACTGGCGTATGTTATACAACCATAAAAAGAATGGCTCCATTTATTATCAATTGGGTTATTACAATGAGGGTGCTGGAAGCTTTGTTGGGTATAGGAATTTGTTTGGATTAAACCTTTACAATACAAAAAATAAAGTATTGGGTACTTTTGAATATTTAAGTGGTAAACAAAAGGAATCTACTACTTTATTGGCTTATGGAAATGAAGTAAAGAATTTAAATTTTGTTTATACCCGGGTTGCAAAGAAGGTGAATGTTGGCACTAAAATATTGGTAGAGAATAGTGCCTTTCGCAATAAAGGAGATAGCTTGTTAACAGGTAGTTTTGGTTACCAGCAAATGGGTTTGTTTTTGCGAAGTAATGATAGTACAAGGTTCTCTTATTTTACAGAGGTTAATGTTCGTTTAGATCAGTTAGCAAATGCTGCTGTATTTTATGACCATACTTTAGCCAAAGAGGCCAAAGCTGGTATTGGCTTATTGCAAAAGAATTTTAACAAATTAAATGTAGATGTTTCTTACAGAGATTTTAGGTTATTAGATTCTGCAATTAGTAATTTAAAACCAGAGCAAACTTTATTGAGTAGGATAGAGTATGATTACAGTTTTTTTAAGCGGTTTGTTACAGCCAATACTTATGTTCAATTAGGGTCGGGTAATGAACTTCGCAGAGACTTTCAATATGTGGAAGTAGCCGCAGGACTTGGTGTGTACGTTTGGAAAGATTTCAATGAAGATGGATTTCAACAGTTAAATGAATTTCAATTGGCCTCATTCGCAGATAAGAATATTGCCAATTTCATTAAAGTTTTTTTACCCTCAACAAGCTTGATAAAAGTTAACAATACACAGTTTAGTCAAACCATCAATATCAATACATTTTCGAATAGGAGGGCCATTGGTTGGAAGGCATTTTTTAATCGTTTTAGCGACCAAGCAGCCATGCGTATTGAAAGGAAAGTATTGTTGAACCAAATCAATGTATTTGCCAATGCTGTTAATTTTCAATTGGCAGATAGTAGTTTAATTAGTTTAAATTCTTTGTTTAGGAATACCTTGTTTTTTAACCGCAATAACCCCAAATATGGTTTAGATTTCGGTTTGAACCAACAACAAACTAAAAGCCTACAGACCAATGGATTTGAAAGCAGAAATAAAATGGAATATAGCCTTGGGGCAAGATTCAATTTAAGTGCAAATTGGTCGTTGGTAGCAGCAGTAAATCAAGGAAAAAAGGGGTTTAGTTCTGAGTATTTTAGTCAGAATAATTACCAATATTCCTACCAAGAATTAAAGCCTAAACTAACGTATCAATTTCAACAGAAATGGCGAGTTGGCATTAATTACACCTATTCCGAATCTGTAAACCTCCCAGAATTAGGCGGAGATAAAAGTAAGGTGGATGAAATGGGCGCTGAACTAAGGTATTCATTTGTTAAAATAGGTGTAATTTCTTTTAAATACAATTTGTACCAAGTTCAATTTAAAGGCAATGTAAGTAGTCCATTGGCTTATGATATGTTGCAGGGGTTGAGCACAGGAAATAACCAATTATGGGGCATCAATTTTCAACAAAGAATAGGACAAAATTTACAAATTAATATGAGTTATGATGGCAGAAAGTCTGGCTTAGCGCCTATCATTCATACTGGTAAAATGGAGGCCAGGTATCTTTTTTAACTAGTCTGGCTTTGGCGCAATATTTTCTGGTTTATCTTCTACTTTATCTTCTACTAATATGGTTTGTAATTCTTGGGTATCGGATTTTAACCAAAACAGAAATAGCTTGTATCCTATAGAAAGAACAATAGCACCCGTAAACAAACCAATAAATCCAGAGAGAATAAATCCGCCAATAACACCTAAAAAAATAACAAGCATTGGCACATGAGCACCCTTTCCTAGTAAAATTGGTTTCAAGATATTATCAGAAATGGCAACCCCAATAAAGTAAATCGACCATAAAGATGCAAACAAGGTAGATTCTACATTAAATAGGTAAATGATGGTACCAATTAAAATAGGTCCCGGACCAATTTGAACGATAGCCAAAATTAAGCAGAGGAGTGTCCATATTGGTGCATAAGGTATACCAGCTAAAAACAAGCCAATTCCTGCTAAAATAGCCTGAATGATGGCAACTCCTAGAACACCTTTTACAACACTTCTAATAGTTTGCACAATTAGCTCAATATAGTTATTTCCATCTTGGCCAATAAGGCGATTGAATACTTCTCCAGAAAATTTGTTTCTATCACCAATGGCTAAAAACACACCCGATAAGATGATGCAGAAAATAAATTGCAGTAAACTTACGCCTGTTCCAACAACGATGCCAATAATTGATTTAAATATTTCAATAATTTTTGATTGGTTTTTAATAATCAATGCCTCTAGATTTTCATTTAAATGGCTAAAAAACTCATGAATTTTTTTACCAATTACAGGTAGATTTTGAATAAACTCTGGCACCTCTGGCATCACAAAGCTACCTAACTCAAAATGTGATTTCCATTCTAAAATAATATCAATGGCTGAACCAAAGAATATAATGGATGGAACCAATACAATTGATAGCATAAGCAATGTAATAATGATTGCTGCTATAGTTGGTTTCATTTTAAATCGAGTTTCAAAAAACTCCTGTATTGGGTTCAACGAAACAGCCAAAATGATTCCCCAAAGAGCTGGCATGATGAATGGCAAAATGATTTCGAAGCAATAAAAAAGCACCGCAAATAATAGGATAAGCCTTATTATTATTTCACTCACATGTTTACTATCAATTTTATTTTCCATATTTTATTAATTACCCCCCCTTCGACAGGCTCACCCCTTCGACAGGCTCACCCCTTCGACAGGCTCAGGGTGACGCTTTAGACCAACCCATTCGACAAGCTCAGGGTGACGCTTGAGACCAAGGACTAAACTACCAAGTTAACAATCTTTCCCTTTACTACAATTATTTTTTTAGGTGTTTTACCTTCTAGCCATTTCAATATAAGTTCGTCGGCAAGCACAGTAGATTCAATTACACTTGTGTCTATATTTAAAGGAAACGCTATGTTGGTTCTGTGCTTTCCATTGATAGAAATAGGGTAAGAAAATGAATCTTCTACCAAATATTCGGGAACAAAAACCGGATAATTGGTAAATGTGATGCTTTCCTTTTGTCCTAATTGTAACCATAATTCTTCAGTAATATGCGGTGCATAAGGTGAAAGTATGATGGCGAGGTCTCTAAGCACTTCCAGCTTATTACATTTTAATTCGGTGAGTTCGTTTACACAAATCATAAATGTACTTACAGAGGTATTAAACGAGAATCCTTCAATATCATCTGCAACTTTTTTGATGGTTTTATGCAGGCTTTTTAATTCTTGTTTATTTGGTGCCTCTAAGCTAATATTTAATTTTCCTTCAGCGTCAAAAAATAAGCGCCAAAGTTTCCTTAAAAAACGTTGAACACCTTCAATTCCTTGGGTGTTCCAAGGCTTGCTTTGCTCCAATGGACCTAAAAACATTTCGTACATTCGTAAGGTATCCGCTCCGTATTGGTCGATGATAAAATCTGGTGTAACCACATTCCATTTCGACTTCGACATTTTTTCTACCTCCCAAGTGCAATGGTATTTTCCATCTTCTAAGGCAAAAATGGCATCAGCAAAATCGGTTCGCCATGTTTTAAAATTTGCTAAATTGAGCACATCATTTTCTACCAAATTTACATCTACATTGAGCTTTACTACATTGATCTTGGTAAAATCTAATCCAATTTGTCTATTGTTTTGTTTGTTAAATTGTTCAAATAAAATGGGAATATTTTTGATGTTTTCATTTGAATCAATATAGTTTTTGGAAGCAAAGAAACTTAATTCCTTATTTTTACCTTTGAAGCAATCAACCCTAGACACAAAATTACTTCTTCCCTGTATCATCCCTTGATTAATCAGCTTTTTAGCCGGTTCATTCATGGGTATTAAACCCAAGTCGAATAAAAACTTTGTCCAAAACCTTACATATAATAAATGTCCTGTTGCGTGTTCACTGCCTCCTAAGTATAAATCTACTTGTTGCCAATAATTAGCCTTATCCTTAGCCAACATCATGGTTGAATTTGTAGGATCCATATACCTTAAAAAATACCAACTGCTACCAGCCCAGCCTGGCATGGTAGAAAGTTCGTAATCGTACTCACCTTTGTATTTCCAATTGTTTGCCCTGCCTAATGGAGGTTCTCCGGTTTCGGTAGGTAAAAATTTATCAATTTCAGGCAAAACAACAGGCAAGTCTTTTTCATCTACCGGATATGGAATGCCATCTTTATAATAAATAGGAATAGGTTCACCCCAATACCTTTGCCTGCCAAAAATGGCATCTCTTAACCTAAAATTCGTTTTACCTTTACCTATGCCCCTGCTTTCTATTTCTTGAATGGCTTTTTTAATAGCCTTTTTTACTCCCAAACCATCAAGAAAACTTGAATTAACACAGTTTCCCTCTTTGGCATCGAACGAACTTTCTAAATAATTATGGTTGGTACCGCCATCAATTACCTGAAGAATAGGAAGCTTAAAATGTAAGGCAAAACTATGGTCTCTGGCATCGTGCGCAGGTACGCCCATCACGGCACCAGTGCCATATCCCCCAAGCACATAATCTGCTACCCAAATAGGAACTTCTTGTCCTGTAAAAGGATGAAGTGCATAAGCTCCAGTAAATTCTCCACTCACCTTTTTTACATCCGATTGGCGGTCTCTTTCACTTCTATTTTTTGCGGCTTCAACATAGGCCATAACGTCATCAATTCTCTCAGGCGTAACTAACTGTTCTAGCATTTCATGCTCTGGAGCAATGGCCAAAAAGCTCACCCCAAAAATGGTATCTGGTCTGGTAGTAAAAACCTCTATATTGAATGGCTGATCTTGGATGCTAAATAAGATACTGGCACCTTGCGATTTGCCAATCCAATTTCTTTGCGATTCTTTTAAACTTTCGGTCCAATCAAGGCTATCTAAATCTTGTAATAACCGCTCGGAGTAAGCCGTAATTCTCAAACTCCATTGGTTCATTAGTTTTCTTTCAACAGGGTAGCCACCTCTTTCACTTACCCCATCTTTCACTTCATCGTTACTTAAAACAGTGCCCATAGCAGGACACCAATTTACGTATGCTTCGCTCAAATAGGCTAACCTAAATCCAAGTAGTATTTTTTGGCGGTTGGCCTCATTAAATTTTTTCCATTGTACAGAAGTAAATGCAGGGTAATCAAATTCCATTCCTCCCGTTAAAATATGGTCATCGCTGCCCTTGAATCCCTCTGTTTCCAATAAATCTATTAAGGTTTGAATAGGTTCAGCTTTATTGGTTTTTGGATTATACCAACTATTAAACAATTGAATAAAAATCCACTGGGTCCATTTATAGTAATTAGGGTCAGAGGTTCTTACTTCTCTGCTCCAATCATAACTGAAGCCAATTTTATCTAATTGCTCCCTGTATCTTTTTATATTTTGTTCGGTAGTAATTGCGGGGTGCTGACCAGTTTGTATGGCATATTGTTCGGCTGGTAAACCAAAGGCATCATAACCCATTGGATGCAGTACATTAAAACCCTTTAAACGCTTGTATCTACTGTAAATATCACTTGCTATATAGCCCAATGGATGCCCAACATGTAAGCCCGCACCACTGGGGTAAGGGAACATATCAAGTACATAATACTTGGGTTTTTGATTGCTTTCTTTAACCTCGTATATTTTGTGATCTGCCCAATATTTTTGCCACCTGGCTTCAATTTCTTTGTGGTTGTATTCTTTGCTCATTCCTTGTAAAATCTCTTCATTGGTATAGTAGTGGTCGAAAATAAACTATTTTTCAAACTCTAACTACCTTATATTATAGTCCTCAAAATTAGACGTAACCTGAGGCTTTTCCAAAGATGTGACTTAATAAAACTTGCTGCAGAACTTTTCATTTTTATTTTTGTGTGCTAAAGCAAAGAAATTCAGTGAGTGAACCTATTAAACGTAAAAAAAAATTTAGTTACATCTCTTCGGTACTAAGTATTTCAATGGTTTTATTGATGTTGGGGCTATTTGGTTTTCTGGTAATTGGTGGAAAACACATGGAAACTTACTTAAAAGAAAACATGGTAGTAAATGTTTTTTTGCAACCCACTATCAGTGAAGTAGAGGTTGCGCAAATTCAGCAACAAATTCAACAACAACCCTTTTTAAAAAACCTGATTTATATTTCCAAAGAGCAAGCTGCTACTGATTTTAGCAATGAGTTGGGGCAAGATTTTGTTAATTTCTTAGGCTATAATCCTCTCATGGGCTCCTTTCAGGTAAAGGTTAAAGAAAATTTTAACCAAGCCAATGAATTGATTAAAGTAGAATCTTTTTTAAAAGGATTGAGCAAGGTAAGCGAGGTTAATTACCAGCGAAGTGCGTTTGATATGGCACAAAAGAATTTAAGAATTATAAGCTTGATATTATTCGGTTTAGCAACCGTTTTTGGAATGATTGCCGTAGTGCTCATACACAACACCGTTAAACTAAATTTATATGCCCAACGTTTTTTAATCAAAAGCATGCAATTGGTAGGTGCCACAAATTGGTTTATTACCAAGCCTTTTATTTTGCAATCTATCAAAAATGGTTTTTATGGCTGGCTCATTACCCTTTTTTTATTATTCGGTTTGAACCAATTAATACCCAATTGGATTCCAGAATGGGCAGAATTTAGCCACAGCAGCATGTTGCTTTATATGGATGTAGTATTATTGTTGATAGGCTTAATCATTAGTATTACCAGCAGTTTCTTGAGCACACGAAAATACCTTTTTGCACGTTTAGAAGATTTATATTGAGGGTGAGCCCAAATTAAAGTTGAAAAGGAGTGGGCAAAAATGATTGGATAATTAACAGATAAATATAATATTGCAGCCATGAGTAAAGAAAAAATCAAAAAAGTAGAGAACGCAGAAAAGGAATTTGCATTTGGTAAAGAGAACTATACCTTAATGATTGCCGGTCTTGTAGTAATCTTTATTGGCTTTGTGTTGATGTATGGCACCGAAGATATTTTCGATTTTCGCAAGGTTACCCTAGCGCCAATTGTGGTTTTATTGGGCTTTGTTATTGAAATTTTCGCCATCATTCGCAGGCCTAAAGACTAATCACTAGGTTCGAACCAACAATATTTATGGATTTTTTTCAAGCTATAATTCTCGCAATTGTTGAGGGAATTACTGAATATTTGCCTGTTTCCTCAACAGGTCACATGATCATTGCTTCCTCAATGATGGGTATAGCTACAAATGATTTTGTAAAAATGTTTACCGTCGCCATTCAGTTTGGCGCAATTTTATCTGTGATTGTTTTGTATTGGAAGCGGTTTTTTCAAACCCTTGATTTCTATTTTAAATTAGCCGTAGCCTTTTTACCCGCCGCTGTGCTTGGTTTTTTATTGAATGATTTCATTGATTCATTGCTCGAAAATGTGGTAGTGGTTGCCATTACTTTACTGTTGGGTGGCATTGTTCTCCTTTTTGTCGACAAATGGTTCAAGCAAAAAGAGGAGGATGAGGTTACCTATCGAAAAGCTTTAACCATAGGTTTTTTTCAAGTAATAGCAATGATTCCCGGTGTTTCGCGCTCTGCAGCAACCATTATTGGCGGTTTGAGCCAAAAAATGAGTAGAAAAGCCGCCGCAGAATTCTCCTTTTTTTTGGCAGTGCCTACCATGTTTGCAGCAACCGTTTATAAAATGTTAAAGTTTCACAAAGAGGTAGGTTTTACCAGTGATAACCTGCCTTTGTTGTTAATAGGAAATGTGGTTGCATTTATGGTTGCCTTAATCGCCATTAAAGGCTTCATCAGCTACCTTACAAAAAATGGTTTCAAGTTTTTTGGTTGGTATAGAATTGTGGTTGGTACCATTATTTTAGTATTGTATTTTATGGGTTATAACCTACAAATGGTCTAATTTGTGTTTGTGACAGATTTACTCAATTTAGAAAAGGGCAGTGTGCTTAGGGTTTATAAACCTTATAAATGGACTAGCTTCGACGTTACCAAGAAAATTCAACGCTTTGTTATTCGCAAAATTAAGCGAAACCAAAGTAACAAACTGCTGCCTAAAATAAAGGTAAAGGTTGGTCATGCAGGTACCTTAGATCCATTGGCAACCGGACTACTCATTGTTTGTATTGGAAAAGAAACAAAGAACATTGAGAAATACATGGGCATGCCTAAAATTTATACTGGTGAGTTTTTTTTGGGCGCAACGAGGCCCAGTATGGATAAAGAAACAGAGATTGACCAAGTTTTTTCCATTGATAAAATTAACCCTCAAATGATTGAAGCAGCAGCTCAATCGCTTGTAGGCGAATTAGACCAAATACCACCCTTGTTTTCTGCCATTAAGAAGGATGGGGTAAGAGCATATCAAATGGCCAGAGCGGGTTCAACTGTTGAGTTGCCATCACGTAAAGTAAGGGTAGATAAATTTACCATAACACATATTCATTTACCCTATATAGGCTTTGAAATAGCATGTAGCAAAGGAACCTATATCAGGTCGTTGGCCAGAGATTTTGGAAAGGCATTAAACAATGGTGCTTATTTAGAAAGTTTGTGCCGCACAAAAATTGGAGATTTTAGTATAGACGAGGCCATAACCATTGATGAAATGGCCGAAATATTCGGAGAAACATTGGTGTTTAAAGAAAATTGAGATATTTATTTCTATTGGTTTTCAAGCAGGTAATACAATAGAATAGAATATTTGAGAAAAGATTTGTTCTATAAACAGGAAATTATATCTTTGCACCCCGTTACAGTTACAAACTATAACACGATTCTATAGCTCAGTTGGTAGAGCATTACACTTTTAATGTAGGGGTCCTGGGTTCGAGTCCCAGTGGGATCACAAGAAAAAACTCGGTTTTAATTTTAAACCCTCAGAATCAACATTCTGAGGGTTTTTTTATTTCGCAACTTTTCGGGTTTTTTCGCTTTGGAACGGTATTTGTTTTCCAAATGTTTACCAAACTAAAAAAATGTTTTCCAAATGAAAATAACTTACCGATTCTATCTGAGAGAGCTTGAAAATACTGATGTTAAAGCTCCTATCTACATGCGTATCACTGTGAATCGCAAAACGACCAATCGTGCCATTGGATATGAATTGTTTGCCAAAGAGTGGGATGAGAGTAAAGAACGGGCAAAATTCAATCATGCCGTAAATACCAGAATCAATCAATTAGAGCAAAAACTCACAGATTTACAATTTGCTTGGGAGAAAGATCCACAAATTCTTACTGCAAGTGAAATTGCCGATCTTCTTTTTAAAGAAAAGGAAGTTTCTAGTAATCTGCTAGAGTTTTTTGAAAATCGAATGGAATCTGAAAATGCGAGAGGTGTTTTATCACATGGAACATATAAGCATTATAAATCCTGTTTAAAAAGTATTGAAGCGTTTATTCTTTTACAATTCAAGAAAAAGGATATGCCATTGGATAAAGTTGATTTAAGGTTTATTGAGGAATTTGATACCTATTTAGTGAAGCGTGAATTAGTTAGAAATACAATTAATAGCAATTATCACAAAAAGTTGAAAACAACGCTCTCAGGGGCTTTAAAACAGAATCTGATAGAAAAGAATCCTTATCAGAATTTCAAATTAAAGCAAGTGACAACAAAGAGAGACTTTTTGACAGAAGAAGAACTTTTAAAGTTGCAAAGATTCAATTTCAAATCAAATCCGAGTTTAGATAAAGTTAGAGACTTGTTTGTTTTTAGTTGTTATACAGGATTGCGATTTTCAGATGCTCAGGATTTGAAGTCTACTGATGTTCAAGTATCAGATGTTAATTATTTTATTTATAGGAAGCAAAATAAAACCAGTGAAGTGGTTCGAATTCCATTGAATGATATTGCAGTTCAAATTCTTGAAAAATATGATAATGAAGAACGAAAAATTACAAATAGGCTATTGCCACAAATCAGTAATCAAAAATTAAATTCCTATATCAAAACAGTAGGCGATTTAATCGGAATAAATAAAGTCTTAACTCACCACGTTGCAAGGCATACTTGTGCGACAATTTTACTGAATAAGGGTGTGAGTTTATCTGCAGTTCAATATATTTTAGGACATGAAAATATTCGAACGACTCAGATTTATGCTAAAATCCTTATTTCCACAGTGACTTCAGAAGTATTAAACGCATTCAATCAAGTAAATCATGGAAAATAAAGAGAACGAACAAATATTAACTGACGTTGAAAAGGCGTTCCAAAGAGTTTTAGATTCGAAAAGACTATCTTTAGAGGAAATTATAGTTTTGATTCAATATGGTGTTACCACTGGCATTGTATTCATTAACCAAATACTTCAAACAATAGAGGAAAGAGGCGAAAAAGCGGCAAGTAAGAAATTTTCAGGTGATCAAATTGATATTCTTATTAATTCCATCAATTCTGAATTTTATTATAGAACTGGACATTTTTATGCAAATGGTTCTGGGTTGCTAATTCCTTTAGAATTAAGTTTGGCTCACATGAAAGTAATTCGATTGATTCATGAATTGGATTCAGAAATGCTATATGGCAAGTTTGAATTAGGTACTGAAATAAATCAACGTGAATTAGCATATTTGTTTTCAGCATTGGCAAATGGGGATATTTTTCATTCAAGTGCGGATCTATTAGCATTTTCAATTGCAGAAGTTACAAACTACTCTGAACAGTCAATTCGAAGGGTTATTTTGGATTTCAAAAAAACAAATGGTGGGATAGAAAATGAGGAGAAGAAAAAAATATTGAAAAAAATTGAAAAGTTATTTGATTCATTCTGAGCGTTTTGCAATGGAAAATCAAAATTCACTTCACGTGAAGTGAATTTCTAAAATTTTCGAGTGAAGTTGTTTTGCATCACTATGATAAAAAATAACAATTCACAGGAACCAACCAATCTCGTTGTGGTTCCAGCACAATTGGTTGATGAGATCAAACAATTGTTAAACGATTTAAAATTACAAAAATCTTCTCAGACAGAGTCTGTAGCGATGCTAGGGGAATTTATCTCCGAAAAAGATGCCCGCAAACTTCTTGATAGAAAAACAACATGGTTCTATGAGCAACGAAGGTCTGGTCTACTGCCGTATTCAAAGGTTGGGAGCAAGGTTTATTACAAAAGAAATGATTTATATAATTTAATGAAAAATAATTAACTATGGAAAGTTCATTAGTGCAAATTGTTTCATTTTATAAAAGTAAAGAAAGTAAAACTTCATTAGAAATATTGATTGAAGAAATAATTGAGACAATAAAATCTGGCAAGGGTATAAAAGAAAAGATTGAGCAGTTAAGATCAGAAAATGATAAGACACAAAAGGAAAAAATAAAGGGATCCCTGCCTATGGTCACATTTTCTGGGCTTTTTGGGAAGAGTAGAAAGTCAAAAGATTTATTGAAATATTCTAAAGTCATTTGTCTTGATATTGATAAATTAGAAGATGTTAAATCCACTAAGTTAATATTAGAATCAGATGCATACACATTTGCTGCATTTATAAGTCCATCTGGTAATGGATTAAAAATTTTAGTTCAAATTGATGGAAATGAAAACGGCCATTTAAAATTCTTTAATGGACTAAATAGCTATTACAAGGATAAATATAACATAGAAATTGACAAAGCATGTAAGGATGTATCAAGAGGCGCTTTTTTAAGTTATGATCCAAATATTTATATTAATAAAAATTCGAAAGCATGGGGTTTAAAGGATGTTTATACTAGTAAAGATTCGAAAGCATGGGGTTTAAAGGATGTTGTTTTCAATAAATTAGGAAATATAAATTTCTTTATATCACGAATGATTAAATTTGAAGAAAACAATAGAAATAATTATGTATTTGAATTTGGCAGTATATGTAGATTTGAAAAAATTGATTTACATGATTGCCTTAAATATTCTATAAATAAATTTAATGAGGATGGATTTAATTCAGATGAAATTGAAAAAACTATTCAAAGTGCATATGGAACAGAATATATTACCGAAATTACCCAACAATACATACTAGAAAAAAAATTAAGCTCTTGGGATATGGCTGAGCGATTTATTATCCAAAAGTATGAGATTCGATATAATACCATTTCAAACAAAGCGGAATACAAAATATTAAACAGTACTGAAAACTTTATTGATATAAACGAAGATTCCATTTTTAGGGACATGCAAAAAAATAATGTTTCTTTTTCTTTAAATAAGTTGAGAAGCCTACTTGCTAGCGATTTTATTCCAAAATATGATCCGTTCTCTGCATATTTTAAAGGTATTGATCTAATAGAATTTGATAATACTTTTGATTACATTGACCATTTAGCATCATTTGTGAAGACCGATGATAATCTTTGGTTTCGTTCTCAATTTAAAAAAATGATGGTCAGAAGTGTAGCCTGTTCTTTAGATTTAAATATTTTCAACAAACAAGTATTTATATTAGTACACTCTATGCAGAACAGCGGAAAATCAACTTTTTGCAGATTTCTTTGCCCGCCAAAGTTAAATGATTATTTCACCGAAAATATAAGCACAGACAAGGACAGTTTAATTGCGTTAGCAACTAATTTTATAGTAAATATGGATGAGCTAGCTACTCTTAATCGTGCAGAAATAAACACACTTAAAAGTATGATTAGCAGAAGCAATGTAAATATCAGATTGCCATATGGCAGAAGGCAGGTAAACCTTCCAAGACGAGCAAATTTTGTTGGTTCAACAAATAAGGATGAATTCTTAACGGATGAAACTGGATCTGTTAGATGGTTATGCTTTGAATTAGTTGATAGAATTGATTTCTCCTATAAAGAAAAGGTCAATATTGATTTAGTCTGGAAGCAAGCATATAAACTATATAAAAACGGGTTTGAATATGAATTATCTCAGGATGAAATTGAGTTTAATCACCAAAGAAACAAAAAATATGAAAGTACAATGCTTGAACATGACATAATACAGGAATATT
>CANKQY010000011.1 GCA_947485745.1 Bacteroidota bacterium
CGCGTACCAATTTACCACTTTCGTTTTCCTTGCGGCCCACGCGGGTTGCATTGCCTGATTTGTCAACAACCTTTAAGTTTGAAATATGAACAGGAGCTTCTTTCTTAATGATGCCTCCATTCTGATTTTGTGCATTTGGTTTGGTATGACGGCTAACGATGTTAATACCTTCTACCATAGCTCTATTGCTATCAGAAACGATTTCGATAATACGACCTTTCTTTCCCTTATCGTTACCGGTAATCACCTGAACCATATCACCTTTTTTTACATGGCGCTTAGCCTGACTGTTAAATTTTCTTTCCATGTTATAATACCTCTGGTGCTAATGAAACAATTTTCATGAACTGTTTTTCTCTCAATTCGCGAGCTACTGGCCCAAAAATACGGGTTGCACGAGGTTCATCTTGTGCATTTAATAGCACACATGAATTATCGTCAAAACGAATATATGATCCATCTAACCTGCGAACCTCTTTTTTGGTTCTAACTACCACAGCTTTTGAAACGGTGCCCTTTTTAACGGTTCCCGATGGTATAGCAGATTTTACAGTTACCACAATTTTATCGCCAACAGATGCATATCTTCTGCCGGTACCACCTAATACACGGATACAAAGTACTTCCTTTGCTCCACTGTTATCAGCTACTTTAAGTCTACTTTCTTGTTGTATCATTATTTAGCTTTTTCAATGATTTCTACTAATCTCCAACGCTTATCTTTGCTAAGCGGACGAGTTTCCATAACTTTAACGATATCGTTAATACCGCATTCATCCTTTTCATCATGCGCCTTAAACTTAGAAGTCATCTTAATGAACTTACCATATTTAGGGTGCATTACTTTACGCTCAACGGAAACAACAATAGTTTTTTGCATTTTATTGCTAACTACCTTGCCGATGATCACTTTTCTAAAGTTTCTTGCTTCGATTGTATTTTCCATACTCAATGATTATTGACCAATTGCCAATTGACGTTTCCTTTGTTCTGTCAACAAACGAGCAATTAACCTTTTGTTTTCTTTAATAATATTAGGATTCTCAACAGGAGAAATCGCATGATTTAAAACCAATTTGGTTAATCCGGCTCTTTCTTCTCTAGTCCTAGCTGCCAATTCTTTATTTGACAATTCCTTGATTTCTGCGTTAGTCATAATTATTCGCTATATTCAGGTTTAACAACAAATTTGGTAATTACTGGCAATTTCTGGGCAGCTAAACGCATAGCTTCTTGGGCAACTGCCATTGGCACACCGTCTGCTTCAAAAATAATTGTACCCGGACGGCATCTAGCTACCCAAAATTCAGGTGCTCCTTTACCTTTACCCATACGTACTTCGGCAGGCTTACGTGTCATTGGCTTATCTGGAAATACTCTGATCCAAACTTGTCCTTCACGTTTCATGAAACGGTTCAACGCAACACGAGCTGCTTCTAATTGCTTTGATGTTAGGAAACACGTATCTAGTGCTTTCAAACCAAATGATCCAAATGATACGGTAAATCCACGTGTGGCATTACCTCTCACTCTTCCTTTTTGTTGCTTCCTATATTTAGTCTTTTTTGGCTGTAACATTTCTACAGTTATTTATCTCTCGATTAATTAATTACTATCTTCTATTAGCGGCTCCTCCGCCTCTATTTCCACCTTCTCTTCTATCTCCGGCACCTCTATTTCCGCCTTCTCTTCTATCTCCACCACGGTTTCCACCTTCTCTTCTATCTCCGCCTCTTCTATCAGGACGTCCGGATGGGCCACCTGCTTTTTCGTTTGGATTACTGAATCCTAAGTTAGGAGATAAATCACGTTTACCATAAACCTCACCTTTACAAATCCAAACTTTGATTCCGATTTTTCCATAAACAGTTAATGCTTCAGAAATAGCGTAATCAATGTCTGCGCGAAGTGTATGTAACGGTGTACGTCCTTCTTTAAAAGATTCTGAACGAGCCATTTCCGCTCCACTTAAACGACCTGAAACCATTACCTTAATTCCTTCTGCTCCCATTCTCATGGTTGAAGCGATAGCCATTTTCACAGCACGCTTGTAAGAAACACGGGCTACAACTTGATTAGCGATTGATTCGCCAACTAACGTTGCATCTAGTTCTGGACGCTTAATTTCAAAAATATTGATGGCAACATCTTTTTTGGTAAGCTTCTTTACTTCTTCTTTAATCTTATCTACTTCAGAACCCGCTTTACCAATTACGATACCTGGGCGTGAAGTATGAATGGTAATAATTACACGTTTGATAGTACGCTCGATAATTATCTTTGCAATACCTCCTTTGGTAATACGAGCATTCAGATACTTTCTGATTTTCTCATCTTCGATTAGCTTTTCAGCAAAATTATTGCCTCCGTACCAGTTAGACTCCCAGCCTCTGATAATTCCTAAACGAAAACCTATTGGGTTAACCTTTTGTCCCATTCTAATTTAATTTGCTTTTTCAATTGATTCATTACTAACTACTTTTACTGCTGCTTTTGAGTCAACAATTAAAGTTACATGGTTTGAACGCTTGCGTATGCGGTGCGCTCTTCCTTGAGGGGCAGGTCTGATTCTTTTCACCATTGCACCACCATCAACAAAGATAGTTTTAACAATAAGTTCACTGTCTTCAACTCTGCTTCCTTCATTTTTTTGCTCCCAATTTGCAATTGCTGAGCGAAGAAGCTTCTCTAAACGAAGAGAATTTTCTTTCTTAGCATTGAAAACCAAAATATTAAAGGCATCCGCTACACGTTTACCGCGGATCAAATCAGCCAATAACCTCATCTTACGCGGAGAGGTAGGGCAATTATTTAATTTTGCTACTGCTTCCATTCTTCTTAATCTTTCTTAGTAGGATGCGACTTAAATGTACGGGTTGGTGCGAACTCGCCCAACTTATGGCCTACCATGTTCTCTGTTACATACACAGGGATAAATTTACTTCCGTTGTGTACAGCAAAAGTATGACCAACAAAATCAGGGGTAATCATAGACCTGCGACTCCAGGTTTTGATAACTGACTTTTTCTTGCTATCGTTCATAGTGAAAACTTTCTTTTCAAGTTTTACATCTACAAACGGACCTTTTTTTAATGAACGCGCCATATCTCGTTATTTCTTCTTACGACTTTCGATGATAAATGAATTCGAATATTTCTTAGGACTACGTGTTTTGAATCCTTTAGATTTTAATCCTTTACGTGAACGTGGGTGACCTCCAGAGGCTCTACCTTCACCACCACCCATTGGGTGATCCACAGGATTCATTGCAACTGGCCTTGTACGTGGTCTCCTACCAATCCAACGATTTGCACCCGCTTTACCTTTTACTTCATTCATATGGTCTGGATTTGAAACCTGACCAACAGATGCGTAGCAAGTAACTAATATCTGGCGAGTTTCACCTGATGCTAATCTTACAGTTGCGTATTTTCCATCTCTATTTAAAAGTGAGGCAGCAGATCCAGCAGATCTTACCATTTGACCACCTTTTCCAGGATGTAATTCAATATTGTGAACGGTAGTACCCAAGGGTATTTCACTTAGAGGTAAAGCATTTCCAATTTCTGGTGCAATACCTGTTCCACTGATAACTGTTTGACCAGCTTCTAATCCTTTAGGAGCAATGATATAACGCTTCTCTCCATCTGTATATGCTAACAAAGCGATAAAACAAGAGCGATTAGGATCGTACTGAATAGATTCTACTTTGGCTTCAACACCGAATTTATTACGTTTAAAATCAATAACACGATACAATTTGCGGCTTCCACCACCGATGTAACGCATTGTCATTTTACCCGAATTGTTACGACCACCAGAGTTTTTCAAACTCACAATAAGTGATTTCTCCACCTTATAATCCGGCGTCAACTCCTCATAGGTATTTTGAGCTCTGAAACGCGTTCCCGGTGTAACTGGTTTAAATTTCCTGATTCCCATTGTTCGTATTAGATATTTTGGAAGAAGTCAATTTTTTGACCCTCTTGTAATGTAATTACAGCCTTTTTGAAAGAAGGTTTACTTCCTGAGAAATGTCCTCTTTTGGTGAATCTGGCTTTAGATTTACCTGCATATATCATGGTGTTAACGTTTGTTACATTCACACTATATGTATCTTCAACAGCTTTTTTAATTTCTGTTTTTGTAGCTGCTTTTGCTACAATGAAACTCACTTTATTCAGCTTCTCGCTGATAGCAGTAAATTTCTCTGTTACTAAAGGCTTCTTTAAAATAGTCATACTATGCCTTATTTAAAATGTTCTCAATAACTTCAACCGAATTCTCTACAAATATTACTTTGTCTGCATGCAGAATATCATATGTATTCAAATCTTTAGCTGCCATAACTTTCGCTTTTGGCAAGTTTCTACCAGACTTGTAGATATTCTCATTGTAATCTGCCAATACCAACAATGTTTTGTTATTAGTAAAGTTCAAACCACTTAGTAAACTAAGGTAATTTTTGGTTTTGGGCTCATCCATTGCAAATATTTCCAATACAGAAATATTGTTTTCTTTGGCCTTATAGGCAAGCGCACTCTTACGAGCCAATTGCTTTAATTTCTTGTTCAACTTAAAACTATAATCACGCGGACGTGGTCCGTGAATTCTAGCTCCACCAACAAAAGTACCAGATTTGATAGAGCCCTTACGAGATCCACCTGTTCCTTTTTGTCTGTGCAATTTCTTAGTTGAACCACTTACAGTGCTCTTTTCTTTAGATGAATGAGTACCTTGGCGTTGGTTAGCCAAGTATTGCTTCACATCTAAATAAATAGCGTGGTCGTTAGGATCGATACCAAAAATATCATCATTTAAGGTAACTTTTCGTCCTGTATCAGATCCGCTGGTATTTAATACTGCTAATTCCATTTTACTTCTCTATCAATACAATCGCACCATTATGGCCAGGAACGCATCCCTTAACAACCAATAAGTTTTGATCTTTGTGAACTTTTAAAATTTCCAAATTGGTTTGTTTGATGCGCTTACCGCCCATTCTACCGGCCATACGCATGCCTTTAAATACCCTCGAAGGATCAGATGAGGCTCCAATAGAACCCGGGGCACGCAAACGATTGTGTTGACCGTGAGTTTGCATCCCAACTCCTTGGAAATTGTGACGCTTCACAACACCTTGGAATCCTTTTCCTTTGCTGGTACCAACAACATCCACATATTCACCTTCAGCAAAAAGGTCTACATTTAAAACTTGACCAACAATTAATGTTTGTTCAAAGCCTTTAAATTCAACCATTTTCGATTTCGGGCTTGTGTTTGCCTTTTTAAAAATTCCATTTAGCGCAGCGGGTGTGTTTTTCTCTTTGGCATCACCATACGCAATTTGAACAGCTGAGTATCCATCAATATCTGATGTTTTAACTTGTGTAACAACACAAGGTCCCACTTCGATTACGGTGCAAGGTATTTGCTTCCCGTTAGCATCGAAGATGCTGGTCATTCCTAATTTTTTTCCTATTAAACCTGACATAATATTTTATCAAACTTTAATTTCTACATCCACTCCACTAGGCAATTCAAGCTTCATTAAAGCATCGACAGTTTTTGCGGTTGAACTATAAATATCTAACAATCTTTTGTACGAGCACAATTGAAATTGCTCTCTTGCTTTTTTGTTTACGTGCGGCGAACGCAGAACTGTGTAAATCTTCTTGTGAGTTGGCAATGGTATGGGACCGCTTACAACAGCTCCAGTTGCCTTTACAGTTCTTACAATCTTCTCAGCTGACTTGTCAACTAAGTTGTGATCGAACGATTTTAATTTAATCCTTATTCTTTGGCTAACCATGATATTAATGCGCTTTCGCGGCTTTTCCGTTAACTTTTGCTAAAACTTCCTCTTGTACGTTTTTGGGTGCTTCTGCATAGTGGTCGAACTCCATTGAACTGGTTGCTCTACCTGAAGAAAGTGTTCTCAATTGAGTAACGTATCCGAACATTTCTGCCAACGGAACTTTACCTTTAACAACTGATGCACCTGCTCTAGTATCCATACCATCTAATTGACCCCTACGCTTGTTCAAGTCACCAATAACATCGCCCATATTAATTTCAGGTGTTATTACTTCAATCTTCATAATCGGTTCAAGCAATACAGGACTCGCTTTACGAGATGCTTCTTTGAACCCAATTTTTGCAGCTAGTTCGAATGAAAGTGCATCTGAATCCACTGCGTGGAATGAACCATCAAACAAACGAACTTTTAAACTCTCAACTGCAAATCCAGCTAAAACACCATTTTGCATTGCAAGTTTGAAACCCTTTTCAACTGAAGGGATAAATTCTTTTGGAATTGATCCTCCAACAATTTCGTTAATGAACTCTAAACCTGGCTTATCTGACGCACCTGGTGTTAATTCAAACTGGATATCAGCAAATTTACCTCTACCACCAGATTGTTTTTTGTATACCTCGCGGTGATTAACCGCTTGAGTAATAGTTTCTTTATAAGATACTTGAGGAGCACCTTGGTTGATCTCAACTTTAAACTCACGTTTTAAGCGGTCAACAATAATTTCTAAGTGAAGCTCACCCATACCTGAGATAACTGTTTGACCAGAATCTTCATCTGTATGAACTTTAAATGTAGGATCCTCTTCAGCAAGTTTGGCCAAAGCCATACCTAATTTATCAGAATCTGCCTGCGTTTTAGGTTCAACAGCTAATCCAATTACTGGATCTGGAAAATCCATTGCTTCTAAAACTATAGGGAATTTTTCGGCGCAAAGTGTATCTCCAGTTTTGATATCTTTAAATCCAACAGCTGCACCAATATCACCCGCTTCTAAACAATCAATAGGATTTTGTTTGTTGGCATGCATTTGGAAAATACGTGAAATGCGTTCTTTGTTTCCACTACGAGTATTTAGGATATAAGAACCTGCATCTAATCTTCCTGAATAAGCACGCATAAAAGCTAAGCGACCTACAAAAGGATCTGTAGCAATTTTAAACGCAAGGGCTGTGAAAGGTTCGTCAACACTAGGTTTACGCATTATTTCAGCACCAGTATCAGGATTTGTACCTATAACACCCTCTTTATCCATTGGGCTAGGAAGTAATTCCATTACCAAATCAAGCATGGTTTGAACACCTTTGTTTTTGAAAGAAGATCCACATAACATAGGAACAATCTTCATATCAATAACTGCTTTACGCAAGGCATCTAATATTTCTCTTTCAGAGATTGTTGATGGATCATCAAAGAATTTCTCCATCAATTTATCATCATATTCTGAAACAGCTTCTAATAATTTCTCTCTCCACTCGGTTGCCTCTTCAATCATGTCGGCAGGGATGTCTATGGTTTCATAGGTCATTCCTTTGTCATGCTCGTTCCAGATCATTCCGCGGAAGTTGATTAAATCAACTACACCTTTGAAACCATCCTCAGCACCAATTGGTAATTGTAAGGGAACTGCATGGCTACCTAACATCTCTTTCACTTGTTTTACCACGTTTAAGAAATCGGCACCAGAACGGTCCATTTTATTTACGAAACCTAAACGAGCTACATTGTAGTTATTAGCTAAACGCCAGTTGGTTTCAGATTGAGGCTCAACACCGTCAACCGCAGAGAATAAAAATACCAAACCATCTAATACACGTAATGAACGATTTACTTCAACAGTAAAATCTACGTGACCAGGTGTATCAATAATATTTATATGGTAATTCTGGTTGCGGTATTTCCACTCAACCGTTGTAGCAGCAGAGGTGATTGTTATACCACGTTCAGCTTCTTGAACCATCCAATCCATGGTAGATGCACCATCATGAACTTCACCTATTTTGTGGTTTACACCAGAGTAATAGAGAATACGCTCAGTAGTGGTAGTTTTACCCGCATCAATGTGGGCTGCAATACCTATGTTTCTTGTATATCGTAAGTCGCGAGACATTATTAATTCCTTTATTTCTTAATTAGCTAATTTTAAAATGAGAGAACGCTTTGTTAGCATCAGCCATCTTGTGAGTATCTTCACGTTTTTTAACAGAAGAACCTTCATTTTTAGATGCAGCTAAAATTTCATTAGCCAATTTATCAGCCATTGTTTTCTCTCCACGGTTGCGAGAGTATTTAATTAACCATTTCATTCCAACCGCAATCTTACGATCTGCAGGAACTTCCATAGGAATTTGGAAAGTGGCTCCACCAACACGACGTGATTTTACTTCTACTGAAGGCATTACATTGTTTAATGCTTTTTTCCACACATCTAACCCACTTTCTTGCGCTTTCGCTTCAACCTTAGATAAGGCCGCGTAAAACACACCGTAGGCAGTTGCTTTTTTACCTTGCAACATCATGTTATTTACAAATCGGGTTACCAGAACATCGTTAAATTTCGGGTCAGGTAACAAAATATGCTTTTTAGCTCTTGCTTTTCTCATCTGATTATTTGCTTACGCTTATAAATTACTTCTTTTTAGCTTTAGGATCTACGGCAACTTGACCCGGTTTAGGTTTTTTGGTACCATATTTAGAACGTCTTTGATTACGTCCGGCAACACCGGCAGTATCTAACGCTCCACGTACAATATGGTAACGAACTCCAGGTAAATCTTTTACCCTTCCACCTCTTACCAGCACAATAGAGTGCTCTTGTAGGTTGTGACCTTCACCTGGAATGTAAGCATTAATTTCGTTTCCGTTAGTTAAACGAACACGAGCAACCTTACGCATTGCCGAGTTAGGCTTCTTGGGAGTTGTTGTGTACACACGGGTACAAACACCTCTACGTTGAGGACATGAATCAAGAGCTGGTGATTTGCTCTTGGTTGAAACATCTGTGCGGCCCTTACGAACCAATTGTTGAATAGTAGGCATATACTTACTGTTGAATACGCAATTTTAGTCTTGAAAATGGGACGGCAAAAGTAGGTGATTGAAGTTAGCAATGCAAGCGCGTCACAAAAAATATTTAAATAATATCATTTGCTGAGCGGGTTAATTGCTAAAATAACCATCAGTCTTTTCCGTAAATGCCCGTTTTAAGGGGTTGCAAACGTAAGGCTTTATTCCACAAAAGCAAAACTATTTTCCAAAATAATCTACAATAAGTACTGAAAATGACCCAGATTATTGCTCAAAATGACCGAATTTGACAACATTTTTAGGTTCAAACCGAAAAAATAATAGGCATAAATTGTAGTGTGAAAAAAATATAACTAGCTAATATATAATGACTAACACTTAAAATAAAACACAATTATATCAAATTCATTGAGTTTGTCCTTTACAGAAAATAAAATTTTAGCTTAACAAAAAAATCTTCACGTTTTGATCCAAAATATTGTTCAAAAAAGTTAGAAATTGCACTTTAAAAATTAATTTAATGCAAGTTTACCATCCAATATAACCCATATTCACATAAATTCGCAGCAATGACAAACCCAAATTTACAAATAATTATATCATCCCTTCCAGAAACACCGGGAGTATATAAATATTTCGACGGGAGCCAAACACTTATATATATAGGTAAAGCAAAAAATCTGAGGAAAAGGGTAAGTAGCTATTTTATAAAAAAGCACCACGACAATAGAAAGACAGAAATTTTAGTCAGTAAAATAGCTGATATTCAGTTCACTTTGGTGGAAACCGAAATGGATGCCTTGCTATTAGAAAACGTTTTAATTAAGCAGTATCAACCCAGATATAACATCTTATTAAAGGATGATAAAACATATGCTTCAATATGTATCAAGAATGAAAGATTTCCAAGAGTGTTCTATACCCGCCAAATTATAAGAGACGGCAGCGAATATTATGGGCCGTATGCCAATGGCAATATGATTTATACTTTGCTCGATTTGATTAAGGCTAGCTATCCTTTGAGAAATTGCACTTTTAATTTAAGCGAGGCCAATATACAAGCCAAAAAATTCAAAGCTTGTTTGGAACATGATATTGGCAATTGTATGGCACCTTGTGTAAATCTTCAGGATGAGGCAGATTACATGAAGAACATTAAGGCTATTAGAAGTTTGTTAAAAGGTAATTTGTATGAAACCAAATCTGAAATAAGGCAATGGATGTTAGAAGCGGCGGCTGATTTAAAGTTTGAGAAGGCCGCAGCACTCAAACAAAAACTTGAATTATTAGAGACCTATCAGAGTAAATCAACGATTGTAAATGACATAAAGCACGATGTTGATGTATTTAGCATTGTGAGTGATGAAAAGTTTGCATTTGCCAATTATATAAAGGTATCTAATGGCATTATTGTTCAAACACAAACATTTGAAATAAAAAAGAAATTGGATGAAAGTGATGCCGATATGTTGAGTATGGCCATTGCTGAGGTTAGGGAAAAATACCAATCTCGGTCAACAGAAATTATAGTTCCTATTCCATTAGATTGGGAAGATTCAGGCCTTATCATAACAGTTCCCAAAATGGGTGATAAGAAAAAGGTGCTTGATTTATCTATGAAGAATGCCATGTATTATAAGAAGGAGAAGATGAGTCAATATGAATTGCTCAATCCTGATTTTAAAGTGGATCGCATACTTACTTTAATGAAAAACGACTTACGATTAAAGGACCTTCCGCATCACATTGAATGTTTTGATAATTCAAATTTGCAAGGTACCAACCCAGTATCTGCTTGTGTAGTTTTTAAGGATGCAAAACCTAGTAAAAAGGATTACCGACATTTTATTCCAAAAACGGTTGAGGGGCCGGATGATTTTGCAACCATGCGCGAGGTAGTTTATAGAAGGTACAGAGGCATCTTAGAGGACAATGAAAAACTACCCGATTTAATTATTGTGGATGGAGGTAAAGGTCAATTAAGTTCTGCCGTAGAAAGTTTGAAAGAGCTTGGTATATATGGGAAAGTACCCATTCTAGGAATAGCAAAAAGATTGGAAGAATTATATTATCCAGAGGATGAATTTCCGTTGTATATAGATAAAAAATCTGAGACACTCAAAATCATTCAACAATTGCGCGATGAAGCTCATAGATTTGGGATCACACATCATAGAAATAGAAGAAGTAAGAATGCCATTGTAACCGAATTGGATTCGATTAAAGGGATTGGACCAGAAACAGCAAAAATGCTTTTAAGGGAATTAAAAAGTGTAAAAAAAGTGAAGGAATCGAATTTAGATATGCTTTCACAAATAATTGGTTCAGCCAAAGGGCAATTGGTCTATAAACATTTTCATCAAACAAATTAAGGGATGCAGGAAACGATTAATAAAAACAGCAAAAGTATTTCAAGCGAATTCATGAAACAGGCATGCACTTGGGCTCAAAAGTTTGACACGTTTTGCATTTTAAATAACAATGAAATTGAAAACGCGCTTGGTTTGCAAGAAGTTGAATTTGCTTTAGCTGTTGGCATTAAGGATTCAATTACAGGTGTTGGAGAAGGAGATTGGGATCAACTCAAAGCCTTTATTGATAAACATTCTGGCGAAACACCGGTATTTGGATACCTTACCTATGATTTAAAAAATCAATTGGAGGTTTTACAATCTTTGCACACAGATTATATAGATTTTGCAACATCATTTTTCTTTGCCCCTGTTCATTTGATACTGATAGACAATCAAAGACAATTGATGGTGATGAGTGATTTTGCGGATGAAATAATGAAGGAAATTGAGTCAGTTGTTATAGCGCCAAACATTCCTCAAAAGCTTCAAATGACTGCCAAGGTAAGTAGGCAAGAATATATAAATAAAGTTTCTCAAATAAAGGAAAATATAATAAAAGGGGATATTTATGAGCTCAATTATTGTGTTGAATTTTACAATGAAAATGCAAAAATAGACCCATTACAAACCTATTTCGCTTTGCAAGAAATATCCCCTACCCCATTTGCTTGTTTTTTTAAGTGGGAGAATCGTTATCTAATTTCGGCAAGTCCAGAAAGGTTCATCAGGAAATCTTTGAACAAGCTTTTTTCTCAGCCTATTAAAGGAACAGTTAGGAGGTCGGAAGATCCAATTAAAGACTTAGAATTAATTGAAAATTTGCGAAATTCTGAAAAGGAAAAAGCCGAGAATTTAATGATTGTAGATTTGGTTAGAAATGACTTGGCAAAGAGCAGTATTAATGGAACTATAGCTGTAGATGAACTATATGGGATATATAGTTTTAAGCAAGTTCACCAAATGATTTCTACCGTAAGCTCAACAATCATTGATGGCATTCATCCAGTGGATGCAATTGAAAATGCATTTCCTATGGGCAGTATGACTGGTGCACCCAAAGTGATGGCGATGAAGCTGATTGAACAATACGAACAAACTAAAAGAGGATTATATAGTGGATCTGTGGGGTATTTTGCACCAAATGAAGATTTTGATTTTAATGTTGTAATAAGAAGTATTCAGTATAATGCAAATAACAACTACTTAAATTTTGAAGTAGGATCTGCCATCACATTTGATAGCCATGCTGAGCAAGAGTATGAAGAATGCATGTTGAAAGCTCAAGCAATGTTAAAAGCCTTAAATGCTAGCATCCGTAATTAATTGGATAAAAAGGATAAATATAATAAATTGAAACTTATCAAATGAAAATCATTCTACTGCTTGCTTTGCGTTTTATACAACCTTGTGAGGATGATAGTACAAGTAATAAATTAATTTCACTGCCAACAGAAAAAATCGTTCCAGTATTTACGGCAGATACAAGAGCAAATAGACTAAGTATTCAGGGGAATTTTGATGAAAATAGTTATACAGCCAGCATGGGTGGAATTTTCCCTTTGGTGAATATGAATAAGGGGAAATTTAAATCTCAATTAAGTACGGCAGGCTCAACCTATTTAACGCTTCTGAGATACGACAATTCTGGGTTGGTGCGAAATGTGGACTTTTTCGTAGATTTATTATTCGATATCAGGTTATCGCAAAACTGGATAATGAGATTGGGAACAAGTCATACGAGTCAGCACTTAAGCGATGACGCCATTATAGCAGGGAGTTCCTTTAAAAATTTCGCCAAAGATTACCATCAATTTATGGCAGTATATCAGTCAAAAAAAAGCGGTATTTTGGGATATGCTGGTATAGAATATATTTATAATTTTAAAACAAATGAAGACCTATCTAACAATGTTTTATTGCATATAGGATTTGAGCATTATCCATTTTTCACACACAAAAAATGGATTAGAAATTTGTACTATGCTGGTGATATTAAATTAAGGCAAGAATTAAATTTTGCTCATACGGTAAATGTCCAATTGGGCTATAAAGTTAATTACTTTAACAAACGAGCAATGCGCATAGCTTATGACTTCACTGCAGGAGTGACTGAAATAGGCTATTACCAGCCACAATATAGAAATTTTAGTCACCTTGGAATTTATTTAGACTTTTGATGAAAAGGCAATTCATTTTCCTATTAATGTTGGTTTTGTTTAAACTGAGCCATGCCCAAATGGATACCCTATCTGCTTCATCGGTTCAAACCGAAACCGACACACTATACGCAAAAAGTAAACTTTTTACTAACAAACAGAAATTGATAATTGGAGGCTTAGCTGCACAACAGTTAGCTAGTTTATATTTAGAATATAAATGGTGGTGGGAAGACAATTATCATCCATTTGTAATTAACAATGATGGTGGATTTAACAACTATAGTTCAGGGTTAGACAAAGTGGGCCATTTTTATATTTCATACATGTATAGCAATTTATTGTATGAATTATTAAAATATGGTGAATTTAAAGAAAAGAATTGCCTACTGGTGAGTGCCGTTATTCCTTTTGTATGGGCATTGAGCATAGAAGTTGGGGATGGATTTTCTAGCTATGAATTTTCACCAGCAGATTTATTAGCAAATACACTTGGTATCGGTTTTGCTATTGCGCAAAAAAAGGTGCCATATCTTCAAAATTTCAAATTTAAATTCAGTTATTTTCCAGGGCAATATTACAGAGAAAACAATTATAAAAATTGGTCGTTAACGGCGGATTATGATGGCCATATTTATTGGTTGGCAACTGATGTTTATAATATACTTCCTAAAAAGGCGAAAGGTTTTTGGCCAAAATATTTAAACCTTAGTTTTGGTTATGGGGTTAATCATTTTTCTGAGTCCTTTTATTATGCTAGCCAAGGATATAAAATTCAAAGAGAATTTTTTATTGGACTTGATTATAATTTAAATGCAATACCAATAAAAAACAAAAGCAGTAAGGCCATTGTTAAAATGTTAGATTATTATCATTTTCCTGCACCTGGTATTAAGAAAACAGGAGAAAGTAATTGGCAATTTAAACCACTATTATTAAATTAAATAAAAAAATGAGATACGATAAACACCTATTTATTTGCACCAATCAAAAACCAGAGGGCAAAGCTTGTTGCGGAGAAGAAAGAGGCATGGCATTGGTTGAAAAATTTAGACAAGTATTGAAAGAAAAAGGATTGAATGGAACCATAAGGGCACAAAAATCTGGTTGCTTAGATGCTTGTAAATATGGACCCGCTATGGTCATTTACCCCGAAGGAACTTATTACAAAAACGTTCAAATTAGCGATGTAGAGAGGATTGTAGCATCGCATATCATGAACAATCAAATTGTGGGAGATTTAGCATTGGTTTGGGAAGATCAAAAAGCATAATTCAATTGAAAAAGTGTTAATCTTGGCGGCCTCATATCTGCTGGCCTTGTCATTACCTCTGCATTAAAAATATTATTAACAATAATGGCTATTCTGTATTTATCATTGATTTGATAAGATAAGCGCATGTCTATGATAACATTACCATTGGCATTTGCTTTTCTAGCTTGATCAACGCCTTTAATGAAAGTAGATAATGGCAATTCAACAAAAGCAGCATCTATATTTTCCATATAGCTATTATATCTGATACTATAGCCATACAACCACTTTTTATAGCCCAATTGAAGATCCCATTTAAACAAATGTTTGTAACGATATTTTAATACATCTGTGCTATCACTTCTTGTATTTCTAAAAGTATAATTATTGCCCAATGAATCTGTGGCAAAAACCTGATCAATATTTATCATAATTGGGTTGGTGTAGGTATAACCTAATATGCTTTGGATGGTGAATTTACCAACCTTACGTTCCAAATTGATGCTCACATCTAAGCCTGGAATTTGCGTTTCGCCGATGTTTAATGAAATAAATCCAACGCTAGGAAAAGGATTAGTGAAATCAGCAATGGGCTTCCAAATACCAAGATTAAAATCAATCATGTTTTGGTACCTACTATAAAAAAATGCAAGGTCTATGAATCCTTTGATTTTTTTGAATGAAAAACCTTGTTTAAAACCTATTTCGGCGTTCCAACCCGTTTCACTATTAAGCGCAGGATTTGGAAAAATATTTAGCGCACCTACACTTGTTTGAATATAGCGTTCGGCAATGGAAGGAAAGCGATAACCTTGACCATAACTTGCTCGTAAAAAGCTAGCTTTTGCCAATTCATAATTTGCACCAGCTCTAAAAACAGGCTTTCCTTCCTCTTGGCCATTCATGTTAAAATATTCATATCTTGCTCCGGCGGTTAGGCTAAGTCTATGTAATATGGTTTGATCCAATTGCAGGAATGCAGCGTGGTTTCTGCTTTGTTGGGTACCACTATACAAAGGGGAATTGGAGTAATTGTAACTACTAACTGCCCCAGCTGTTAGCATCAGCTGCAATCCAGAAAAAAATCGTTGAACCTGGTACTCTCCATATAAATTTTTGGATTGATTGTCTTGATTTATCAGAGGATCAGGATTGGTAATATCATTAATTATTTGCATCCACCTACCTCTAAAATTGTGTTTAAAGGCACCAGTATAAAAAGAACAAAACGGGTCGAAATAATAATTGAATGACTTGGTAGAAGTAATTTGAGAATCTAAGATAGTATAGGCTTTTTCGTAGCTCTCCCATAATAAAAACGAGCCACCATTTGAGGCCAAAGTGCCAAAGTTTATTCCATATTGAAAGTTTGTTTTAGGGCTTATTAATAAATTGGCGTTTAACCTCAGCCTGTTATCTGATTCGCCCATTCGGTAGCCTTCATCTCGTAAATAATTACCACTAAATGCCATTTGCAATTTATTCTTTTTAAAGGAATGAAATGCAGAAGCACCATATTGTTTTCTCGTTTCATTAGACCAATTTAGGCTGCTTCTTTTAGGTTTAGAATAAGCACCACTAAATACAGAAAACCTGCTGATAGGCTTATTATTCGCCATTTCTGTTCTTAAATGAACAATTCCACTTAAGGCACTAGATCCGTATAGAACTGAGGATGCTCCTTTAACTACTTCTATTTGTTTTACATTTTCAATTGGAACAAAATTCCATTTTACCTGACCAGCATCACCCGTTAAAAATGGCATTCCGTCTAATAAAACCATCACACGGGAGCCAGCACCATAAGTCCAACCGCTACCACTTCTGATATTAATTTGTCCATCAATAATATTTACACTTGGTATTTGATCCAAGAGTTTATCCATCATGGTGGTATTGCGATTTTGTATGAGATAGGGTTGAATAATTTCGGTACTTACTACCATCCTATTCAATGACTGCTCATATCTTCCGGCAGTTACCACCATTTGATTTAGTAAATGATCTGAAGGAGTTAGTAGAATTAATAATGCATTTTGTGTGGGTAATGTTTCCAAGGGCACTATTTTTTCTTGGTAACCAATAAGGGTAATCCTCATACTTTCATTTAAAGGTAAACTTGATTTTATCGAAAATCTACCCAAGGAATCGCTTATTGAAAACACCTTACCAATCCTTATAATTGCGCCAGAAATAGTTTCCTTTGAATTGGCATCTTTAATGAGGCCATCGAGCTCCCTTTCTTGTCCAAAAATTTTTTGGTTCAGAAAGAGGAAAGCAATTATACATATTAAAAAAAATCTATATCTTGCCATAAATTTAACTGATATGAAAAAAATAATACTTTCAATATTAATGATTTGTAGCATGAATTGCATCAACAATTTATTTGCTCAATGTTCACCAGACACAAGTTTTAAAACTTCGGGCACTTTGCCTGGGGCTTTAGATACAGCTAGAATTGGAGTACCCTATAGCCAAGTTCTTCAATACCATATTACCAAAGATACTACTATTTACGTGGCGCAATTGGGTCAAACTGTTAATGCAAAAATAGATACATTATGGATAACAGGTGTAAAAGGTATGCCAGCAGGATTTACCTATGATTGTCATAATGCTGATTGTAAAATTTTGGGTGGAAAAACTGGTTGTGCTACTTTAAAAGGAACACCCAATGCTGGTCAGGCTGGCATTTATCCATTGGTGGTATTAATTAGAATAAGGGCTACCGCTTTTTTAGGACCGGTGCCAGTTGCACAAACGGTGAACGATTCTAACTCACGTTACACAATAGTGGTTCAAGGAGCAAATGGTGTTGGCGAATTAAGCTCAACGAGCGAGCCAATTTTATATCCCAATCCAGCTAAATCTGAGCTTCAAGTATATGTCCCAGAATTAAATGAAAAGGCTAATTACATGATTTTGAATTTACAAGGAATGGTTGTTCAAAAAGGTGCTTTTTCTGATCCAAAAGAAGTAAACCACTTAACTTTAAATGCTTTTGAAAGCGGTATTTATTTTATTGAGATAAAAACTGAAGAAAAAGTTTGGTTAAAGAAATTTATTGTAGAATAAACATATTTAACCCTATTGTATTATTTACCAAAAAGTCCACCTAAACCGGGCATCATGGTGCTCATCATTGAGCGCATTTCGCTTTCTGACACATTTTCAGCACTTTCCAAAGCTCTGTTTATGGCCAAAATTAAGTAATCCTCCAATTCTTCTTTTTTTTCTGGATGAAGCAATTCATCTTTTATCTGAACCTCTTGAATTTTTCTATTTCCATTAGAAATAACTTTTACACCGCCATTTGCAGCCTCACCTATAACTGTAATTGACTCAAGTTTGGTTTTTACACCCACTGCCATTTGCTTTGCAGCGCTTAATTTATCGAACATATTTTTAAAGATTTATTACTCAAAAATAGGGATTATTTGGTTTTGGATTATTGCCAGAAACAGAATATTTATCACCATTGAACTAATAGCATTAGGAAAACTTAGGTTTATCTTCAATCTTGAGGATTTAAGCAAATGAATAATACTAGAAACAAATTAGGATAAATTGATGTTTATAGGTTAATTATTTTTGCTACAAGGTAATAGTGAATATAAATACAGCCGTGTAAATTTAAAACGCTCACAATGAGCACCATTTATTCATGATAAAAATCAATGTTCTAAAGTCAAATTATTTATGGGTAAAAGCAAAAAAAAAGTAAATTTGCCTTCCTTAAAAAGATCTAATTAACAACACAATTCATATGCAAATCAGAGCAAATTACAACGACGAATTTATTAATCGCCACAATTCATCAATGGTTAACGATACGGAGGCCATGCTAAAAGTGGTTGGCGTTTCTAGCTTAGACCAATTAATAGATGAAACAATTCCAAGCCACATTAGGTTAAAGGAGCGCATGAATTTACCGGCTGCGCTTACAGAAAATGAATTGCTCAGTTTTTTAGGAAGTGTAGCTGCAAAAAATAACTTATACAAAAACTATTTAGGTCAAGGCTATTATGGCACACATACTCCAAGTGTTATCCTCCGAAATATTTTTGAAAACCCAGGTTGGTATACAGCCTATACTCCTTATCAAGCAGAAATTGCCCAAGGAAGATTAGAGGCATTGTTGAATTTTCAAACCATGATCATTGATTTAACAGGAATGGAAATTGCAAATGCCTCTTTGTTGGATGAAGGCACTGCTGCTGCTGAAGCAATGCACATGTTGCATGCAGAAACCAAGAAAGATAATGCCACCAAATTCTTTGTATCAAATTTAGTATTTCCACAAACCATTGATGTTTTAAAAACTCGTACTGAACCAATTGGCGTTGAATTGGTAATAGGAGACTACAATAGTGTAGTATTTGACGAAACTTATTTTGGTGCATTGATTCAGTATCCAGCAGGCGATGGTTCTGTTAATGATTACAGTGAGTTTATGGCAAAAGCCATTGAAGCAAATGTATTAGTTGCCGTGGCTGCAGATATTTTAAGTTTATCCTTATTAACACCTCCAGGAGAATGGGGTGCTGATGTTGTGGTTGGTTCAGCCCAACGCTATGGTGTACCAATGGGTTATGGTGGACCGCACGCAGGATTTTTCGCAACAAAAGATGCGTATAAGCGTCAAATGCCAGGCAGGTTAATTGGAGTATCAATTGATAGCCATGGTAATCGTGCATTACGTATGGCATTGCAAACACGCGAACAACATATTAAACGCGAAAAAGCAACCTCAAATATTTGTACAGCACAAGTATTGTTATCAATTATGGCTGGTATGTATGGCGTTTATCATGGGCCAAAGGGATTAAAAGGTATAGCAGGTAGAATCCATGGTTTGACCCAAACTTTGGCTGACAGCTTAGTTGAAAATGGCCTAACCGTAGTTACTAAAAACTATTTTGACACCATTACAATCCAGGCAAACAATGCTTCGCAATTATATGATAATTGCTTAAAAGCAGAAATAAATATTGCAATGGTTAATGATACTCAAATCAGAGTTTCTATTGACGAAACTCATACCATATTAGACATCAATCAATTGGCAGGATTATTAACTGGTAAAACAATTAATAAAATACAAGCTGTTCAAGTTGAGTTAAAGGTTCCAAATACCTTGGCAAGAAAATCAGATTTCATGACACATCCGGTATTTAACACCCACCACAGTGAGCATGAAATGTTGCGTTACATTAAATTATTAGAATCTAAAGATCTTTCACTTTGTCATTCAATGATTGCATTAGGATCATGTACCATGAAATTGAATGCCACTGCTGAAATGATACCTGTTACAATGCCTGGTTTTGGACAATTACATCCATTTATACCGCGTAACCAAGCAACAGGATATACACAAATTTTTGAAGAATTAACACATGCATTAAAGGAGGTTACTGGGTTTGCTGGTATTAGTTTGCAACCTAATGCAGGAGCTCAAGGTGAATATGCAGGATTAATGGTGATCAGAGAATACTTTAAAAGTATAGGACAATCACATAGAAATATTGCATTGATTCCATCATCAGCTCATGGCACAAATCCTGCAAGTGCAACCATGGCAGGCATGAAGGTAATTGTTACTAAAACGCTTGAAAATGGTTATGTAGACATTGAAGATTTAAGAGCAAGGGCAATAGAACACAAAGACAACCTTGCTTGTTTAATGGTAACTTATCCATCAACGTACGGAATTTTTGAAGAGCAAATCAATGATGTTTGTAATTTGATACATGAAAATGGTGGCCAAGTGTATATGGATGGTGCCAATATGAATGCCCAAGTTGGCTTAACTAGTCCGGCTAACATTGGCGCAGATGTTTGCCATTTAAATTTACACAAAACATTTTGTATACCGCATGGCGGTGGTGGTCCTGGCATGGGTCCAATTGGGGTTGCAAAACATTTAGTTCCTTTCCTTCCAGGACATTCAGTTATAGATATGAAAGGAGGAGATAAAAGTATGTCTGCAATATCTGCTGCGCCTTGGGGAAGTGCTTCAATCCTATTAATTTCTTATGCTTACATAAGAATGATGGGTGCCGAAGGATTAGAAAATGCCACAAAATACGCGATCTTAAATGCGAATTACATTAAGGCCAGGTTAGAAAATGATTATCATATCATGTATGTTGGAAGCAAAGGACGTTGTGCGCACGAAATGATTTTAGATACTCGAGTTTTCAAAGGTGTTACTGGAGTTGAGGCAGAAGATATTGCCAAAAGACTAATGGATTATGGATTTCACGCACCAACCATGAGTTTCCCCGTTGCTGGAACCATTATGATTGAACCAACGGAAAGTGAACCTAAATCTGAATTAGACAGATTTTGTAATGCCATGATTGCCATCAAAAATGAGATAAATGCGATAGAAAATGGAACAGCGGATATGAAAGACAATGTATTAAAAAATGCACCTCATACAGCTTCAGTTGTTATTGCAGATAATTGGGACCATTCATACTCAAGAAATGAAGCGGCATATCCATTGCCATATGTTAGGGCGGCTAAATTTTGGCCAACTGTAGGAAGAATTAACAACACACATGGAGATAGAAATCTTATTTGTTCTTGCTTACCAATAGAAGCTTACCAAAACTAGTTTTATCACTAAATAATTATTGCCATCTATAGCATTTAAACAATGTTGTAGGCGGCAATTTTATTTATAAGAAATCACTTTCAATTCAATGCCAACAACCACCTTAGCGGTATGGGAAGAAAGCAACATGGTGTTCTCCCCAAAATACACGTGGTTCTGTTTAGACCTGAATGTTTGTAAGGTTTTTAGAGGTTCGGGCCCTAGCTCTCCAGATTCTTGGTTAATGGTAATAACTTTGCACCTACCACAGGCTCTGGTAGCTTTAAATAACAAATCGCCTAAATAAAACTCATCTACGCGGTCTTCTTCAAAGGGTTCAGTTCCATCAAAAACAAAATTCGGTCTGAACCGATTCATCAGGATGGGTTCATCCAATTTGGCATTGAGATATGACAAGGAAGCAGAGTTGGCCAATAGGAATGGATACCCATCTGCAAAACTAACTGTATCTTCTCCTCTATTGAACCTTTGCTCTATGAGTCGCTTACTATTCTCTGCCATAAAAACAAGTTTACAAGGGGTTTGAATACAATCTGAAAACCATTTACTAAAATCTTGATTTGGCTCAATTGCCGAAACCAAATCACCCCATACTTTAACTTCTATTGAGACACCGGTTTGAGGGCTTAAAGGCAAAACAATTGCTTCACTTTTTGTAGGATGATTAATCATCAAAGTATCTTCCATCAATTGAAGTTGAAAAGACACAAGTGTATTTATTTGGCGTTGTGTAATAAAGTTACCGCCCTCATCTACCAGCATAAACCTTCTATCAAATTGCAATCCCATAGGCAAAACAAGTGATTCTTGTAATTCAATGCCAGGCAAACCTTTGATAGGATAAATAAATATATGAGTAAGTTTTGCCATGGATCAAACATAAAAAAAACGGACCAATTGGCCCGTTTTTTTTATCAATGAATTCTTAGATTATTGATCCCACCATACTTTGGTTCGGATATCACTAATGTTTGTAGCATTGGTATTGTATAAACGCTCTTCCAACACAGTTGGTAAACGTCTAGGCACATTAGAGTTTCCACCAACAGCATTGGTATTTACTTCCAAAGTTGGAAAACCAGTTCTTCTCCAATCGGAATATACCTCAACTTGAGCAAATAATGACATGTATTTTTGTGTCATAATTTTCTCAAGTGAAATTGAAGCAGCAGTTTCGGTAGCATATGCAGCAGTGTATGTTGCACCAGCAGTTGCACCTGTAACTTGCTTAACGCTTGCTAAAACAGCCTCGTTAAATGCAATTGCAGCACCAGCAGCATCGGCCTTACGGAATTTAGCTTCAGCCTCAATAAATTTGGCCTCTGCAAAAGTTACCAATGGGAACTTAGCGTTTTGAGTGGCTAAGTATTTACCAACATCAGATGCAGTACCATTACCTTCAACACAACTAGTACCAGTGTAATTACCACTGTCGTCTTTTGCTACGTAAAAAGATAAACGTGGATCGTTCATTACATTCATGGTATCAGCAATAATGCTACCCATTTTAATATAACCAATACGATCAACTTGGGTGTAAGCATACCATTGGTTGTACTCATTACTGTTAGCTCCAAAGATGGCATTACAGTTTGCATCGTTGCTGGTAAAACCAGAAGCATAAGCATTTGTTAAAGCTGCCAATGCGTTTGTAGCAGAACCTGCAGGATCTTTTTTACTCAAACGATTGTAATAACGAGCCTTTAATACCTGAGCAGTTGCTTTCCAAGCAGCTGCATCACCGCCAAAAATCAAGTCATCATCGGCAGGTAAAATGGTATTATCGCCATTAGCTTTACCTAATAAAACAATGGCTTCAGACAACATGATTTGGATATCTGCAATTACATCCTCTTGTTTGTCGTATTTAGGATTGTAATTGGCAGGACCACCCATACCATTTAAAGCTTCGCGGTTAGGAATATCGCCCCATAAATCGGTGGCAACACCTAAAAACATGGCTTTCATCACGCGTGAAATACCTTGATAATATGGATTACCAGCACCCGCTTGTGTGTACAATTGGTTTATGTTAACCAAACCATTGGTATAAATAACATCCCACTCGTTTGAGTTAGTACCTTCATCTATTTGGTAATCGTTTACCTCTTTTGCTTGGAAATCAATCCCAACAACCTGCTGAGTAATAATAGCAGATTGGCGAGATAATTGTCCGTTCATAGTAGCAAAATAAGCTACTTCTACATTAGATAATAATAGTTGTGGAGTTACTTTGCTTGGACTATTTGGGCTCTCGTCGTAGCCGTCGACAAACTTCTTACAACCGACAGTGGTTATAAGCGCTATCGCTATAAATATTATTGCTATTCTTTTCATGTTACTTTAAATTAAATATTAGAATGATGCTTTCAATGAGAAAGTGTATGATTTTGTTCCAGGGTTATTGAAATAATCCCATCCACCAATGTTTGAACCAGCACCTGTTAAACTTGTTTCTGGGTCAACACCTGTGTAGTCTGTTTTCAACCAAATGTTTCTTCCTACAAATCCAACACTTAAACCTTTGATAATTTTTTGAGCTCTTGCAGGCAAGTTAAATGAGTAGTTAACACCAATATCACGCAATCTTACCCAGCTTCCATCTTGTACGGCATTTTCTGCAGCACCACCCGCATCACCTCTGTAAGTGCGGAAATAGCTGAATGAAGAAATGTATTTGGTATTAGCAGCATAAATTGGGTTGCCGTTAGGATCTGTTCCAGTTTTAACAACACCATCAATTTTATAAGCTTTATCGCGACCTTCAGCAGACTCATCAGTTTGACCTAATTGGTTCAAACGTGACCAAGTACCATTCCAAATATCACCACCTTGACGAACATCGAACAAGAAAGTGAAAGAAACTTGTTTGTAGGTGAAAGTATTTCTTAAACCACCAAACCAATCTGGATAAGGGTTACCTACACGACCGCGCTCACCGCCGTTTTCTAATGTTGGTAAACCATTTGCTCCAATGATTAACTGACCATCTGCAGCTCTAGCCCAACGGGTACCATATAATGCACCATAAGGCTGACCTTTGATGGCGTAGTTACCAATTGAGGAAAAACCTGCTTCAATATCAATTTCGTCTACATTAGGAGCAAGCTCTAAAACTTCGTTGCGAATGCGTGACCAGTTTAAGGTTACATCCCAAGTGAAATCTTTCATTTGAATAGGAGTTCCTGTAATAACCAATTCATGTCCTTTGTTAACCATTGAACCTAAGTTTTCATAACTAGAGGTAAAACCAGTTGAAGGAGCAATTGGACGGTAAACTAACAAATCAGAAGAAGTTTGGTTGAAATAAGTGTAATCAATACCTAAACGGTTGTTGAAGAAACGCACATCTAAACCAATTTCTTTACCTGTATTTTTCTCTGGTTTCAAATTGGTATTACCCAAATTTGAAGAGTAACCGTAACCGTTGATTCCGGTGTATGGGAATGAAAGTCCGTCTGTAAAACCGTCAGTATATGTTGAACGAGTGAAATAAGTACGCGAGCTATATGGAGCAGGGTTGATACCAGCCATTGCATAAGCTACTCTCACTTTACCAAACGACATTTTAGGAATTTTAACCAACTCAGAGAATACAAAAGATAAACTGGTTGAAGGATAGAAGAAGTTGTTTTTAGCAGCACCAAAAGTAGATGCCCACTCATTTCTTCCTGTTACACTTAAGAATAAGAAGTTAGAGTATGATAAGTTCAAATCAAAGAACATAGCTGCTGTGCGGACGGTTGCATTACCTTCACTGGCATACAAGTTAGCAGCGTTATTTAAGTTGTAATTATCAGGAACACCTAAATCACGACCGCGTAAATAAGCATCTTTGCTAAAACGGTGGTTTAAGTTATTACCTAACAATAATGATGATTTGATATCTTTAGTAATATCTTTTTTGAGGGTAACCAATAAATCTGAGTAGTACTCTTGATATGAAAGTACGTTCTCATTTATTTCTCCGCCCGGGGCGTTAGATGGTTGTCTTGAACCTACTGCAAAAACATACTTACGTCTGTCTGTATAAACGTCTGTTCCTGCGCGGTAGGTTATCGACATCCAATCTACTGGGTCGATGGTTGTGCTTATATTACCTAAAATACGGTCTACATTGTCAACGAAAGGATTTTCGTTTACTGACCACCATGGGTTATCATATGCAGCAAAATAATTACGTTGGGTACCATCTGGGTTTAAGTAACCACCCACAGCTGGATCATTTAAGCGGTATGAATTTGGAGCACGCAATAAAGATAGCATCACTCCTGAAAGATTACTACCATTTTGAGCTCTTGTACCACCTGAATTGATATAGTTAACTGTTCCCGACATTGATACTCGTTTAGACAAACGAGAATCTGAAGTTAAACGAATTGAAGTACGATTAAAATCTGTGTTTGGAACAACACCATTTTGGTTCAATCTACCAACTGAAAATCTTACAGAGCTATTTTCTGTATTGTTAGTGATTGAAACATTGTTATTATATGAATAAGCGGTTTTGAAGAAATCGCCCATGTTGTCTGCAGGGTTTGCAGTTTTGCTACCCCAGCTTTGTGGCGTTATGCCTAATTCATACTTACCTCCATCTATTGAATAATAAGTACCAGAAGCGGTATCAAAAGCTAAGCGACCACCACCAGTAGCAGCAGCGCCACCAATGGCACCGCGACCTTGGCCATACACCATTTGAAGATTTGGTAATTTGTTTACTTGACTAATTTCAACAGATGAACTTAAATCAACACTAAAACTTTTGGTTCCTTTTTTACCTTTTTTAGTAGTAATAATGATAGCACCCGCACCAGCCCTTACACCATACAATGCAGCAGCAGCAGGTCCTTTCAAAATGTTGATGCTTTCGATGTCATCAGGGTTAATGTCCACACCACGATTAGAGGCGTTAACACCTTGAAGATTTCCATTGAATGGATAATCACCTGCAACAGATTGGGCGGTACTGTTATCAATTGGCACACCATCAACCACCATTAAAGGTTGGTTGTTTCCGGAGAAGCTGGCATTACCACGTAACAATACTTTTGAAGAAGCACCAGGAGTACCACCTGAACCTTGCACATAAACACCAGCGGCTTTACCTGCAAGTCCTTGAATAAGGTTTTGCTCACCCGACTTTCTCAATTCATCTCCACTAATTTTTTGTTGAGAATAACCAAGGGTTTTTCTTTCACGCTCGATACCAAAAGCGGTAACAACCATCTCACCAAGGTTTACGTTGTCTATCATCAATTTTGCATTGATTTCAGAAAGTCCTGCAATACTAATTTCTTGGGTTTTGAGGCCTACGCCTTTTAACACAATTGTAGTAGCATCGTTTGGAACATTTAGCACATAACGCCCGTTGGCATCGGTGACAGTACCCGTTGAGGTACCCTTAACTTGAACTGAAGCACCAATAACGGGCTCCTTACCATCGGTCACAACACCCGTAATTTGTCGGGTTTGCGCCCATACTGCCACCACGGAAAACATCCATGCTAACAATAAAGTTAGTAGTTTTTTTGTCATATCTTAATATTATTTGTTAATGTGAAGGTAAAAAAGTAAATTTAGATTTCCAAATAAACCAATTAAAAAAAATATTAAATTTTATTTTTTATAGGGTTTATAAGCACTTTCTCTCAAAATTTTATCCCAATTGGCATCATTCATTAATTCGTGTAAACTTACTGATGATTGTTTATCCATATATTTCTCAATAATTTTATATCCTATGAATACACCAATAGCAGGAGCAGATTCTTGAGGCATTCCAGGTGCAATGGTAAAAGGGCCGTCGTTAAAATAACGCATGTATTGATTTGGTTCGGCGTTAAATAACATTTTCTTTTCAATTAGGTGCGACCAAACCGCGGCTTCGTTGCTGTTTGCCCAAGCCAATTGACTGGGCGAATAGCCAAATATTAATGAGTCGTTTAGTTGAGGTAAAAGTTGTTTCATGAAATACCTTACTTTTCCTTCAAATAACATCATAGCTAAAAACCTTTTGTCTATTAATTGATTCTCAAACTTACCAATAGCAATAGCCTTAATGGCATTAGGAACAATATAAGCGCTCTTCAATTTAGCTATCATAAAATCTGGAAACTCCAAAGCTGGATATAGGGGATAATCACTACCCAAATACATATCCAATCCAATCCCAACAATTGAATCGAAAGTAACATTGGCATACCCAAATTCAGAAATAAATGAAATAAATTGGGGAGTAACATTTTCAGGAAATTCTTTTCGATAGATTACCATAGCCCCACCTAACTGTGCTTCTATGGCTGATAAGTTTGGGTAAACAGAATCTACTTCATGTTTGAGTTGGAGAATAGTAGGAAAAGAAATAAACTTACTCAAACTAGGTTCATAAGCATCTACTCTTTCCTCCTCACTTATATTCAACATATCTTGAGCGAAACTGTTATAGAAAACAGGATATTTTTTTTGCAATGCAAGAAAGTGTTCAGGATTTTGCACTGAAATACTGTCGAATAAATCTTGGTCGAACCTATTAATTTTTATTGGGATTGGTTTATCCGTACAACTTTGGAAAGTAATTATTAAACCCAGAACCAAAAGGACGAAATTGCTATTTATTTTTTTTAAATTCTTCATACATTTACAATCTGTTTGAATTAAACATTTGCAATATCTGAATTTGATATTAAATTTGGGCCTAATAACATTTGAAATATGAAAAGATTTTATTTTTTGGGATTGGTATTTCTGCTTTTAACAAAATACACATCGGCACAGGGTGAGGGTGAAAAGTTAGAATTTGGCTTAGGCATCAACCCTTGCTTATCATGGATGAATCCAAGTATGAAAATCTTCAATAGTGGAGGCACTACACCTGCTATTGGATTTGGTGCAAAAATAAATTTTAAGCTCAGTCGAAAATATGCTTTGGGATTTGAGGTAAATTTCCAGAACATCAATATCAATACTCATTACAACAAAATTGATGTAGTATATAAATTAGATACGTTCAACTCAACTGATTTTACGATGCAATATAATTTAAAATATTTAGAGATACCTGTTCTTTTAAAAATGCAAACTGAACCTAAAAACAAGCGTGCTTATTATGGAGAGTTTGGTGGTTCATTGGGCTTATTGTTAAATCAATTAGCGGATGTGGAATCAAAGGAATTAAGTATATCGCAGGTAAATACCAAAGAACCTGAAGAAAACGATAAGTTTATTTTGCAAAATAGTGACAACAATGCAACTATTTATAAAACCAATATCAATGCCTTTAAGATTGGCTTAATATTTGGAGGAGGCATACAATATCATTTAACAAATGGGTCTAGATTAGAGTTTGGTTTACGCTACAATATAGGCTTAACAGATATTTACGACGACAATAAATTAGAAGGCTCAAATCATTGCGCCGGTATAAATATTGGTTTCATTTTCTAATTATCAATAGTGAAAATAACCCTTTCCCAATTAAGTTTTCATACAGGAAACTTTGAAGGTAACACCGCAAAAATGATTAAGGCTATTGAGGAGGCAAAACGCCAGCAATCAGACCTGATCGTTTTTTCGGAATTAGCTACTTGTGGTTATCCTCCACGAGATTTTCTTGAATTCAAGGATTTTATAAATGAGGCAGAAAAAAGTGTAAAAACCATAGCCGAACATTGTATGGGTATTGCTGCCATTGTGGGGTCGCCGAGAATTAACTCAATTATTGCTGGAAAAGATTTATATAACGCGGCCTATTTTTTAGAAGAAGGGAAAATAAAGCAAATAGTTGACAAAACGCTTTTACCTAATTACGATATTTTTGATGAGTATCGTTATTTTGAACCTAATAAAAATTTCCAAATAGTAAATTTTAATGGCTTTAAAATAGCCTTAACTATTTGTGAAGATTTATGGAATTTGAATGACAATCCAATGTATGTTACTACTCCAATGGATAATTTAATTAAGTTGGAACCAGACTTTGTAATAAACATTGCGGCCTCTCCCTTTTCTAAAACTCAAATTGAAGAAAGGAGAAATATATTAATTGGAAATGCAAAAAAGTACCAATTACCTATATTTTATATTAACCACATAGGCGCACAAACTCATTTAATATTTGATGGAGGAAGTTGCGTAATCAATAAAGATGGCTCCATTATTGATGCGTTAAAATCTTTTAAAGAAGATCAAAAGTCATACACAATAAACAAATTAAGTGGCATAAAAATTATTGCTGATACGGATTTGGTTCAAACCGAAATTAGTAGAAATAAATACCAAGACATTGAGGATGCATTGGTACTTGGGATCAAACAGTATTTTGAAAAGTTAGGATTTTCAAAAGCTATTCTTGGTTTATCAGGTGGCATTGATTCTGCGCTTGTAACTTATTTAGCGGAACGGGCACTAGGAAAAGAAAATGTTTGGGCCATTCTTATGCCATCACAATTTAGCAGTAATCATTCTATTGATGATAGTATAAAATTGGCTACTAATCTTGGGATAAAACATAATACAATTCCAATTGAAGCTACATTTCAATCGTTTATGGATACGTTAAATCCCTATTTTGAAGGCACTACTTTTGGATTAACAGAAGAAAATCTTCAATCTAGAACTAGAGGAGTTTTGTTGATGGGACTAGCTAACAAGTTTGGCTATATTTTATTAAACACCAGCAATAAAAGTGAACTAGCGGTTGGATATGGAACTTTATATGGAGATATGTGTGGAGGAATTTCTGTGATTGGAGATTTATATAAAACCGAAATTTTTGAATTGTGCGAATACATAAATCGAAATGAAGAAATAATTCCTGTAAATATATTAACCAAAGAACCATCTGCAGAGCTGAGACCAGATCAGAAAGACATTGATAGCTTGCCAGAATATGCTGTTTTAGATAAGATATTATATGCCTATATTGAAGAACGTGAAGGTCCCGCGCAAATTGAGGCATTAGGATTTAACAAAGAATTGGTGAAGCGCATTTTAAAAATGGTGAACATGAATGAGTGGAAGCGTTGGCAGGCACCACCGGTTTTAAGGGTTTCAAAAAAGGCATTTGGGCCCGGAAGGCGATTACCCATATCAGGTAAATACTTAAATTAAGCCATTCTTGTTAAGGTAAACACAGTAATTTCTGGCATTATTCCAACTCTTCCAGGGTATCCTAAAAATCCATATCCTCTGTTAACGTATAGCATTTGCTTTTCAATCTTATATAAATCTGCCCAATGAGGATAAATATATTGCGACGGACTCCATCTAAAATCACCAAGTTCAATACCAAATTGAAAGCCATGTGTATGACCAGACAAGGTTAAATCAATGTCTTGGTGTTTTTTAGAAATGATGGTATCGAAATGACTAGGATCATGTGATAATAATATTTTTACAGGCACGTCTTGCATTCCTGCTATTGCTTTATCTATATCTCCAAACTTTTGGAATCTTCCTCTATCACCCCAATTTTCTACTCCAATTAAGGCGATTTTTTTGTTCTCCTTTTCCAAAAGAACATGTTCATTGCGCATTAAATTCCAACCCATAGATTTATGTATATCCACTAAGTCTTGTAAATTTTTACTTTTTTCCTCAGGCGATTTCCAATCAGTTACATAATCTCCGTAATCATGGTTGCCTAGAATAGAATGAACCCCCATTGGCGCTTTTATTTCCGAAAACATCTCGGCCCAATCATTGGCCTCGTTTGTTCTGTTATTGACAAAATCGCCTGTAAAAACTGCTAAATGTGCTTTTTGCTCTTTGATTAATTTAATACCTCTATAAACAGCATCTTTATCAAAAAAACTTCCACAATGAACATCTGAAATTTGAAGAATTTTAATTCCATCAAAAGCTTCCGGCAAATTGGGCAATACAAGATTTACACGTCTAACTTGATAGTTATAGGCCCCAGAAACCAAACCACGGGAGAGCAGGATAAAGGGCGCAGCACCAGCAACCAAACCCGCGCGGGCAATAAATTGGGACCTACTTATTTTTTTCTCATCAGATTCAATAGATTCCTTCATTTCTTCTTCTGCAACATCTTCAGATCTATTTAAAAATGTGCGTTCAATACCTCTCCAAATCCAAGTAAACAATCGCTTAATATCATCAATTACAATGAATACAAAAGTTACTAATTTTGAGGCATAGACAATAAAAAAGAATGCCATATAGTAAGTTCTGAAAAGCCTATTTGTTTCCAAAAAATTATTGAAAAGGGAAACCAAACTAATTGTAAACAAAAACACTGGAATGGCCCAGTAAAGTAATTTAATAGTTTTTTGATACCAAATAGGTCGGTCTTTAATTAGCACCCTGATAGCCTGCCATAAGTATAAATCTAATAAAACAATAAATATGGTAACCCCTAAAAACATCTTCAACCTAAAAGACTGCATATTGTATAATTATTAACACTCCAAATAACAAAAGAAAAGCAAGATTGTTCCTACAATGATAGAAAGGAATTAAGGATAATGCATAAATAGATTTCCTCATTTTTAAACATAATCAAGAAAAAAATTTGAATTTGCAGAGAATCTAAATTTCTTTAGTAAAATTGCATGGGTTATATGGGTAAAACAAGTAAAGCATTCATTAAAAAATTAGTACAATTGAAAGATTTCATTTGGCGGATGGCCATACTTTCTTTTCAGGTAAGCTTGTTTTTCATTATCATATATAGAATGCTACCCGTTCCAATTACACCTCTTCCGCTCGTAAGGGTATTTGAGCAGGCATTTGGCGACGATCCAGTTAGGTTAAATAAAGATTGGGAAAGCATTGAGAGTTTAGGCAAAAATATCTGTTTGGCTAGTTTAACTTCTGAAGACCCTAAATTTTTCCAGCATCACGGTTTTGATTTTGAGCAAATAATTGAATCATTAAAGAAAAGTTTTGATAAGGGAAAAAGACCAAGAGGTGCTAGTACTATTAGCCAGCAAACTGCTAAAAACTTGTTTTTTACTCCATCTAGGAGTTGGATTAGAAAAGGCCTGGAAGTATATGTTACCGTTGCGCTAGAATTATTTTGGACAAAGAAAAGGATTTTGGAAGTTTACCTGAATATTATTGAAATGGGCAATGGAATTTATGGTGCAGAGGCAGCAGCATTATTTTACTTCAATAAATCGTCTTTAAATTTAACTACGCGCGAGGCAGCAGCAATTGCTGCATGTTACCCAAATCCAAGAAGGTGGAAGGCAAATAAACCATCGAAATACATAAGAAGGAAACAAGAACTCATTGTAAGGTATATGTACAAAATTGGTCCTTTACCGTGGGAGAGGAAGTCAAAAAAGAGGTAAAAAAAGTACTCCTTACAAATTTGTAAGGAGTACTTTTTTATTTATTATCTCTTAGATTCTGGTCACCAAGCCTAGGCCGACGTTTTTGAACAGGTCTAATAATCCTAAATTCTACTTTTCTATCTAAGCCTTCAGTGCTCATTTGATATTTTTGAACATATGGGTCTTTTGAAGAAAAAACGAGCATTCTATCTTTATCAATTTCGTATACTTTGAACAATTTCCTTTTAACCTCCAATGCTCTTCTTTCTGCCAAAGTTAGTTGAGTTAAATTAGGCTTATTGTTATCGGCATGCCCAATTATTACTAATTTAGCGGAAGTATCAACCAGAAGAATCCTCGCTATTTGCTGTAACAAATTATATTGCTCAACATGCACCGTAAAATGATTTGGAGGGAAGATAATTGTTGGTAAACCATAACCACTTTTACTTATAGTAACAAATTCTGTTTGAGGTATAGAATCATTTAATTTGTATATTAGCTCTGATGAATCATTATAACCGTTACCACCGGCAATACCTGAAGGGAAATATAAGCCAACAGATTTATTAAAACCATATGGATCTGGATCTATTGAATCTGGAATACCATCATCATCACTGTCTAGGGTAACACCTTTGGCATCAACCTTAAAGCCTGGTTTTGTTTCCTTTTCTTTATCCAGGTAATCAGGAATACCATCTTGATCAGTGTCTAATTTCATGGCTTCAGCCTCATCTTTGGCGTTTTTCAATTCACGATAGATTTTATCTACGGGGTTACTCCAATCAATATGTGTAGGTTGATTTTTACTAGTGATATTATAAACGATACTAGCCACAAAATAACCATTACCATCTTGCAAGGTACCAGATTGTGGTGCCAAATCAAGGTTGTCATTTGTACCAATATTATAATTAAACTCACACCCAATATCTATATTTTTGGTTACTTTTCTTTTGTAGCCGAAGGTTAATGGCAAAACAAGGAAAGATTCGTTAATTGTGCGCGTAACACCTGATGGAGTATCAGGGTTTTGTCTAGAGCCGTTTATAGATTCCCTGCTTAAACCAAAACCAAAATAAAAATTATTTTTCGGAAAACTTTGACGAAAATCAACTCCACCTAAATTAAACAATAGTTGCAAATTGATATTGCTGACATCTGTTTTAAAGTAGGAGTTGGTAACACCATTTTTAGAGTCTGGGCCACCGGAGAATTGACCTTGAAGATATTGCAAACGTAAACCCATGATGTGGCTAAATGAATATTTAGCAAAAAAGCCAAATCCGGGATATATTGCATCGGCCTTTACATCCCCAGAAAAAAAAGTCATACCAAAATTAACTCCAAGTGCCACTTTACCATAACTGGTCTCTGGAATAATATTCATGGTATCGGAATCCTTTTTGGGTTTAGGTTTACCTTTTCCAGAATCGTTTAGCACGCTCATATCTGGCGCATCTAGCTTCCCTTCCGACCCTTTTTGGGGCGTGTTTTGAGCCAAAGAAATAGTGGCAAACAAAACTAAAAATGATATAAAAAAATTGGCTCTCATAAAATGGGACTTTGCATTTTAAAATATCTGCTAAGTTACCTCATTATGCGAGAACCAATAAATTTCTATTAGTCAGTTATCTACAGACTATTGTTTATTGTACATATAAATCCAAGAATCTGCATCAATTTCTTTTCTAGCTCTTCTTAATGATTTCAATGCTTCGTTTTTATCCTCAGTAGAAATGATAGACATTCTCAACATTTTAGAGTTAGCAGAGCTTCTGTATATGCTAGGCTCAAATCCTTTGTTCTCCAAACGAGCCTGGTTAGCAAGGGCAACAGATAATTTGTTAACACTATAACATGCTACAATTACATTGTATTTAGAGGGTGGAGGGGTAACATCATCATTAGCAACATAAGGTTTTGGATCTCGCGTAACAACAGGTGCTGGAGGTGTTGGAACTGCTTGAGGTATTTGAGGTGCTGGTGCTACTGGAGGTGTTTTTGGAGTTTGTTCTGGAGTTGGAACAATTGCTTCAACAGGCTTAGGAGCTGGCACGGAATCAACAACCGCAGTTACTAGAACAGGCTCTGGTGCAGAAACAATCACCATTCTAGCAGTATCAATATTAGGCTCTTGAACTATTGGCTTTTCAATTACAGGTAATTGCTCAATGGTGGTTGTCTTATCTCTAAAATTATTATAATTTTGATAAGCCCAATCAATATGCACCTTGTCTTTGGTGGTTCCAATTTTATAAGTAACACCGGTATGTAGGTATAAACTACTGTTTAAAGTTGCCTTTGACCCACCTTGATCAATATATTTTGATTGGGTATAATTTAGATCAGCACCTGCTATAAAATCAAACATATAATTGATGTATTTTCTAGCTTCGTAACCAATAATTATTGTTTGTATACCTGGACTTTTAAATAATTTCAAATCTTTAGTACTAGAGCCATCAGCAAAAGTTGCATCACCTATAGCGGTGGTAAAACCGGCTCCCAAAATAGCATAATGGTTCCAATCTTTCATTGCTTGCGGCTCACCACCTAAATTTCGCACGTTAAAAAAAGCACGTAAACTATATTGGCTTAATTTGGTTTTAAATTCTTTTACAGCATCTGGTGTTCCTTTTTTCGGTGTTCCAGAAATATCTTGATCACCTGCTACCCCACCACGAGTATAATTAAATTGTAAACCCATTGAACTAGTGAAAGAGTGTCTTAAACCTAAACCGAACATTCCTGTAAAATTATATCCAACAGGTGTAAACAATATAGGAACGCCAATGGTACCATCAAGAGCCCATTTGCTATACAATTTTTGACTTTCTTTTGGATCTTGAATATTTTTATGGCGCCAATCCACCAAATTATTCCAAGGTTTGGCGCCAAATTTTATACTTACACCTGCGTAGAAATTAAGATAATTGTCTAATTTCGGATTTGATTTTTCCTTTAACCCATCTAAAGAGTATGTTTCACAAATATGGTATTCCATGCCGCCGTATAAATCTAAATTAGCATTGATATAATAACGTGTGCCCAAACCTATTTGGTAATCTCTGTAAGGTTTCCCGAATTCAGTTGATTGTGAATTGACTCCATTCGCTAATTGTAACGAGGGCTTATAAAAATTATAACTAACACCCAAATTCAAAAAAGGCAACCACTTGCTTTCTGGTCTTTTATTTATACCAAAAATATTATAGAGGTTATAGTAAACTACTGCTCCTAGACCATAAACTGGCGTTCTGTATCTTATAACATCTGAAGCAGTTCCGTCTAGAGTTGGTTTTGGCGAATTGCCTGTTGCGTTATTATAAAAAGTATTCGAACTTAATTTTGCCTCTAAGGACCAAGTTTTGTTAAATGAATACCGCACAGAAGCACCATAAATACCTATCGGTTTTGACTTTACACTAAAAAATGTAATAGGCACACCCAATCCTATACCTACAGACAATTTCTTGGGTTGGCTTTGAGCAAAAATATTCATTGAAATACAGAGAAGCAAGACAGATAAAGAGCCTATTCTCCTGTATATTGAGTAATTTTTAATTGTCATAGATTGTAAGTATATTTCAAAAATAATAATTACTATTCGTTTAAAAAAGAAAAAAATCTTTAATCGAAAAGCATTATTAGGCAAATAATATAACCAAGCATGGATTCAATCAAAACACAAAATAACGCTTTAAACCGCTTATCTAAAGAAAGCTTCAAGTCATCTTTGAAGTCTGACATTCATATCATTTTAGATAACCTAAGAAGCGGAAACAATATTGGTTCTATCTTTAGGAGTTCAGACGCCTTTAGGATAAAAAGCATATACATATCAGGGAGTTCCGCCATCCCTCCTAACAAAGAAATCTTAAAAACAGCCCTTGGAGCAACTGAAACAATAGACTGGGAATACATCGAAAATCCAATAGAAATAGTTAAAAATTTACAAGAAAATGGAGTTAAGGTATTTGCCATTGAACAAGCTTCTAATAGTATCCTTTTGAATCAATTTTTCATTAAATCGCAAGAACCAATAGCCTTAATTTTCGGAAATGAGGTGGAGGGCGTTAGTCAGGAATTGATAAATATTTGTAACGGATGCATAGAAATCCCTCAATTTGGGACCAAGCATTCTTTAAATGTGGCAGTTTCTTCTGGTATTGTTTTATGGCATTTAACCAATCAATTACTAAACCAAGAAGAACAAACTAATCTTCACAAATAGCTAATTCTCCAGAGAAAGGCTCTATTATTTCAAAAATCTGAGCCAAAAGTGGCTCTTCAAACATCAGCTCCATTTGCAATAGGGTTTCAACACGTTCTTGAAAAACACCATTAGGAAACAACCTTGATCGTAATTTCAACATCCTATCAATTTGGATTTGTTCATTTAATTCCAAAACCTTTTTTATGTCTGTTGACTTACTTTTATAAAATTCCTTTGCCTTTAATTTTGATTCCAAAAATTCCTTACTAATCTGGGTATCCATTGGCCTAAAGGCATCTACCAATGTCTGCATGTCATTCAAAATGGTTTCAAATTTCTCCTGAAAATTTAAAGGTTGAACCCTTTCAATTAATCTTTGAGTTGCGATTTTCTCCGACTCAAGCATGTCAGATAACCCTAAACCCAACTTTTCAATTTTATCTCTTAATCCCTTACCCAAAACTAAATTCATAAAACGCAAAACAACCAAAGGGTATTGAATATGGAATGCTTCAAAATTTGATTTAAGTTGTAACCAATAAGCTACTTCTCCAGGACCTCCTACATAGGCCAAATTTGGCAGAATAATTTCTTGATAAAGAGGCCTTAAATTCACATTTGGACTAAATCGTTCTGGCCTAGTTTCAATTTCATGCTTCATTTCCTCTAAGGTAAATGTAAGGTCTCCTTCAACCAAAGTAAATAAGTCACCTTGCTTTTTAAGCATTCTTCTTACAGAATTTTCATCCAAATAAAAGAAATTAATTGGTCTCGCGTTAATTTGAAGTTTATACTTTTGTTCTAATATTTTATCTGAAATTAATTGGGCATTAAAAGTGGTTTGATCCAAGATATCACTTTTCATTACATGGGAAAATTTAGCTTTTAGCTCCTTGCTATTGGGATCTAAAATGACTAAACCAAATTCATGAAACAATAAGTGGTAAAAGCGAATAGTTGCATCTGCCAAGTTAAATGATTTTTGATAGGCAAAATCTATTTTCTCCTGCCAATTCTGTGCAATTTGGTTCGAACCTAAAGCAACGCTTAATTGTTCAATTGCTGCAGTAATATCGTTTATAGTTAATTTACCCGTGGCCTTAGATTCAGCATCTTTCTCCCAAGTTATTGTCTTGCCAAAAAGATAAGTACTTTTTATTTCTTCAAAATCATGGTCCTCCGAGGCCAACCATAGGATTGGAATAAACTTCTTATTAGGAAATTTATTATTTAAATCAGCCGCCAATTTTATAGCTGTGAGTATTTTATAACTCATAAATAAGGTACCGCCAAATAAACTCAATTGGTGCCCAGTTGTTATAGTAAAGCTATTTGCCTCCCCTAAACTTACTATGTTGTTGTATGTTTTAGAAATATGCTCGGGCTCAATGCCAGCCTTTTTATATTGAGTCAATAAATGTTGAACCAAAGAAGCCCTATCCTCAGTCGATAATTTTTTGGAATCAATCAATTTCTCTATTCCATCCATCTGATGCCAATTGCTCACAAAATCCTTTAAGAAGTTATCCTTATTAAGATAATCTTTTACGATTGGAGGAACCAATTGCGTTTCTGTTAAAGGAAGGGATGAAACGAGTTTAAACATTTAGCTTACAACCTTTCCAAACAAATCGAAATCCTCAGCCGATTCAATTAAAACATTGGCAAAATCACCCAAACGAACATAATTAGTGGTAGCGTCTACCAATACTTCATTGTCAACTTCCGGACTATCAAATTCGGTTCGGCCAATAAAATAGCCACCTTCTTTTCTATCGAATAAAACTTTTAAAACCTGGCCAACTCTAGTTTTATTTATTTCTGTACTTATAGACTGTTGCAAATCCATCACCATAGCAGCGCGTTCTTCTTTTACATCTTGCGGCACATCATCATCTAAGGTTCCAGAATAAGTTCCATCCTCATGGCTATAGGTAAATATACCTAATCTATCAAACCTATTGCGTTTTACAAATTCTAATAAGTCTTTAAAATCTTGTTCAGTTTCACCAGGATGACCTGCAATAAGCGTTGTTCGTATGGCAATTCCAGGTACTTTTTCTCTAATGGTTTGAACCAACTCTTCAGTTCTTTTGGTGGTGATTCCGCGACGCATGAGCTTTAGCATATTGTCGCTCACATGTTGCAAAGGGATATCTATATACTTACATATATTATCGCGTTCAGCCATTACCTCTAATGCATCCAAAGGAAATTGAGAAGGATAAGCGTAATGCAATCGAATCCATTCTACACCTTCAATATCCGAAATTCTTCTTAATAACTCGGCTAACTTGCGCTCGCCGTATAAATCTAAACCATAAAAGGTACTGTCTTGCGCGATCAAAAGAATTTCCTTGGTTCCATTTTTAACAAGTCCTTTAACCTCTGCCTCAATTTGCTCAAAACTTTTTGAAACATGTTTTCCTCTCATGATAGGTATTGCGCAAAAAGAACAAGGCCTATCACAGCCCTCAGAAATTTTTAAATAGGCATAATGAGCTGGAGTTGTTGTTACCCTCTCTCCTATTAATTCATGTTTATAATCTGCACCAAGTGCTTGCAAAAGTTGAGGTAAATGAGTTGTACCAAAATATTGATCAACCTCTGTAATTTCCTTTTCTAAATCTGGTTTATACCTTTGAGATAAGCAACCTGTAACGTATAATTTCTCAATCTCTCCCGCCTCTTTTGCCTCGGCCCAACGCACAATGGTATTGATACTTTCTTCTTTAGCATTATCAATAAAACCGCAAGTATTGATGATTACAATGTTAGCATCATCCGCTTCAGATTCGTGCTCCACTACAAAGTTATTTGCCTTTAGCTGGCTGTATAAAACCTCGCTATCTACAATATTTTTTGAACAACCAAGTGTTATAATATTGATCTTATCTTTTTTTAATATTTTAGTTTTCAAATGAGCTAGCTTTTAAATAATGAATCCATAAACTCATGCTTGTCGAATAACTGTAAGTCGTCGATACCTTCCCCTACACCAATATATTTAACTGGAATTTTAAACTGATCTGCAATACCAATTACCACGCCTCCTTTGGCGGTTCCATCTAATTTTGTTAGCGCCAATGCATTTACTTCTGTGGCAGCAGTAAAATGCTTGGCTTGTTCAAAGGCATTTTGCCCAGTACTTGCATCTAAAACCAAGAGAATTTCATGAGGTGCATCAACAATAACTTTTTGCATCACCCTCTTAATTTTGGTTAATTCATTCATCAAACCAATTTTATTATGGAGCCTACCAGCCGTATCAATGATTACCACATCTGCATCCATTTCAAGAGCTTTTTGAACGGTATCAAATGCCACAGAAGCGGGGTCTGTATTCATGCCGTGTGAAATAACAGGCACGTCGTTTCTGCTTCCCCAAACCTTCAATTGTTCAACGGCAGCGGCTCTAAAAGTATCACCAGCACCTAAAACAACTTTTTTTCCGGCCTTTTTGTATTGGTTTGCCATCTTTCCAATGGTAGTAGTTTTACCAACGCCATTCACACCAACTACCATAACTACATATGGTTTTACACCTTTTAGGTCGGTAAAATCGGTAGGAATTTGCGACTTATTCTCATCCATTAATTGACTAACCTCATCACGCAGTAAATTATTTAGTTCGGATGTTCCTAAATATTTATCGGCAGCAACTCGCTTTTGAAGGCGATCAATAATTTTCAAAGTTGTTTCAATTCCAACATCACTGCCAACCAAAATTTCTTCTAATTCATCCAAAAATGAATCGTCAATAGAACTTTTACCAACAAGCGCTTTACTAATTTTATCGAGCAAACTGGTTTTAGTTTTCTCCAAACCTTGGTCGAGGCGCTCCTTTTTATCCTTACTAAAAAAACTAAAGATTCCCATGATTAAACCATTAATATTAAAACAAAAAAAGCATCCTGCTTTGAACAGAATGCTTTATTGAATAAGTGTATCAAAAAATTACTTTTTAAAGTAAGTCTTTACTGCCTCGTTGGAGACAATCTCCGATTTAAACGAGTAAGAGCCTTTCGCGTTTTTAACTGCTCTATAAACCTTAGCAAAATCTTTACCTGCTCCGGTTTTTAATGTTGCAACAACCTTCTTTGCCATGTCTTAATTATTTAATTTCTTTGTGAACAGTAACCTTCTTCATAATTGAATTGTATTTTTTCAATTCAATACGCTCGGTTGTATTTTTACGATTTTTTGTAGTAATGTACCTGCTAGTTCCAGCCAAACCACTATTTTTATGCTCGGTGCATTCTAAAATTACTTGAATTCTATTACCTTTTCTTGCCATTTCTTTATATCTCCCTCTTAAATAACGCCGTTACGGATGTACTCGTTCAATACAGAACTGATACCCCTTTTGTTAATGGTTTTAATTGCTTTAGTAGATACCTTTAAGGTAATCCAGCGGTTTTCTTCAGGTATAAAGAATTTCTTTTCCTGCAAATTTGGGTAAAAGCGACGTTTGGTCTTACGGTTTGAGTGAGACACTTTATTACCCACCATAGGGCGCTTACCGGTTAAATCACATACTCTCATGACAATATTTTCTTCAAAAGGACTGCAAATATCAGACTTTTTTTCTTAAATACAATAATTTTAAAAAACTTTTCCAAGTGAGTCGCAAATTGTCTGAATTTGGAAACACCTATAAAATTAGTCAAGATATTTATTTTCAAGAATTTAATACTAAGCCTGCCCTTGAAACGGGGCTGCAATATCGTTAAATATTTCAGGAAGTTGGCAGTTGAACCAAAATTAATTTGCTTTGCTGTAAAATAAATCAAAAAAATGGAATTCCAATTTATACTAGTTGAGCCAAATTATGCGGCCAATATTGCACTTATCAGTCTTAACCGACCAAAAGAATTAAATGCATTAAATTTACAATTGATGTTGGAGCTCAAGCAAGCTTTGGCAGATTTGGATGAGCAGGAAGATGTTCGTTGTATAATAATAACGGGAAATGAACAGGCATTTGCCGCAGGTGCGGATATCAAACAAATGGAAAGTAAAAATCCAATCGACCTACTAAAAATAGATCAATTTGAAACTTGGGATCAAATAAGAAAAACCAAAAAGCCGATAATTGCTGCTGTTTCTGGCTTTTGTTTGGGAGGTGGTTGCGAATTGGCCATGACCTGCGATATGATCATAGCAAGTGAAACCGCTAAGTTTGGTCAGCCCGAAATAAAAATTGGTATTATGCCCGGAGCTGGAGGAACACAAAGGTTAACAAGAGCGGTTGGCAAAGCTTTAGCCATGGAAATGGTGTTAACCGGGAAGTTTATTTCTGGAGAAGAAGCTCAAAAAGCAGGATTGGTTAATAAAGTTGTTCCCGTGGAAGTATATTTAGATGAGGCCGTTAAATTAGCGAAAGAAATTGCTCAACTAAGTCCAATTGCTGTGCGTTTGGCAAAAGAAAGCGTACTCAAGGCATTTGATAGTGGCCTTCAAGAAGGTTTATTTTTTGAACGCAAGAACTTTTATATGTGTTTTGCAAGCGAAGATCAAAAAGAAGGAATGAGTGCGTTTGTTGAAAAACGTAAGCCAGAATTCAAAGGCAAATAGTATTCTTTTTTATCAAATGAATCCAAAAGATATTTCCATTTCAGAATACTCCTATCCGCTGCCAAACGAAAAAATTGCAGTTTTTCCTTTAAAAAAAAGAGATCAAAGCAAGCTACTGGTTTTTGAACAAGGAAAAATTACTGACAAGGTTTTTGCTGAGTTACCCAATTTGTTAGCACCTCATTCTTTATTGGTTTTTAACAATACATTGGTTGTTCATGCCAGAATTTTATTTCACAGGTCTTCAGGTGCACAAATAGAAATATTTTGTCTTGAGCCTTTTGAGCAAGATTACCCAAGCGCATTTGCGGCAATTAAATCTTGTACTTGGAAATGTTTAATTGGTAACTTCAAAAGATGGAAGGGAGAGTTATTACAGAAAGAGATTTTGGTTCGAACCGAAAAAATAAATTTTACTGCAACCTTAGTTCAAAAGCACGGACAATTTTGGGAGGTAAGATTTGAATGGGATAACAACTCAATTTTGTTTGGAGAATTGTTATTCCATGCCGGAATTTTGCCCCTTCCGCCATACTTAAATAGAGATGCAGAAGAAAATGATGAGCAACAATACCAGACAACTTATGCCAAAGAAAAGGGCTCTGTAGCGGCACCTACAGCAGGTTTACATTTTACAGATGAAACATTTACCCAATTGGCTAAAAACGACATTAATACCACAGAGTTAACGCTTCATGTGGGTGCTGGAACTTTTATGCCTGTAAAATCTGAAACCATGTTGGGCCATGAAATGCACCAAGAACATTTTTATGTATCCATTAAAACCATCAATGATTTACTGAGTGCCTTGGCAAGTAAGGCGCCGATTATTGCTGTTGGTACCACCTCATTACGCACCATAGAAAGTTTGTATTGGTTTGGGGTAAAAATTTTAAAAAACGGTTTGAACCAATCAAGCATTTTGATAAACCAATGGGATCCTTATGAATTGGGAAATGATATTGAAACTATAATTGCTTTAGAAGCCGTTCAAAATTATTTAATAAGTAATAATTTGCAAGAGTTAAGGGGCATTACTCAACTTCTCATTGCGCCTGGATATCAATTTAAATTGGCAAAGGCCATTGTTACTAATTTTCATCAACCCAATAGCACACTTTTGTTATTAATTGCCGCGTTGGTAGAAGAGCAATGGAAAACAATCTACGCGCATGCTTTGAAGAATGATTACCGATTTTTAAGCTTCGGAGATAGCAGCTTGCTTTGGGGCAAAAACAGTTAATTAATCCATGATTTGAGGATTTCCATTTGAGAGGAATTGCCAAGAATGATGAGTTTCATGCCATCATCCAATACCATATTGATATTGGTATAAACAATATAAGATCCATCACCTTTTTTGAGCCCAATAACATTTGCAAAAATTTATCGGTTTTATTCTGATAAATTTAGGTGAATTTTGAAATATGTTTGGTAATTCGAAAATGCCAAATTACATTTGCAAATAATTATTCTCAAATAAGAATTATTATTAATTAAATGATCGCAACATTAACAGAAATAAAATCTCAATTCAAGGAATTAGGCATTAAGTCTACCATTCCTAGAACTGTTATTTACCAATCGTTAATGAAATTTGAGCACCACCCGAGTGCAGAGGAAATATACCTTGGCATTCAAAAAAAATATGCTGGAGTATCTCTGGCAACTGTATACAAAACGCTAGACTTATTGGTTCAAAAAGGACTGGCACACAAAGTAGTAACTGATGAAGATAAAGTAAGATACGATGCCAGAACCGACCAACACATTCATTTGTATTGCAATAAAACAAAAAAAATAATGGATTATGAAGACCCTACTTTGGAGCAAATAATTATGGATTACCTCAATAAAAAAGGCATTCCAGGATTTAACTTCAGTCAAATACAGGTAAATATCAAAGGAGAAATTTCAAACAAAAAAATAAATAGAAAATTATGACCATGTTAGTAGGAAAAAAAGCGCCTCATTTTAGCGCTGATGCCGTTGCAAACGGCGGTGATTTTGTAGAAAACTTTTCATTAAACGATTACGAGGGAAAGAAACACGTTTTATTTTTCTTTTACCCTTTAGATTTCACGTTTGTATGTCCAACCGAAATTATTGCATTCCAAGACAGAATTGCAGATTTTGAATCAAGAGGTGTGCAAGTGGTAGGCTGTTCAATTGACAGTAAATTCTCTCATTGGGCTTGGTTAAATACCCCAAAAAGTAATGGAGGTATCCAAGGTGTTGAATATCCATTAGTGGCAGATATAAATAAAACCATTGCCACCAATTATGGCGTAATTGCTGGTAGATATACCTATAACGACGATGAGCAATTGATTTGGGTTGGAGACAATGGAGAGAGTGCCGTTGCTTACCGTGGCTTATTTTTAATCGACAAAGCGGGTGTAGTTCGTCACCAAGTTGTAAATGATATGCCTTTAGGAAGAAGCATTGATGAAGCATTAAGAATAATAGATGCTTTACAATTCTTTGAAGAAAAAGGCGAGGTTTGTCCGGCAAATTGGGAAAAAGGAAAAGATGGTATGAACGCAACCGCAGAAGGTGTTGCAAAATATCTTGGATCACACTAAGTAGTAGAGAAAATCTAAAATTTTAGTAATTTCGGCAGGTATGAAGGACTATTTCTTTTTACCTGCCTTTTTTTTATGGGCTATTGCAGGTATAGCCCAAACAGATAGCATTATCAATGTTCCACTTTCTCAGTATGTGAAGGATGATAGGTTTGATAAATATCAACTAACAATGGCCTTATTTTTAACAGAAGGCGATACTATCAATTCAATGGATTTTGAAGGCACCAGACCCATCAAGCCAATTATCATAAAAAGACCTAAGGGAGCTCAAATTTATGCCTATGGCAATTTATTTTTTAGTGGTACTCAAAACAGCTATAACCCCGGATACGTAAGCGTTTTGGTTTGCAATCCTTATCACAAACATCCCATTATATACATAGATCAAAATCAAAATTTTGATTTTACAGATGATGCAAAATTTATACTCCCCTATTTTGATGAGCCAGGGGTAGAAATTGAATTGGCCAATGAAAAAGTAACCGAAGGAAAAATCAAAATTGTACTAACTAGAAACAAGTTATTTGGTCAAAAGTACGACTTCAAAAAACAGATGGAAGAGTACTATGAAATGGCTTACAAGGGCAGAAAATTTATTGGTTCAGAATTTACTTACCGCGAACAGCGATACATAACAAGAGCCGGAATTGTTAGGCTAGGCAATGAAACTTTTAAATTAGCCTTGATGGATGTGAACGCCAACGGACTGTACAACGAGCCCGAAATAGACAAAATCCTGTTTAATAATGCCAATGATACTATTATGGATGCCACCAATCCATTGAACTATGTGGTAATTTCGAAGGCCGGTAAACCCAGCTATTTTGAGAAAAACGACAAGCTATTCAAAGTCATTGAAGCGGATGCAGCAGGTAGGTTTATTAAAATAAAAATCAGTAATGATGAGGTAGATTTTAATAAAATAGCAGTAGGTAAAAAAGTACCGAAAGTTAAGCTCACAATGGTAAAAGGCAGAGCACTTAAATTGAATAAATTGAAGCGAAAAGAAGTATATATCTATTTTGGCAGTAGAACCAGCAAAAACTTTAAATCAGACACCTTAATTCTGAGGCAAATTGCGTCATTAGACACCAATTCATTAAAAGTAATTTGCGTTTTGTATGTAAACAAAAGCTATGAATTGCGCATCTTTAATACCGATGCCGAACCCAACTATATTTTGGCATATGGAACAAAAGAATTGAGTAATAAACTTGGCATTAATAGTGTGCCTCAAAGTTTGTATTTAGGCAAAAGAAGAAGGGTAAAAAAATACGGTTTGAACCCAAATGAATTTTTAAGGGATTGGATAGCTAAACATCCTTAGTTTATTACCAACTTCCACCGGCGCCACCGCCACCAAAGCTTCCGCCGCCAAACCCACCAAAACTACCTCCGCCAGAACCGCCGCCGCTGCTAAATCCACCACCACCAAAGGTACCCATAAATGGAGTTGCTCCATAAAATCTGCCGCCTCTACCTCCGCCGCCCTTGCCAGAAAATACGAGGAAAAGTACAACAACTATGATTATCAGCAGTATTTTTAAAGGTGA
>CANKQY010000012.1 GCA_947485745.1 Bacteroidota bacterium
CTAGAAGTTTCGGTTTGATCCAAAGAAAACAAGATGATTGGCAAACTGCCGTTGAACTTACCAATGTCCTCAAACAATTCGACCCCAAAGACCCGGTAAAATACGATTTCGCCCTATTCGGCATGGGCGTAGAACACGAATCATTGTAGGGGCGAAAAATCTTTCGCCCTTATGCCCCAAGGAAAATTTGTGGGTGTAGCAAAATGGCGAAAAATCTTTCGCCCTTATGCTCCAAGGAAAATTTGCGGGTATTGCAAAAGGGCGAAAGATTTTTCGCCCCAAGAAAAATTTGTGGTTACACTTACAGGGCGAAAGATTTTTCGCCCCTACATATGCTTTCCCGGGGATTTCGTTGTATGGGCGAAAAATTTTTCGCCCTTTCCCCCTAAGAAATATATCCCTACCTTTGCCTTTGAAAGGTCGGTGTAATATTTGAAAAAATTAATACTAATTTTAAAATAGCTCAACCGCTTTGCTAAAACCAGGCTTCTTTACCCTTGTGGGATTTTTGGTAACTTGTTGCCAAAGACGTTAGAAGGTTGCAGCTCCTGTGGAGGCTAAATCCTATTCATTTACGGATTTTTATCAAAAGCCGACCTTTCTTTTTTGATTATTAAATCCTTTAAATTTGATCATGCGGCTAATGTTTGACCCCTTCGGGGTCACATGTTTATAGCATGCCAATTACCCTATAAACATGCGACCCCGAAGGGGTCGAATAGGGATTAGCGAAACAATAATACACTCACTTTTTGAGAGCTTTTTAAGCCTTACAATATTTTAGTATACAAGAACTAATTTGAATTTAATTACTTACTCCATCAAAGCATTCTATACAACTCCCTTACTTTAATGATCACATGAATAAATAGCAAGGCAGGCCAAACTAGCGCGCTCTGACTAGCATAATTCACAATGATGATGCTTACTAAAATGCCAATATTAAATGTGGCAACTACAATATACAGGAGTTGAAAGCGCGGACTATTGGCATTTGTAAACGATAAAACGGCAAATACCAATAAAAGTAATACCGAAATAATGGAAACTATATAGGCAATGTTCATATTTTTGTAACAAATATGAACTACAAAATTGGCATTTCAAACTCTACGGATCATTTTATCCGCATCAACGCTTGGGTCAGCAACCCAAATGAAAATAATTTTAACTTACAGTTGCCTGCTTGGCGCCCCGGAAGATATGAGTTGGCAAATTATGCCAAGAATATTAGGTGCTTTGAAGTAAGCAATGAAAAGGGTGAATTGGTGCCCTTTAAAAAGCTAAACAAAGACCTTTGGGAGGTATTTGCAAATGGATTTAATAAGGTGCATATTTCTTATGAATACTATGCCAACCAGGCAGATGCTGGAGCCAGTTTTGTAGGTGAGCAATTATTATATTTGAACCCAGTAAATTGTTTTATGTACGTTGAAGGTAGAATGAATGATGCCTTTGAAATCACTTTAGATATACCCAATGATTGGCAAATTGCTTGCCAACTAAAACACCAAGATAAAACCTTATTTGCTCCGCATTTTGATGCTTTAGCAGATAGCCCGTTTTTTGCTTCACCCAATTTGGTTCACCATAGTTTTGGTTTGAACCAAACCAATATTCACTTTTGGTTTGAGGGTGGCACTACCAATAACATGGATAAGTTGGAGGCTGACACGCGGGCATACGCGCAGGCACAAATCAATATTTTTGGCGAGTTGCCGCTCAGTGATTATCATTTTTTATACCTGCTTACTCCACAAAAATTTAGGCATGGCGTTGAGCATGCAGATTCCACTGTAATCGCAATGGGACCAGCAGCAGAGTTGGATCAGCCCGAATTCTATAATGATTTTATAGCCATTAGCTCGCATGAGTTGTTTCATTTGTGGAATATCAAAAGAATTAGGCCTTCAGAAATGTTGCCTTACGATTTTACTAAAGAGAATTACTCAGAATTGGGCTATGTATATGAAGGAATTACTACCTATTACGGCGATTTAATGTTGTTGCGCAGTGGCGTTTGGGATTTTGAACAATACGCATCAAGTTTAGAAAGTGATTTAGATAGGCATTACAACAATGCTGGCCGTTTTAATTATTCTGTGGCACAATCTAGTTTTGATACTTGGTTAGATGGTTATGTTCCTGGGGTAAAGGGAAGAAAAGTATCTATTTATATGGAAGGTTTAATTGCTGCAATGGTTGCCGATATAATGATTGTTGAGCATACCGCTGGTAGGTTTAGATTAGATGATGTTTTACGAAGGCTTTACCAAGAAACATATAAAAAGGGAAAGGGCTATTCCAAACAATTATACCAAGAACTTTTGCAGGAGATTTCTGGGTTAAGCTTTGAAGATTATTTTTTCGATTTAATTGATGGGAAAGGAAAGTGGGATGAATATGTGCAGAAAATGCTTGAGGCCATTGGCTTAGAGTTGATTGTGACGAATGATGGAGATGGCTTATCTGTTTGTAAGGTTCAGAAATGTTCAAATTTAACTCCAAATCAAAAAGTGTGTTTTGAAATGTGGGTTAAAAAGTGTTAATTTACAATACTTACTCACTCAAAAAATTGAATTCACAATGCAAAAAACTCACTTAGAATGCATAAATTGTGATGCAAAATCAATTTCTTTTCTTTCATATTGCAATGAAGAAGAAATTGGTATGGTTGCAGCGGCAAAGTCATGCAGTCATTATAAAAAAGGGCAATCTATTTTTTATGAAAACAATTTGCCAATGGGTATTTATTGCTTAAGCCATGGTTCTATTAAACTATCAAGATCAAACAAATATGGCAAGGAGCAGATTATTCGCTTTGCAAAAGAGGGTGAATTTTTGGGCTATAGGTCGGTTATTGCCGAAGAACCGCTAATTGTTACTGCCACTTGCATTGAAGACAGCACTTGTTGCTTTATACCTAAGGCTGTTTTTTTAGATTTATTGGACAAGAATTCACAGATTAATAAATTCATGTTAAAGTCTCTTTGCCATGATTTAGGAATTGCCGATGAAAAGATTCAAAGTCTAGCACAAAAAAATGTTAGAGAACGTTTGGCAGAGACATTGTTATTTCTGCAAAAAACATTTAAAGAGCATGATGACGTGGATGATAACCTTATTTCTGTCACCCTGCCTAGAGAAGATATAGCAAATATTGTAGGCACTGCAACTGAAACGGTAATTCGTTTGCTTTCTGAGTTTAAGGCAGATAAATTAATTGATTTGGAAGGTAAAAAAATCCGCATCATGAATAAAATGGCTCTCGAAATGATTTCTCAAAACTCTGTTTAAATTTCGGTTTGAACCCAAAAATAGTAATCGTTCTTTCGGAACGTGGTGTGCGAGGATTCGCTCATGTAAATCCTGTTCTTCCAGAGCAAACTTCAAAAGGAACTAGAAATTATTTCGATAGAATAGTAATGTGTTTGCCATCATAATTGCCGCTATTTTCATTTTGCGAGGACTGAATTTAGGGGTGTCTTATATAAGCCCTAAAATTGCAAATTCTGGCGAGAAAATAGAAAATTGCGAATATGAATTATTGCTTTAAATAAGCATTTTCATTGCTCTTTAAATAAAATATTTGCCATTTCCATCAACTTGAATTAACTATGCCATTATTTTTTTTAGCAAGCAATGGGCATCAAGTGGAAAAGGTATTTTAGGTTAAAAAGATGGGTAAATTGTTTTCGATTTGCTGTTTTGGATACTTTAGTGAAATCGGTAAAGCCCAAATCAGAGGAAACTAAACGCCTGTTAATTATTAAAACTGAAGCCATTGGAGATTATATCCTTTTTAGAAATTTTTTACAGTATATCAGAAACAGTGATAACTATAAACATTACCATATTACTTTGGTAGGTAATGAAATATGGCAAACATTATCTCAAAAATTGGATGCTTCTTTTTACAATGAAGGCATTTTTTTAAACCGTAAAAAATTTCAAGAAGACGCCACCTATAGAGCACAAAAATTACAGGAGATATCAAGTAAAACCTATGATGTAGCTATTAATGCAACATTTTCTAGAGAATTTTTATTAGGCGATTCTATCATTAAAAAGGTAACAGCAAAAGAGAAGATTGGCATGGAGGGCGATAGCGCTAGCGAAATTCCTACCATACATTTTTTTACGCAAGGAATTTATACAAATCTTATTCAAAATTCCCCAAATGAGCATGTTGAATTTAACCGCAACAAACATTTTTTTGAAAGTATTTTAAAACGGAGAATGCTCTTAATTTCTCCTCTAATTGAAATTGTGCCAGATAGAAAACCTGTTGCATACCTTTTTCCCGGTGCCCAAGATGCCAGTAGAAAATGGCCAATTGAAAACTATAAAGAAATTGCCAAGTATATACACGAGCAGTTTAATTTTGAAATTGTTGTATCAGGCTCACAGGATGATTACACACATGCAGAGAAAATATTGGATCAAACCAATAGAACATATATCAGTAATAACTGTGGCAAAAATGCATTAGAAGATTTGCCCCAATTATTAAGTGAAGCCAGCATAGCAATTTGCAATGATTCTGGAACTTTACATTTAGCAGCAGCGTTAAATACCCCAAGCGTTTGCATTTCAAATGGCAACCACTATGGCCGGTTTACACCATACCCTAGCTTGGGTTTGCGACCTTTAGTTTTTTTATATCCTCCTTCCTTTTTGAACCAATACCAAAGTGAAGCAAGTAGAAGAATGGCCATGGCTTTTGGTTCAAATTATAACATCAATGAAATAACAATAAGGCAGGTTGAACAAAGTATTGAAAGGGTTTTATATGGATAAGCCAGTTTTATTAATTGATAATTTTGATAGCTTTACATACATGCTCGCCGATTATATTAAGCAATGTGGCGTTGATTGTTTTATTTTGAGAAATGATGACGATGAATTGCCTAGGCTTGATCCAAAGAGTTTTTCGGCTTTGGTAATTTCGCCCGGACCAGAAACGCCTCAATTGGCGGGACAATTGATGCAGGTTATTCCTGCTTTTTTAACGGCCATCCCTGTATTGGGGATTTGTTTAGGGCATCAAGCCATCGGATTGCATTTTGGCGCTGAGTTGGTTCAAGCCGATAACCCTAGGCACGGCAAGGTAGACCAGCACCATCATTTTGGTAATCAATTATTTTTTGGAGTAAATGAATTTTTTTTGGCAACAAGGTATCACTCCTTAATTTTACAAAATTTACCCAGCGTATTAAACGTCATTTGTCTCTGTAATAATGATATTATGGGGCTTGCGCACAGTAGTTTACCTGTTTATGGATTGCAGTTTCACCCTGAGAGCTGCCAAACCGAAGGTGGCTTTCAAATGGTAAAAAACTTTATTGATGAGGCAAAAAGAATGGCTCAAATCTAAAAATGTTTATATTTGACTAGATTATTTATTGAATGGATTACCAAACTCACAAAGAAGGCAAATTTAATTATGTAGATCAAGGTGAGGGCGAAGTGCTCATTTTGCTTCATGGATTGTTCGGTGCGCTGAGCAATTGGAAGGATGTTTTGGATCATTTTAGCAAGAATTATAGAGTGGTTATTCCTATTATGCCTATTTTTGAAATGAATATTTTAAAATTAAGCGTTGAGGGTTTGGCCAATTATATTAATGATTTTATTGAACATAAAGGATATTCCAAGGTTCACATTCTTGGTAATTCATTGGGCGGTCATGTGGCTTTGGTTTATATAAAAAAATACCCGCAAAAGGTAGCTACCTTATTGCTTACTGGTAGTTCTGGTTTATATGAAAATGCATTTGGTGCTTCCTACCCTAGAAAAGGCGATAAACAATATTTGAGAGAACGTATTAGCCTAACTTTTTATGATCCATCTTCTACCACCGATGAACTGGTTGAAGAGGTTTATGAAACCATACAAGACAAAGGCAAATTGCTACGCATTTTAACTATGGCTAAATCTGCCATTAGGCATAATATGCGAAAAGATATTCCAAATTTTAAAATGCCTGTTTGCCTCATTTGGGGTAAGCAAGACACCATTACACCTCCAGAAGTTTGTGAAGAATTCCACTCACTATTTCCAAATTCTGAAATGCATGTCCTTGATAAATGTGGTCACGCGCCAATGATGGAACAGCCAGAGGCGTTCAATCTTTTGGCCGATGCATTTTATAAAAAACACATACCAGTATAAAATGTTTGCAATTCAATTCCTTTCAAACGAAACCTTTCCGCTTAAGAAATCTGATAGCGCAGAAACAGCATTGCTTTTTATGAGTGATTGGAAAATAAATGAATTGCCAGTTGTAGAGGGTGGAAAAGTAATAGGTTTTGTAAGAGAAAGTTTGTTGCTAGATAAGGAAGATAAGCGGGTAGAATTGTGCATGGATATCAATACAGAAATTTATTGTACTTCTGAACACATGCATGTATTTGAAATTATTAGTAGAATGCAACAATACCAGCTCAATTCACTGGCTGTTATCAATGCAGATGAAGTTTTCTTAGGTATTATTTGTGCCAAAGATATTTCTGCTAAAACCTATGAAAACTCTTCTTTAACTCAAATGGGTTCTATATTAGTATTAGAGGTAGCTGCTATACAATATTCTTTGGCAGAAATTTCAAGAATATGTGAAAGTAATGATGCCAAAATTATTCACCTCATGATTGAATCATTGAAGGATGAAAATAATACACTTCATGTTTCTTTAAAATTGAATAAAGAGTATCTCAATTTCCTGATGTCGAGCCTTGAGCGATATGGTTACAAAATAATATTTACTAATTCTCCGGTTGATCCAAACCAATCTTTTGACGACAGGTATAATTGGTTAATTAAATATTTAAATTCTTAAGCATGAGACTAGCCATTTTTGGAAAGTATTTAAAAGAAGAGCGTTTTACTGATATTCAGATTTTCTTTGATGCTCTTTTGGCAAAGAAAATTGAGTTTAGTATTTACAGAAGATACTACGATGATTGCATAAGATATGGTTTGCATTTGCCTCATGATTTAAAAACATTTGAGGATGTAAATGATTTTAATCCTGAGCTTTTTGACTTTTTTGTTTGTATTGGCGGTGATGGTACTATTTTAAGTAGCTTAGAACTAATTAGAGACGCTCCATTGCCCGTGGTGGGCATCAATACAGGTAGATTAGGATTTTTAGCATGTGTTCTGGCGAAAGATGGAACCAGTTTAATTGATGAATTAGAAAAAGGTCATTTTTCATTAGACAAGAGAACCATTCTAGAGTTATCATCAAATAAACGAATGTTTGGGGGCGTTAAATATGCTTTGAACGATTTTGTGCTGCATAAAAAAGACAGTTCAAGCATGATCACCATTCATACATACATCAATGGCGAATTTCTCAACTCTTATTGGAGTGATGGTTTGATTATTTCAACACCAACGGGCTCCACTGGTTATAATTTAAGTTGTGGTGGACCAATTTTATACCCTGCATCACAAAGTTTTGTTATTACACCAATTGCACCTCATAATTTAAATGTTAGGCCAATGATTATTTCCGATTCAAATGTTATTTCATTTGAAGTGGAAGGGAGGAGCAGCACTTTTTTAGCAACTTTAGATTCAAGGTCAGAAAGTATCAATAATCAAACCCAATTGGCAATTAAAAAGGCTGATTTCTGTTTAAATTTAGTTCGTTTAAACGGCGATAATTACCTCAAAACGCTTCGTGAAAAATTAATGTGGGGTTACGATAACAGAAATTTCAGGAATTAAGGCAATTAGCTCCTTACTAAGGTATTTATTTCCACTTTTTTTATACCATTTTCACAAACAAACACGTTAAAGTTGTCTGTTTCCTATTTTTCAGTATTTTTGCTATTATGGACAAATTTAAAAGTCAGTATATTTTAGTTGTTTTCATCCTTATTGGCTTGATAGCCAATGCGCAACGCGTTGAGGTAGGTTTAATGATTGGTGGTTCAAATTATTTGGGCGATCTAAGTAATGAGAAAATATTGATGAAAGAGACCCATTTCTCTGGTTCTATATTCGGACGATATAACTTTTCGCCCAAATTTGCCATGAAAGGATATTTTGGTTACGGAAAGGTATCTGGCGACGATAAAAATTTAATCAGTGAAAAGCGCGATTATTTATTAAAAGGGGTTAAAATGACTGGCTTTGAATTCAATAAATACCGCAATTTGAATTTCTATTCAGATATTTATGAATTTTCATTACATGCAGAATATAATTTCCTTAAAAACGAACTAAGTACTTACAAAGCCAGACCCTTTCTACCATATGTTTTTATCGGATTGGGTATTTTTAATTTCAATCCAAAATCTAATTTTGGCAACAACACTGTTGAATTGCAACCATTAGCAACTGAAGGTCAAGGTTCAACCACCTACAATGAAATGAAGAAATATTCTCTCACGGCAGTTTGTTTGCCAATGGGCATTGGGTTTAGGCAAAAAATTGGGGATGATTTTTTTATCGGAGTGGAAGGTGGTGTAAGGTTCACCAATACTAATTATTTAGATGATGTGGGCGGAAAGTATGGTAGTGGTTCAGTTATTTTTGGTGCATCAGGTAAAACAGGTGTTTTAATGGCAGACCGTTCATGGGAGTTAAATCCCAATTCAAATCCAAGTACCGAAAATCCTTTAGCTACAGAGACTTTTATTTTCAATGAAGATGATAAAAGAAGTGACCGCACTTTAAATAAAACCGATATGTATTTTATGGCTGGGATTACCTTGTCATATACCATACGTTTTAGGGGCCAAGGATGCCCAACTTTCTAAATTTTCATGAGAAATTGGTTCCTCATTGTTATTCTTTGCCTAGCAGTTAATGGTTTTGCCCAGCGTGTTGAATTGGGTCTTCTTGGCGGTGTCTGCAATTATTGGGGCGATTTGTCACCTACTATGGTATCAAATGAAACCCAACCAACTTTTGGTTTTTTTACAAGATTAAATTTAAATCATACTTGGGCTATAAAAGCAGAATTAAATAGGCTAACAGTTTCTGGTGCTGATGCCAATTTTGATTTTAACAAAACTAGAAATTTGAGTTTCAAATCAGATATCAATGAAGCAGCTGTTATTTTTGAATTTAATTACCTAAAATACAGCACACACGTGCTTGATGAAAATTTCACCTCTTATTTGTTTTTGGGTGTTGGTGCATTTCAATTTAACCCCCAAGCACAACTAAATGGCACATGGTATGATTTAAGTGATTATAAAACTGAAGGAGTAGATTATAAAAAATTGTCGGTAGCGGTTCCCTTTGGAATAGGCATTAAATGGATGCTGAGTAAGAAATTTGCTTTTGAGAGCCAATTGAATTTCAGGAAAACCTATACCGATTATTTGGATGATGTAAGCAATGTTTACCCCGATGTGACTTCGAGGTTTAATGATGGTGGACTAATCAGCGCTACTTTAACTGACAGGTCCGTTGAATTATATGGTATCCCGCAGTTTAAAAATGGTTATAAAAGAGGTGATCCAAGTCACAAAGATTGGTATATGGGTTTAACAATGGGTTTTTCTATGAGGTTAAACACCCGGTCTAAGTGTCCAAGATTTTTTTAAATTTGCCAATCAAAAAGTATTGGTAAAGTATAGTTGATAAAATGAGTTTGAAGGAAAACATAGACCCTGCTAAAATGCCCAAGCATATTGCCATCATTATGGATGGGAATGGCAGATGGGCAAAGGGTAAAGGTAAGTTTAGAATATTTGGTCATGAAACGGGCGTTTCTACTGTTAAGTCAATTACCGAGGCGGCAGCAGAAATTGGTGTGAAATATTTAACGCTTTATGCCTTCTCCACGGAAAATTGGAATAGACCACCGCTTGAGGTAAGGGCATTAATGGAGTTGCTAGTTAGCACTATGCGCAAAGAGTTGCCTACCCTCATGAAAAACAATATTCGTTTGTCTTTTATTGGGAATAAAGAAGACCTTCCTGCTAGTTGCCAAAAACAATTGGAGGCAACAATGGAAGAAACCAAAAACAACAATAGGATGGATTTGGTACTTGCACTGAGCTATAGTGCTAAATGGGATTTGGTTCAGGCCATACAAAAAATTGCCACCGACACCTTAAGTGGTAAAATTAAACAAGACGACATCAACGATCAATTAATAGATAGCTATTTATCCACTCACTGGATGCCGCACCCTGAGTTAATGATAAGAACCAGCGGTGAAAAAAGAATTAGTAACTTTTTGCTATGGGAAATCGCTTATAGTGAATTATACTTTACTGATAAGCTTTGGCCCGATTTCACTAAAGAAGATCTTTTTCATGCAATTTTTGATTACCAAAATCGCGAACGTAGATTTGGAAAAACCAGCGAGCAATTAAACAGTTGAGGATGAACAAAAGATATTATTTTATTTTATTATCCATCTGTTTATTGGGTGGTTTTAGAGTTATAGCACAAGATACAACTGGGGCTGCAACTAAGCCACCTGCCTATTTTAACCTAAATTATAATAGCCCACAACAATATATTTTAGGAGGTATTGAGATTGTTGGCACCGAATATTACGATAAGGCTGTATTAGCAGTTTTGAGTGGCTTAACAATTGGGCAAAAGATTCGCATTCCCTCTGAAGATATTTCTAAAGCAATTTCCAATTTATGGCGCCAGAAATTATTCGAAGACGTTAAATTATCAGTCGCAAAAATTGAGGATGATAAAATATACCTCCAAATTTATTTAAAGGAGAAACCTCGTTTATCAACCTTCACAATTAAGGGCTTGAAGAAAAGTAAGGCAGAAGAATTGAGAGAAGTTTTAACCATTAAAACGGGCCAAATTATAACCGAAAATGTGTTAAACGGAACCAATAGATCTATCAAGAATTTTTACGAAGAAAAAGGATACTTGGATGCACATGCAACGTTTGAACAAATTCCAGATGACCCAAAAAGGAATACGATTAAGTTGAAAATAAATGTTGATAGAGGTAAAAAAATTAGCATATCAGGACTGTCATTCACTGGAAATAAAAGTGTGCCTAGTGAAAAGTTGCGCAAGGTGATGAAAGACACCAAACCTAAAGCCTTCTTCTTTACAAAATCAAAGTATATTGAAGATAAATATGTTGAAGACAAACAAAAGGTTGTAAATAAATACTTAAGCTTGGGCTACAGAGATATGCAAATTATTTCTGATTCTATTTGGAGAGATGATAAAGGCATTAGAATTAACATAAATTTGTTTGAAGGAAATAAGTACTATTTTAGAAACATCGATTTTATAGGAAATTCAAAATACAAATCAGAAGACTTATACAAAATTTTGCGCATCAAAAATGGTGATGTTTACGATCAATCTATTTTGGATCAACGATTAAACATGAGTCAAGATGGCAATGACATCAGTACCTTATACATGGATGATGGTTATTTATTTTTTAGGATCGAACCCATAGAAGTTTTAATTGAAAACGATTCAATTGATATTGAAATTAGAATGTCGGAGGGTAATCAGGCCTACATTAATAATGTTACGGTTAAAGGAAATTCTAAAACGAGCGACCATGTTGTTTTACGAGAGTTAAGAACTAAACCTGGTATGCTTTTTAGTCGGTCTGATATTACGCGCTCTTTGCAAGGTCTATCTCAAATTGGCTATTTTAATCCCGAAGCCTTAAATGTAAATCCTGTGCCTAACCCAATTACTGGAACGGTTGATATTGAATACAAAGTTGAAGAAAGACCCAATGACCAAATTGAGTTAAGTGGCGGTTGGGGAGCTGGTTTTGTTGTGGGCACCCTTGGATTAACACTTAATAATTTCTCTGTTAGAAAAGCTTTGGATGCAAAAAATTGGGCGCCAATTCCTTCTGGTGATGGACAAAGAGTTTCGTTAAGGGCGCAAACCAATGGAAGTTTTTTTCAATCTTATAATGCCTCATTTACTGAACCTTGGTTAGGTGGCAAAAAGCCAAATGCACTTACTGTTTCCGTTTATCATTCAATACAATCGAATGGAAAGCAAGGCGAATTAAGATCTGGTTTATACACTACTGGTGCCATGATAGGTTTAGGAAAAAGACTCAAATGGCCTGATGACTTTTTTACCTTACAATACCAATTGGGTTACCAATTATATAACAATGACCCCGATTTTTTGGGGAATGTATATTGGACTACTATTCCTTCTGGCAAAACCAATAGTTTAAGTTTGAAAATTATTTTAGGAAGGAATTCTACAGACCAACCAATTTACCCTAGGTCTGGCTCAAACATAGCATTGAGTTTACAATTTACCCCACCCTTCTCTATCTTTGGAAATACTGATAAAGAAAAAACAAGCGAACTCCCCGGAAAAAATTGGCTAGAGTTTTATAAATGGAAATTTGACGCCTCTTGGTTTGTAAAACTTGCAGGCACAAAACGCCCTTTGGTGCTAATGACGCGTGTTAATTTTGGATTCATAGGTTCCTATAATATCAATAAGGGAATTACTCCTTTTGAACGCTTTTGGGTAGGGGGTTCGGGCCTTACGGGATTTAGTTTGGATGGTCGTGAGTTGGTTTCATTGAGAGGTTACCAAGATAATTCGCTCACACCATATACCATCAATCCCTTAACTGGTAATTACCAACAAACCGGTGCCACAATTTATAATAGGTATACCATGGAATTGCGTTACCCAATTTCATTAAACCCTCAGGCTACAGTATTTCCATTGCTATTTGCAGAAGCCGGCGGTACCTGGTTAGATGCTAAAAAGTTTAATCCTTTTGAAGTTGTTAGGTCTTATGGAATGGGTGTAAGGATTTTTCTACCCATGTTTGGTATGATAGGTCTGGATTATGGTTGGGGCATAGATTTACCGCCAAATAATCCAAATGCAGCTAGGGTAAATGGAGGTAATTTCCACTTTTTATTGGGTCAACAATTTTAATATTACTAGTATGAAAAAAATAGTATTTGGTTTATTAGTTTTTCTTTTTTTCGGTCTGAACACAAGCAAAGCCCAACGATTTGCCTATGTGGATACCGAGTATATTTTGGATATGTTACCCGAATATAAATCGGCTCAAAAGCAATTAGACCTTATAGCAGAAACATGGCAAAAGGAGGCTGAGGAGAAAAAAACCGAAATTGATAAGTTACAGAAAGATTTTCAGGCCGAACAAATTCTTTTAACAGAGGAGCTCAAGAAAAAGAAGGAGGCAGATATTAAGGCAAAAGAAACTGATTTAAAGGAGTTTATGAATAAGAAGTTTGGCTATGAAGGAGATTTGTTTAAAAAGAGACAAGAATTAGTTAAGCCTTTGCAAGATAAAGTTTTTGATGCTTGCCAAAAAATAGCAAAACAAAGTGCATTAGACTTTATATTTGCCAAAGGTGGAGAGATGATAATGATGTACAGCAATGCCAAATACGATAAAAGCGATGAAGTTTTAATTGAATTGGGTGTGAATGTTACAAAGAACAAAGGAAATTCAGCTGAACCAACCAAAACGCTTGATGGCAGATAATTGGCACGATATTAGATAATAAATAATTAATAAATAAAAAAGAACAATGAAGAACATGTTAAGATCCCTAGTTGCTTTATTTGCCATTTTAGTGTTGGCAGGTAGCAGCGCTCAAGCACAAAAAATCGGTTATGTAGATTTGCAAGAATTAATGCAATTAATGCCCGAGTACAAAAAAGCAAATACCGATATGGAAGCTTTTGGAAAATCATTAGAAGATGAATTGAAAAAAATGAGCGATGAGTTTCAAAAAAAGGTAGCAGATTATCAAAAAATTGAAAAAACCTTGTCTGAACCCATCAAAGATGTTAAACAAAAAGAATTGCAAGACATGCAAAGCCGTATCCAAGATTTTCAGCAATCAGCTCAAGAAAATATTCGTAAAAAAGAAGCCGAATTGTTGAAGCCAATCATTGAAAAAGCTAAAACTTCTATTGCAGCAGTTGCAAAAGAAGGTGGTTATAGCTACGTATTTGATAGCAGTGTTGCTGGTTTCTTATACAAACCTGATGGCGATAACGTTATTGGAAAAGTAAAATTGAAATTAGGTATATTATAAGAATATTAATTTTATCATTAAAGGTCGGTACTATATGGTAGTATCGACCTTTTTTTTTACCTTGCTTTGGTATGACTACCACAATTAAGCAAACACAACCAATTGGAATTTTTGATTCGGGTATTGGCGGACTTACAGTAGCAAGAGCTATAACCAAGTTATTGCCTAATGAGCAGATTATTTATTTTGGAGATACAGCTCACATGCCTTACGGCGAAAAAAGTGCGGAAGCAATTAAAAATTTCTCCGTAAAAATAGCTGAGTTTTTAAAGTTTAAAAATTGTAAAATGATTGTGATTGCCTGTAATACGGCATCTGCAGCTGGCTATAAGGCAGTAGTTAAATCCACTGGCATGAAGGATTTAATTGTGAATGTTATTGATCCTGCTGCACAATATGTGGTAAAGAACCATTACCGCCAAAAGATTGGCGTTATTGGCACCAAACGTACCGTTAGTTCAAATGTATATGCCAAAAGAATTGAGGCCCTAGATCCGCTTGCAAATTTGGTACAATTGGCCACTCCTTTATTGGCTCCTATGATTGAGGAAGGATTTTATAATAACAAAATATCTCAAACAATCATCAATAATTACCTCAGTAAATCAAAGTTGAGCAAAATTGATGCACTCATTTTAGGATGTACACATTACCCTTTGGTAAAAGCCGAGATTCAAAAGTTTTATGGGAAGTCGGTTGAAGTAATTGATAGTAGCGAGATTGTTGCTTTGCATGTTAAAAGTGTGCTAGAAAAGCATCAATTGTTGAATTCTACTGTCCCAAGTAAATTTAGTTTCGGCAAAAAAGCACAGCAGTTTATAGTAAGTGATTATACCCAAAGCTTTGAAGAAACCAGCAAAATTTTCTTTGATGAAAAAGTGAAATTGAAACAGTTTAATATTTGGGAGTAGGAATGAATACGCTTCAACTAAAATTGATTTTTATTGGGTTTGTTTTATTTTCAACTGCTTGTAATTGTGATGAAAATGTAACCTTGAAAGAGTTTACCCCCCAACAAAAAATGTGGCTTGATTCTGTACCAATGGGTAATACTTCTTTTATTGCGATTTCTTCTTTTGGTGAAACAGATTCAAGTATTATTGATAAAGAAAATGGTATTGGCGAATATTCAGAATCTCGAACCGTAAATTGCGATAGAACGATTAAATATGATACCAGAAGTATATTTTACTTTGTTGAGAAATATTTAATTCGGTTTGAATTTAGTTCAGAAAACACACCTGAAATTTTAGAATTAAATATTGATAATTATGGGGCGTCATCTTTAGGTATTGGTCGTACTACTTTATATTTTGATCAATCCTTAGTAGTTCGTTCAAATTTTTATTTTCCTTTTCAATCAATCCCAATTCCTCAAAATATGCAAATCACAGGTGATACGCTTATTAAAGGTACTACTTATTCCGATTTGAATAGGATTTTTTATGAGTTGCCTTCAAACGCAAATCCAAGTTTTTTAAATAAGCTATGGATTTCTAAAGCGCATGGTCTCATTGCGTTTCAATTACTAAATGGCAAAATTTGGTACATCAAACCGTAAGCGAATGAAGATAAAAAGTCCATTTTTTTTAATCACTTTTGCTTTTTACTTTTTACAATTCTCATGTAATAGGGGAAAGGGTTGTGAAATTCAATACGACAATTCTAAAAGCTTAGGAACTATTTATCTCGAACCTGAAAGTGCCAATTGGTTGAAAAAATCCAATAAACATGATTTATTCTATTTTGAAATTTGTTTAAGGTTAGAATGAATTTTACTTTTGATTATTCCTAAATGAAAATACCCCATGACCTACATACCCCGAATTCATAACCGCAAATCTATTCGATTAAAGACTTTTGATTATTCTAATGGAGGAAGCTTTTTTGTTACTTTAAATGCAAAAAATAGCAAGCCACTATTTGGAGAAATCATTAAGCAAAATATACCATTTCAAACCCAAATCATGGAATTGAATGAGGCAGGAATTTATGCTAAAAAATGCTGGGAGGAAATTCCTATACATTTTCCAAATGCCTCAATTCATGAATTTATCATTATGCCAAATCATGTTCATGGAATAATAGAGGTAATGTTTGATCCAAATTTTGCAATGAATAATAAATTCGGCAAATTTCAATCACCTGCGCGTACCATTGGGTCCATCATTCGTGGATTCAAAACAGGTGTAACAATTTGGTTCAGGCAAAATTATCCAAATCAATATCCAAAGGAAAAACCAATTTGGCATAGAAACTATTACGAAAAAATCATCCGTAATAAAACCGACTTCGAAACCTACACGAAATACATCATGAATAACCCATCCAAATACCGAATTCTCCCGGGTAAACAAATGTAAGGGCGAAAAATCTTTCGCCCTTCTGCCAAACCGCAAAATAATCTTAAAGAAAAAGAATATTTTGCCTCAAATGTTTGCGGGCGTCCGCCAGCTGGCGGATTCGCCCCAACGCGATTGCACCCGGGCAACCTCACGTAAGGGCGAAAAATCTTTCGCCCTTCTGCCAAACCGCAAAATATTCTAAAAGAAAAAAAACATTTTGCCTCAAATTTTTACGGGCGAAAAATTTTTCGCCCATACGAAAATTACGATAAATTCACAATTTCGCCATTTACAAAATCAATGATATTTGCTGCGGGTTCTTTTGGTAGGCCCGGCATACGCATGATTTCGCCGGCAACCGCAACCACAAAGCCCGCACCGTTATTGAGCACGAGGTTTTCAATATGAATGTTGAATCCCTCGGCAGCCCCAACAAGCGAGGCATTATCGGTGAAACTGAATTGCGTTTTTGCAATACATACCGGCATTTGATCGCCACCTAATTCCTTGATTTTCTTTAAAGCTGTTTTGGCATTTTTGCCATATGTAACACTTGCTCCTTTGTATACCTTAGTTACAATCTTATTGATTTTGTCCTCAATCGTATCATCCATTTCGTAGGTATGAATGATTGGTTTTGATGGATGGTTCTCTACAATTTCAACTACCTTTTTTGCCAAGGCAACTGCACCATCACCACCAGCCGCAAAGCCTTCGTTGACGGCAAAATGAGCACCTTTTTCTTTGCACCAATTTTCAATGAAGTTGATTTCTTCCTCGGTATCAAAACCAAATTTATTCAAGGCAAGTATTACTGTTTGTCCAAATTGTTGCAAGCTTTCAATGTGGCGTTCAACATTTTTGATACCTGCTTTTAAGCCTTCGAGGTTTGGTTGTTTGATGAGCTTTTCATCAACCTTTCCATGCAACTTAATAGATTGCGTTGTGGTAACCAAAACGCAAGCCTTGGGAGCAATTCCGGCTACTCTGCATTTTATATTCAAGAATTTTTCACCACCTAAATCGCTACCGAAGCCAGCTTCTGTTACCGCGTATTCGCCAAATTGCAAAGCTGCTTTTGTGGCCATAATACTGTTGCAACCATGTGCAATATTAGCAAATGGTCCGCCATGTATAAATGCTGCTCCGCCTTCTATGGTTTGAACCAAATTTGGGTTCAGGGCATCTTTTAATAAAGTAACTATTGCACCTGCTACGCCCAAATCGCGCACATAAAATGGCGTGCCATCGTATTGGTAACCTACCAAAATATTTTCAATGCGTTTTCTTAAATCATCCATAGATGTGGCCAAACAGAAGATGGCCATAATCTCGCTTGCTGGTGTTATATCGAAACCAGTTTCTGTAGGAATGCCGTTTGTTGAACCATTTAAACCGCTTAACATGTACCTTAATGATCGGTCGTTTACATCAAGCACTCTACGCCATAGAATTTGCTTTAAACCTTTAGGATTGTTTTTATTAAAATATTGGTAGTTGTCTATTAAGGCTGCTAAAGTATTATTCGCAGAAGTTATTGCATGAAAATCGCCTGTGAAATGTAGGTTGATATCTTCCATTGGTAACACTTGACTATAGCCTCCACCTGCAGCGCCACCTTTCATGCCAAAAACCGGACCTAAGCTTGGTTCACGTAAAGCAACAATGGCTTTTTTGCCAATTTTGTTGAGTCCTTGAGCTAAGGCAACAGAGGTAGTTGTTTTTCCTGAACCACTTTTATTGGGAGTAGTTGCGGTAACTAAGATTAAATTACTTTTCGCAATTTTTGCATCGTCTATTACAAAACTAATTTTGGCCTTATATTTACCATATTGCTCAATTTGATCTTCCTCAATACCAATATTGGCTGCTATTTTTTGAATGGCTTGTAATTTTACTTCCCTTGCAATTTCAATGTCCGATTTCATAATTATTTATATCTAGTTATTTTCAAAGTAATGAGGAAAATTCTAGAATAACAAAGCTTATTTAGCCACTAGTTATGATAATTGGCAGGCATGAATAGGATGGGTGAGCTTTAAATAAGTTTTATTTAAGCCTCAGAAGAATTAATTTAATAAAAGCTAAACTAAGCCTTGAGTGATAATATGGTTTTCTCAATGATATCGCAAGCTTGATGTATTTGTTCCTCGTTGATCACCAATGGTGGCGCAAATCGAATGATATCGCCATGAGTTTGTTTTGCTAATAGGCCATTCTCCTTTAATAATTTGCAAACATCATAAGCAGTTTTTCCATTTCCAAATGGCTTAATGATGATGGCATTGAGCAAGCCTTTTCCTCTAACCAATGAAACCAAGCTAGTTTTCCCCATTAATTGGGTCATTCTTTCCCTAAAAATAATGCCCATTGCTTCTGCATTTTCTGCAAGGTCTTCATCTACTAGTACTTTTAACGATTCCATTGCAACTGCACATGCAAGAGGATTTCCACCATAAGTAGAACCATGTTCACCTGGTTTTATGGTTAGCATCACTTCATCATCTGCTAATATTGCTGCAACAGGCATGGTTCCACCAGATAATGCCTTACCTAAAATAACTATATCTGGCCTAACTTTTTCGTGATCGCAGGCTAGCATTTTGCCTGTTCTACACAAGCCTGTTTGCACCTCATCTGCAATCATCAATACATTGTGTTTGTTGCAAAGTGCCCTTATTCCTTTCAAGTAACCTTCGTCTGGAACCAATACTCCTGCCTCACCTTGGATAGGTTCAAACATAAAACCTGCAATATTTGGATTTGCCTTAAATGCAGCTTCCAGTGCTGCTAAATTATTGTAAGGTATTAAACTAAAACCAGGCATAAATGGGCCGAACCTATCAAAACTACTGGGATCACTACTTGAGCTAATTGCAGCCATTGTTCTTCCCCAGAAATTTCCTTCTGCAAATAAAATATGAGCCTGATTTTCTGGAATTTTCTTTACATCATAGCCCCATCTGCGAGCCAATTTAATAGCAGTTTCTCCTCCTTCAACACCAGTGTTCATAGGTAATACTTTGTCGTACCCAAAATAATTAGTGATGTATTTTTCATATTCACCCAAAAGATTGTTGTGGAATGCCCTGCTGGTTAAGGTTAATTTGGAAGCTTGATTAATTAAGGCATTCACAATCCTAGGGTGGCAATGCCCTTGATTAACCGCGCTGTAAGCAGATAAAAAGTCGAGGTACTGCTTGCCTTCAACATCCCAAACAAAAACACCTTCACCGCGCTCTAAGACGGCGGCAATTGGTTGGTAATTATGGGCTCCAAACTGACTTTCCAAATCAATGTAGTACTGACTATTCTTGTTATCTGTGCTAATCATTTGGCGAAGGTAAGCAAAATAAAATGAGCAAAAAAAAGGCGCTCCAATGGTGTTGGAACGCCTTTTTGATAAGTTTATCTAATTAGTTTTTGATAATTCGTTTTACAATAACTTTTTCGCCATTGTTTATGCGAATAAAGTAAATGCCTTGGCTTAATTCGCGGGTATCAATGTTTACCATACCGCTATCACTTGCGTTTAGTTTTACTTTGCCACTTAAATCCATCACTTCTGCACTTATTACCTGATCTGCATTAGAAGCATTGATGGTAATTTGATCCGCAAATGGGTTAGGAGTGATGTCAAAGTTTATTTCATCGCTGTTTAAAGTCAATGTTTCAGAATAGCTAAATTTGCCATCAAAATCAACTTGTTTTAAACGGTAATAAGCTATTGTAGCATTTACACTTCCATCTATAAATGAATAATTGATTAATTTATTACTATTGCCAGCTCCGGCTACAAAACCAATGTTTTCAAAATCAACTCCGTTGTTGCTTCTTTCGATTTCAAAACCTTTGTTATTGCTTTCGCTTGAGGTACTCCAGTTAAGTGTTGCTGCATTCTTTAAAAGGTTACCTTTAAATGAATTCATGCTAACTGGCAATGGACCATTTGCCCAAGAATTTGAAACTCTAATGGCATCTACAACTAGCGTAGCAGCATTTGTTGCCGATCCTTGTCTTAATGCAACACGTGCCACATTAGCTAAATCTGGAGTAGTTCCACCTAGAGCAGAACAAGTGGCATTTGTTGGTTCAGTTGCAGGTATTCCTGAACTAATTACATACAAACGAACAGAATCATCAACAGCAGAAACTGTGTTAAAAGTATATTTTGCAACAAATAAATAGGTTGTATTTAATGCAAATGAATCGGCTGAGTATGAAATAGTTTCTGAAGTGCCTATTGAACCTCTTGAAATTGCCACTTTATAATAGCCAGCGGAGCTAAGTTTGATAAATGTTCTTGCCGAAAATAATGTAGTAGAACCTGAAGGTAGCAAGCCAAAGAAATAATCACCTGCTGCTTGCGCTGCACTTACATTTACCAATAACGAGGTATAAACTGAGCCACTTGTGTAAGTTTGTGAGTTTTTTAAATTCTTACAAGCGTCTTGTCCATTGTTTTGCATTGGAACCGCATTGCCAACACCTGACCCGGCGTAACCAGTATAACTTAAGCCAGTTGCGGTGGCACGAAATGGATTTACTGTAGAACTTACCAATAACCATCCATTGTTGTAATTTACCCCAATAAGACTATCATTTGCCCCATAATTAAAATTATCCATTAGCAAGGTTTGGCTAAATCCATTTAGAGTCAGTCCAATTAGGATAAAAGTAAAAAGTTTTTTCATGTTTTAAATCAATTTTATTGTAATACAAAATAAAGCTAAATAGCTCGATTTTTTAGTTATTTTTTTGTTCATCAAAACTTAACATTCAAACCAACCATAATGTGCCTTTGCTCCAAAAATCTTGCAGGATTTGAGGGCGGAGGGCCTGAGGTTCCGAGTCTTGGATCAACATATCTTGGGTCAACCCAAGTATCAGGCACATTGTCGCCTGTTGCATAAGCCCTTCCTGTAACTGGGTTAATGATGGAGGCGTTTTTATTATTGAATAAATTGGTGATTTGTAGGTTCAAACCGATTGTATTGCTTTTAACTTTCCACCATTTGCTGATGGTAAAATCTGCCCAAAACCATGAAGTGCCAATCCTACTCCAACGAGCATTTGGATCTGTATTTTCTACAAAAATTGGCCTGCCAGTATTGGGATCATTATTAGAGAAAACATAAGGCGTGTACCTAACTCCAGAGCGCCAAACGGTTTCAAAATAAAAGCTCATGTTGTTTAACCAAGGTCTTCCAAATAGCCCACCTTTTTTGTCTATTTTAAATATATGATTGGTTTTAAAATCAAATGGAACATCCCAAGGGAGGTAGTATTCTTTGGTATCTTCAACTGCCCCTGTTGCCAAAATTGATTTTAAAGCTTCATTGGCGGAGGCAGATTGGCCAGTACTAACCATGTAGGTAAAAGAGGCCTGACCTTGATACCAATTTTTGATACGCTTGATGTAATTCAATTCAATACCACGGGTGCGCGCATAATCTGAATTAATGCGCATGGTTCTTGAAACTTCTCTACCAGTAACATCTTTGATGATGACTGATGTGGTGGTTACAAAATCGTATTTGTCTTTGAAATAGGCGGCAAAACTTAAAGCATCATTGCTGGTAATTTGAAACTTCAGTCCTAGTTCATAACTAATATCCACCTCTGGGTTTAGGTTAGGATTACCAACCCTAGATAAAGTAGATCTGTCTTGGTAATATGGGTTCAAACCGGGATAAATAAAACTTGGGTGTGGCAATATAGTTGTATGGCCATAATTAAAATACAACATCTTATTTTCTGCTATTGGAAAAGTAGCATTGATCTTTGGCAAAAACCTAAATTTATAGCGCAGGTTGCCTAATTTCAGGGTATTTTTTAAATAATCTTGTCTTACTTCTTTTAATATTGGTGTAGAAGGATTGGCAACCGCATCATCAATGTATTTACCTGGAGCCCAATACTCAAACCTGCCTCCAATACTTGCTACTAAGCCTTTGTATTTAATTTGATCTGTCACAAAAAAACCACCGCGGCGGGGGCTAACTTGCCAAATATCGCTTTGCTGACCCAACCTAAAAGTTTGAGAATAGGTGCCATCTGCTAATTGAATAGGTGCACCAATCCACGGACGCACAATGTCTATCCAAAGCATTTCTTGGAACTTTAACTCAAATCCAAAGGTGAGTTTGTTTAATGAGTTCTTGCTAAAATAATTACCTGTTGCCTTTGCAACATATTCCTCCAAATAATGGTGATGCCATAAACTCGCAATTCCATTATTATTGATAAAACCAGAAGGTGGATTCATAAACACCACGCTATCCATTGCCGTTTTTGGAAATACGCCAACAGGAAATTCATTGATAGAAGCCGCATCAAATATTTGGTCCACATTTTTTGGTCGCCATTCTCTGCCATTGGCATCTGCTCTTAGCTGAACCAATAACCTTGAGGCGGTAGCATTATAACTTAAGCGCCTATTAATGGAATGCTTAAAATTAACCATTTGCAAATAAGATTCGTGCGTAAATGAATTGGCATTGTCCATTTGCTGACTAAAATTGTATTGAAAGCCCGGTTGGAATGGCGCATCGTTCCCAAAAATACGCAACATATTTACGTCTTGGTTCACGGTAATGCTTCTAAGCATGGTGGCAGTTAGTATTTTGCCCTTTTTAAAATCGTAACTTAATTTAAAGGTGCCACTCCACCTATTGTCTTGGTAGGGAGTCCAATTGGGCGATTTAAAATTATGTTCCTCTAAAAGTGAAGAGCTAATTTGATTGGCTGGGTTACGGTAAAATTCATCGGTAAATGCAGCTCTAGCTGATATGTTTAATTTTAGCCTGCTGCCTAATTTTTCTTTAAACAAGGGAGTGCCCATATTCACTTCAATCAGCCGGCTATTCCAATTGCTGATCCAATCTTTGTTGAACCCAAAATTATCGCGCTTGTAGTTAATACCTAAATCGAATTTATTGCCAGCAGTTTTTGTTTTAGCACTTACAACCCCTGCAGTTGCATCGCCAATCTCAGCACCAATTCCTCCTGTGGTAATTTCAATTTCACCAATGGCATTGGCACCTATATCTAATCCAAAACCAGTACCTGCCATAGGATCAGTAACAGATACACCATCAATATAAGTTCCAGTTTCGTAGGTTCGGCTACCTCTAATACTAACGCCTGCAGGCGATTGAATAACTCCTGGTTGTGTGTTAATTATTTTTTGTAATTGTCTTGCTGGCGCTAACTCAATGTTCTCTTGTGAAATGGAATTAACACTTTGGCCTTTTTCAATGTCAATCAGAGGTTTTTTGCCCAATACCACCACCTCATCAATATTTGCAGAAGCTTCTTGCATTTGAAAGGTATTTAATGTAATGGTTTCATTTGCCTTCAGCCTGATGCCTGTTTGAATAATTTTTTTGTAACCTATATAAGTTAGTTCCAAGGTATATTCGCCTGGTTTAATTCCCTTTAATATAAACTTTCCTGAGGCATCTGTGGCCGTACCAAAGGAAGTGCCCTTCAGTAAAATAGTAACACCAATAAGTTCACTTTGATCTTTTTTATCATTAACTGTTCCCTTTATGGTGGCAGTGTTTTGAGCATGGATACCAAATGAGATAAAAAGTAAGACAAGTAAAATGTAATTTTTGTTCATAGTAACAATGCAAATTGATGCGGCATTTACGGCACCAATTCGATGGCTAAAATACATCAAATGAATCCAATTAAACAAAATTTAGCAATGAAATAACATTGGCTAAAATTTGTAAAATTTCATATTACAGTCATAAATTTTTTAACGATTTACTTAATGTGTTAGTAATCAATTTTTTATACATTAAAATAGAATAAAAATACATTATTCAAATTTATTAAGAATTAGATATGTGTCAAATTCATAAATTGCATTGTAAAATAAATATTATTTATGAAAAGAATTTGTTTACTATCAATAATTTTTCTTGGTGTTTTTCATTCGTATGGGCAGCAAATGCTCACCGATAATTTTGAATATACCGCTGGAACAGCATTAACAGCTAATACTTGGACCTTAAATGGTTTTCCGCCAACAAATCCAATCAATGTAACTTCGAGCGGACTTACATTTTCAGGGTACATTAATTCGGGTTTAGGTAATGCTGCTTATTTGATGAGTACTGGTAGTGATGTTTACAAAACAGGAACAAATACCATTAATTCTGCATCGGTATATGCAGCCTTTATGTATAAGGTTGATACAGTAGGAACAGGAGATTATTTTTTCGGTTTTTTCAATACATTGAATACAACTGTTTACCTAGGAAAAGTATACCTTAGATCTGCTGGTGCTGGTTTTTATCGCATTGGACTTTCTAAAACTACTGAGGGGCCGCTTTATTCGGCAGATTCATTTCCTGTAGGAACAACTTCTATGATTGTTTTAAAATATACTTTTGCTGCTGGAACCAATAACGATACAGCTACTTTATATAACATCACAGGTAGTTTCCCTACAAATGAACCAAGTACACCAACAATTATAACCAATGGAAATGGTTCTCCAGATGCCACAAACATAGCAAGAATTGGTTTGCGTCAAGGAGCAGTTCTACAAGGTTCTTCTTTGGTTTTTGATGGTGTTAGGATGGGGCAAAAATGGGTTGATTTAAATGCACCTACTACTTTTAACCCAGGTCCTTTGCCTTTTGTTTTCGTAAATAATATAACTGCCAACACCGCTAGAATTAATTGGACTAAGCCAAGCAATTACAATCCTGCTTATCATAAGATTTTAATATTCTTGAAAAAAGGAAGTGCAATATCTCCAGGAGCACCTACCAAGGGATTGAATCATTATAATGCTGATAGCAATTTTGCAGGTATTGGCACCCCATATGAATTTGATACCGCCGTTTGCGTTTATAAAGGCGATACCACTTTCGTAAATGTTGTTGGTTTAACGCCCTCAACAAGGTATATAGCTTTAGGGTATGCAGTTTCAATTGGAGATTCTATTTATGCCACCGCAACAATCTCCACTTCGTTCCTAACTCCTACAACAGCGCCAGGTAATATGTTTGGAGCTAGCTTTACAGCTACTTCCAAGAATTCGGCTCGTATTAATTGGAACAAAGGAGGTAATTATAGCAATGCAAACCATACTACCTTAGTTTTTGTGCGCGAGTTAAACGCGGTAGCAACTGGACCAAACAACGGAGATCCCAATTTCATTATTGCAGACACCAATTTTTTAAGTACTACTAGTTCCAAATATCAAAATGACCCATTGGCTAAATGTGTGTACAACGGAGATTTAACTACAGTTGAAATTTCTGGCTTAAAAGCAGGTACGCGCTATTATGTAATGATTATTGGTGTGAATGTTTTTGATTCAAATTATGCCACAACGCCAACTACGGCAAATGGCATAACACCTACTGCAGGTCCAGGTGCCATAACCACATTTAGGTTTACTGGTAGGGCCGAAAATAATTCAACCGTTTCTTGGAACAAGCCAATAGGTTATGTTGATTCATTGCATACGATTTTAATATTCATGAGAAAAGATACTACCAATTTATCATTTCCAGCTGCATCAGCCCTGCTTTCCTCTTATGTAGCAGATTCAAATCTTTTGGGCAGTGGTTCTCCATTTGAACATGACCCATTGGCAAAATGTATCTATAAGGGTGATGGTAATTCTGTTGGCGTTACAAATCTATTGATGAATACACGTTATTACTTAATTGGGTATGCGGTTAAAACGGATTCAAGTTTGTATTCTATTCCCAATATCATAAACAATAGAACTATGGTTGATTCGGCAACCAATATTATTGGCGTTGGCACCTCCGCAACTTCTGCAACCTTAACTTGGACTAGTCCGCCAAACTTTGTAAATGGAACCCACCAATATTTAGTTTTTGTGAAAGCAGACGCTCCAATGACAGTGGGCACACCAACCCGTGCAGCCAACAGGTATACCGCAAATGCAAATTTTGGCACGGGTACCAAATACCAAAATGATGGAAATGCTTCTTGCGTTTATCGCAATGGTTTCAATAGTGTTACTGTAAATAATTTAGTTTATGGCGTTACTTATTATGCAACTGTTCTGGTTATTAGGGTTGCAGATTCAGTTTATGCCAAAGCAAATACAGGAACTATGAAGTCTTTTGGTTTGCCTCCAGCCGCTAAGATTGGTCCATTGGTAAAAACAAATATGACCACTGGTGTGGTTGATTCTGCTAACAAGCGCGCAACAGTTAGAGGAATTGTTTATACCCCTAACTTTAGAACTGGTGCCGGTTTCTTATTTGTTGTGAGAGATGAAACAGGCGGTATTTCAATTTCTAGTACCACCAAAACATTTGGTTATACGCCTAAGGAAGGAGATAGCATAGAGGCAACCGGTACTGTTACTCAAGTAAATGGTTTGGCTACTTTATCTATCTTAGATACTGTATTTTTATTTTATGGTGGTTACAATACTGCCAAACCTAAAGTATATACCAAGCCAGATGAAAACTCAGAAAATGATTTAGTTGTCTATAATAGATTGGTATTACCAGTTAAAATAGCCAATTGGCCAACAACTGGAACTGTTATTGCTTTGAATACTTACACCGGCGATACCGTAAGAATTAGAATCTATCAAATTACGGCATTTGGCGGTGGACCAGCTCCTCAAGCTGAATTCACATTAACAGGAGTAGGTGGGCAGGTAAGTACCTCATTTGTCGCGCCATTTGCATTCAATGGATACCAAGTTATTCCGAGAAGAACTAGTGATTATACGCAAAATACTGGAGATAGTATTTCAAATTTCCCATTATTGAGTCCGGCTGCGCTTACCTCTTATACCATTACAGATACTGCTGCTTTATTCAACATGACTTCAGGTTCGGCGAAAGTAATTAAAGGAATTGGTACGGTTAAATATGTGATGATGTTCGATGAATCTAATGGCGATTTTTCTTTACCAATGTTTGGTAAAGCTACCAATAACGATGGTTTAGACACAGTTGGAACTACAAGTTTTGGTTCATTGTTGAGCTCATTGCCAATGTTAAAACCTGGAGATAGTATCATTTTTAAAATTACCATGATGGCTTATTTAAACTCTTACTCAATATATGCCAATCAACAAAGATTGATTGTGTTTAAACTGCCTCCTGCACCAGTAGGATTATCAACTACTGGCGGTGGTATTGATTTTAGATTATATCCAAACCCAGCAAATAACTTGGTAAATATTGAAGCAAATTTGCCAATAGCCCGCATTCAGTTATTTGATATGCAAGGAAAATTGGTGGTGGATTTAAGCAATCAAAATACCATTGATACAGAAAATTTAACGAATGGGATGTATATCATTTCTGTGGAAACCGAACAGGGTAGATCCTTAAAACGATTACAAATACAACATTAAAAAAAAGCCCCGTTAGTTGATAACTAACGGGGCTTTTTTTATGCATTTTTTTTGCTATTGAAACCTAGCAGGATCATTATCAAGGATCAATTGGAAAATTTGGTCGTATATTTCTTCCACATTAGGTTTGCTAAAATAATCGCCATCTGTTCCATAAGCTGGCCTATGTGCCTTGGCAGTAATGGTTATAGGCGCTGCATCCAATTGGAAATAGCCATTTTGTTGTTCTAATATTTGTTGCAAAATATAGGCACTGGCTCCTCCTGGTACATCTTCATCTACCACTATTAGTTTATTGGTTTTCTTTAATGATTCTTCTATGGTATGGTTTATATCAAAAGGAAGCAAAGTTTGTGGGTCTATTAACTCAATATTTATACCAAGCTCTTTTAAAAGTTTTGAGGCTTCTTGAACCAATCTTAAAGTTGATCCATAAGAAACAACGGTAACATCTGCACCTTCTTCAATAATTTCTGGAATACCCAATGGTACAGTATACGTGCCAATATTATCAGGCATTTTTTCCTTTAATCTGTAACCATTCAAGCATTCGATGATAATAGCTGGCTCATCACTTTGCATCAATGTTTGGTACATACCTGCCGCCTGAACCATGTTTCTTGGAGTAAGCAAATGCATTCCTCTAATTGCACCTAGTATCATTCCCATTGGGGAGCCTGAATGCCAAATACCTTCTAACCTATGTCCTCTTGTGCGTAAAATAAGCGGGGCCTTCTGACCACCTTTAGTTCTGTATTGCAAGGTTGCTAAATCATCGCTTAATGGTTGTATGGCATACAGTAAATAATCCAAGTACTGAATTTCTGCAATCGGCCTCAAGCCACGCAATGCAGTGCCAATTCCCTGTCCAATAATAGTTAGTTCTCTAATTCCAGTATCAAAAACCCTGCTTTCGCCATGTTTCTCTTGCAAACCAGCAAAGCCTTGGTTCACATCTCCAATTTTACCCACGTCTTCTCCAAAAGCCAATACCCTCGGGTCTTTGGTCAATAATTGATCAAAATAAGCAACCAATACCTCTCTGCCATCTACTATTTTTGACTCATCAGAATACTCGGGTTTTATTTCCTTTACTTTAAATACGCTTTGGGCAGAATCACTAAAAAGACTGGAGTTATACCTTTCAGCGTTCAATTGTTCAAATTCTTTTCTCCATAAAGCCAGCTGGTTTTTTTCTTCCAAATTTTCTTTACGTGTTAGGCGCAACGCCGCGTGAATGGCAATCCCTATATCCTTTCTAATAGGTTCAGCAATAGTCAATAATTGGTCTTTTATTTGGTTCAAACCGCTAGAAAAATTACTGGTTTGAGCAAGGTTTGAAATTAAATCAACACAATTATTTAGTTCTATTTTAATAGGATTGAGGTAAGCCTCCCAAGCATTCTTTTTTGAAACATTTACTTGAATCTTGGCCTCGTTTTCTAGTGCTTCTAATTCATGCTCAGTTGCAATTTTATTGCTAACAATCCACTCTTTAAAACGCTTGTTACAATCATTTTCGATTTCCCAATTTAAACGCTCTTTACTTTTATATCTTTCGTGTGAGCCAGAGGTAGAGTGACCCTGAGGTTGTGTTAGTTCGGTAACATGAATCAAACAAGGTATGTGCCTTTCTCTAGCTAGTTTTCCGGCTTCTTCATAGGCGGCACACAATGCAGGGTAGTCCCAACCTTTTACCGTAAAAATCTGGTAGCCTTCTCCTTTTTCATCGCGTTGAAATCCTTTTAAAATCTCCGAAATATTTTCTTTGGTAGTCTGGTATTTGGCGTGAACCGAAATGCCATAAGAATCGTCCCAAACAGAAACCACCATAGGAATTTGTAAAACACCCCCCGCATTGATGGCTTCAAAAAAGTGACCTTCACTGCTGCTTGCGTTGCCAATAGTGCCCCAAGCTACTTCATTGCCATTTACAGAGAATTGGTTTTCACCAATGATTGCCTGGTTTTCTCTATAATATTTTGAGGCATGCGCCAAACCTACCAATCTGAGCATTTGTCCTGCTGTGGGCGAAATATCTGAAGAAGAATTTTTTAAATTTTTCAAATCTTTCCATTGGCCCTGTTCATCAATTGTTCTGGTGCCATAATGTCCATTCATCATTCTACCAGCACTAGCAGGTTCTGCTGTTACATCGGTATGGGCATATAATTGTGCAAAGAATTCTTGTATGCTTAGCAAGCCGCTGGCCATCATAAAAGTTTGGTCTCTGTAATAGCCACTTCTAAAGTCCCCGTTCTTGAAAGCCTTCGCCATCGCTAGCTGTGGCAGCTCTTTGCCATCACCAAAGATGCCAAATTTAGCCTTGCCCGTTAGCACTTCTTTTCTTCCTAATAAACTCGTTAATCTGCTTAAGTAAGCTATGCGGTAATCCTCTAAAATTACCGCTTTATATTTAAGTTCGGCTTGAGCCAAAGATGCTTCAGTCATGTTTCAAAAATTTCTTAACCTCCAAACCTAAAGATTTTTGATTATTATACAAAACAAACAGAAGATTATCTTCTAATTAGTATTTAACAATTTTTTAAATGAGAACTATTGCTATTATTTGTGAAGTAAAGTAATTTTGGTCCGGATATTGTAAGAAATTAAAAAGAAAATTAAACCCAATAAAAAATGAAAAAAGTAATTTTATCAGTAATGATCGCGTTTGGTGGCTTAATAACAGCTTCAGCGCAAACTCCAGATGTACAACCAGGCGCTCCAGTTGATCCTAAAGCTGCCGAAGTAAAATTTGAAAAAGAAACGCATGATTTCGGAAGTATACCTCAAGGTACCCCTGCAACTTATGAATTCGTATTTAAAAACACTGGTAAATCTCCTTTAATTATTACCAATGCTGCTGCAAGTTGCGGTTGTACTACTCCAGATTGGACTAGAGAGCCAATTAAACCTGGTAAAACTGGTACAGTTAAGGCTACATACAACGCGGCCTCTCCTGGCCCTTTCACCAAAAGTGTAACAGTTATTAGCAATGCTAAAAATTCAACTGTAATTTTATACTTAAAAGGTGATGTTAAGCCTTCAGAAGCAAAGTAATATTATTATCTAAAAATAAACCTGCATAAATGTTTAATTTGTGCAGGTTTTTTATTGAATACATATGAAGAAATATATTTTAGTATGCTTAATAGCATTTAGTACCCTATCTGCTTTTGCCCAAACCACCAAACAAGATGCTGAGCCAAAACCAGTAATCGAATTTGAGACAGTGTCTCATGATTTTGGAAAAATTTACGATGGTCGTCCTGCCGAATTTGAATTTAAATTTACCAATAAAGGTAAAGTCCCTTTGATATTGAGTAATGTTCAACCTGGCTGTGGCTGCACCACCCCTGAATGGCCAAGAGAACCAATTATGCCCGGGCAAAAGGCTAAAATTAAAGCAATTTATAATCCTGGTACCTTCAGGGGGTCCTTTTCAAAAGGAATTACTGTTACCTCTAATGCAAGTAACAATAGCATTCAATTAACCTTTAAAGGAATTGCAGAAGATACACCCAAAGAACCCCAATCTCCTGTGAAATTAGACGTTGGCGGAGGTTTCTAACGTAAGTCAATAATTTCTACGCCTGGATATTTTTTGCTATCAAAAACAAACTGGTTATCGTCGAATTTTAAATTTGGCACTTGGTTGCTAACTAAATAAGTATGGGTAGTGCCAGTTTTATCAAAAACTTGAGAACTAACTATGCTTTGATTGGTTTTATCAACCGTTACTTTAATCTTAAAAAATTTCTTTTTCTTGTCTTTAGGAGTTAATTCAATGATGCTGAGCTCCTTGCCATTTTCCTTTTTGTTTTCTAATGTTTTGTATATAAAACCTTTGCCATACATGGTAAAAATATCATCCATTCTAATGGCACCTTCCTTAGGCGAATAATTGGTTACTTGTACCTCATTTACCTCCCTGCTATAGGTCCACATAGTTTTATTATCGCAAATAATTAATTGGTTGGCTATGTCTAATTTAAACTTATTGCCCTTAACCAAAATATTTCCTTTTTGCTTTTCCTGACTCTTCTGCTGTTTGTTTTCAATGGTATAAACAAAATCTGCCTTCATGCTTTTAAAGGCTTTGTATCTCTTACTGATGCGCTCCATCAGCTTTTCTGCTTCATTTGCTTTAGGCGTTTGGGCTTGTAGGCTGCTAAGGAATAAAACAGCGGATAGTAGTATTAATATTTTTTTCACACTGCAAATATTTAAATAATAATCTGAATTTTAAGAAATTTATTAAAATGGAATTATTTAAAGAATCAAATTCATCACAATTTCCATTTCAAATTAAAAGCTCTTCAATAATTCCATCAACTCAGCTTCGGAATGTACAAGCACTTCCCTGGCTTTACTTCCTTTAAACGGACCAACAATTCCGGCTTTTTCTAATTGATCTATCAGCCTGCCAGCTCGGTTATAGCCCAGGTTTAACCTTCTTTGAATCAATGAGGTTGATCCCTGTTGGTGTATCACAATTAATTTGGCTGCTTCTTCAAATAAGTCATCTCTATTCTGACTTTCAAAGCCTTCATTGCCAATAGGCTCTTCATTTTCGGTTTGAACCAAAGGCAACTCATATGGTTCTCTGCCCTGCTGACTTCCTATAAATTCCGTTATTTTTTCAACTTCTGGCGTATCTACAAATGCGCATTGTAGTCGGATTAAATCGTTACCATTACTAAATAACATATCTCCTTTGCCTATCAATTGATCTGCACCATTTGCATCCAAAATGGTTCTTGAGTCAATTTTTTGTGAAACCCTAAATGCCAAACGAGCAGGGAAATTGGCTTTGATTGTTCCTGTTATAATATTCACACTTGGCCTTTGTGTAGCCAATATTAAATGTATGCCAATGGCTCTTGCTAACTGAGCCAAACGAGCTATTGGAAATTCCACTTCCTTGCCTGCTGTCATCATTAAATCTGCTAATTCATCTATTACCACTACAATATACGGCAAATAACGGTGCTTAATTTTATCGGTAGGAGGCAAGCGCCTACTCACAAACTTGGCATTGTATTCTTTTAAGTTTCTTACTTGTGCATCCTTTAACAAATCATACCTGTCATCCATCTCCTTGCAGAGAGAATTAAGGGTATGTATTACCAATTTGGTATCTGTTAAAATAGCGTCTTGATCGCCAGGAATTTTAGCCAAGAAATGGCGCTCTATGGTTTTGTAGATATTTAACTCCACCTTTTTAGGATCAACCAAAACAAACTTAATTTGCGAAGGATGCTTCTTATATAATAAAGAAGCTAAAACACAATTTAGTCCAACTGATTTACCCTGACCAGTAGCTCCAGCCATGAGTAAATGTGGCATTTTGGCTAAATCAGTTACAAACACTTCATTACTAATGGTTTTACCAAAAGCAATTGGTAAATCCATTTCGGCATTGATGAATTTAGGAGAAGCCAAAACCGATCGCATGCTCACAATGGCAGGTGTTAAATTAGGAACTTCAATGCCAATAGTTCCTCGGCCAGGTATTGGTGCAATGATCCTTATGCCTAATGCTGCTAAACTCAGCGCTATATCGTCTTCGAGATTTTTAATTTTGGCAATTCTTACCCCATCTTGAGGTATAATTTCATATAAAGTTACTGTTGGCCCAATGGTGGCTGATATCTTTTTTATACCTATTCCGTAATTTTTCAAGGTATCTTCAATCATCCTTGTTTTTTCACTTAACTCCGCTGTTTCAACCTTGGCTTTATTGTCGCCATAATCATTCAATAAATCTAAGGTAGGAAATTGGTAATGACTAAAATCCAATGTTGGGTCGTAGGGTTGATCAAACCCTGTATGCTGCAAAGTATTAGGAGCCATGCTGAGGTCTTCCTCAGTACGTTGCACCTCCAAAATCAAACCACTATCGGTAACAAACGGTGTTTCATTTTTATTTGATTGAGGCAAAATCTCTTCTATGACCAAATTTTCTTCTTCTGGTAAATCTTCTGTAGTTACTTCAACTTCTAATTCTTTTTCCTCAGATGCTGGCAAATCTTCCTCACCAATTAATTCCTCCGTTGGCGCCTCTATGGCCTCATCATCTGTTGGTAAATCAACCTGAGTTAAAACAAAATCAAAGCTATCAATAGGTAACTCTTCTATTGGAATTTCCGGGATAATATTAGTTGGTAATGGATTTATAGCAATATCCTCTGTAGGCACATTGGCTTTTGGCGAATAAAATTTGATGTTAAAAATGGTAACTAAAAAAATAAGGGCATAGGCAATTAAGGCAAATCCTGTTCCCACTGTTCCAATGAGGCCTTTTAAATAGTAAAAACCAAAATGACCAAATGAGCCGGCCAAAACGGGGAGGTGCTCATGAAATAAAAAACCCATAGCCAATGAAACCCAAATACCGCCAAAGAAACTATACCTCAAGGTTTTTAGGATGGGTATAGGTTGCAAATTGGTGAGTAACAAAACCCCCAATAAAAAGAATATTAATACAAAGGCAAACGAGGCTATGCCAAATCCCTTATAAATAAAAAAGTAACTGAGCCAAGCACCCAAAAGTCCTAGGGTATTTTCTGCAATTTGTGGTTGTGTTTCGGCAAGCATTCCCCATGAAATTGATTTAATTAAACTTTGATCTATTTCCCATGATGTGAAGAAGGAAAGGCAAGCTATAAATAGTAAAACAGCAAATAAAACAAAAAGGATACCTACTGATTTAATGAATCTTTCATCAGCTAAAAATTTTAAATACTTTTTAGATTCAACCTTTTCTTTTGATTTGTGGGGGGCAGTCTTTTCCTCCTTAACCACATCTTTTTCTGGAAACTCCTGTAAATCACCAAAAATTAGTTTATTTTCTTTTGCCTTCTTTGCCATTTTCTAATTTTACAAATCTAACGTCTTCTGTCTCCTTTCTGCAATAATTATATAAACCAATTCACACTCTTTTTTAAATTGTTCTAATTAAGAAAACAAATTTCAAAAAAAGCCTTATTTTTGGGCAAACTTAAACGCATGAACGAAATCGCAATTCTATTTCTTGAAATTACCAAATACCTAATTCCAGCTCTCATTGTTTTTGTAATTACCTATTACCAGTTTAAAATATTTTTTGATACTGAGTATGAAAAGCGGATGATGGATCTTAAATCGGAACAACTTAAAACTATGCAACCACTTCGTTTACAAGCTTATGAACGTTGCATTTTATTGATGGAAAGAATGAGTCCAGAGAGTTTAGTTATCAGAACCCACAAACCCGGCATCAGTGCTTCTCAGTTAAAAGTTGATTTAATTGCCGATATCAATTCGGAATATAACCACAACCTTTCGCAACAATTATATGTTTCTTCGCAAGCTTGGCAAGTTATTAGGGTAGTGAAGGAAGAAATGATAAACCTCATCAATACTGCTTATTCAGATTTGGGTCCTAACTCAGTGGGCTTAGATTTAAGTAAAACTATTTTCGAATATTTAATCAAAATTGAAACTTTGCCAACTCACAAGGCATTAACCTTTTTGAAAAAGGAATTTGATTTGGTATTCGGTTAATAAAATCAAGGTTGGCATGAGCGATAGAAAATTTATAACTGATTCTGAAATAACAATCAAAGAATTATATACTGGCAATGCCAATACAGAATTGCCGGGCGAATTCCCCTATACACGCGGCGTTCAAAAAGACATGTATCGCGGTCGCTTATGGACTATGAGGCAGTACGCAGGTTTTAGTACTGCCGAAGAAAGTAACAAACGTTATAAGTATTTATTGGCAAACGGAACCATGGGATTAAGTGTGGCATTTGACCTACCCACACAAATTGGGTACGACAGTGACCATGCCATGAGCGAGGGGGAAGTAGGGAAAGTAGGTGTGGCCATTGATTCCTTAAAAGACATTGAAACTTTGTTTGATGGCATTGAATTGGAAAAAATTACAACTTCCATGACTATCAATGCAACTGCTTCTACTTTATTAGGTTTTTATATTGCCTTGGCAAAAAAGCAAGGAGCAGATATCAAAAAAATTAGTGGTACCATTCAAAACGATATCTTAAAAGAATACGCTGCAAGAGGGACTTACATTTATCCCCCTAAGCCAAGTATGCGTATTATCACAGACATCTTTGAATATTGCAGCAATGAGGTCCCTAAGTGGAATACCATTTCCATTTCTGGTTATCATATAAGAGAAGCTGGGTCTACCGCGGTGCAAGAAATTGCTTTTACTTTAGCCAATGCAAAATCATATTTGCAAGCAGCTATTGCCAAAGGATTGGACATTGATGTGTTTGGACAAAGACTCTCGTTTTTCTTTAATGCACACAACAACTTTTTTGAGGAGATTGCAAAATTTAGAGCAGCCCGCAGAATGTGGGCTAAGATGGCAAAGGATATGGGTGCCAAAAATCCTAAAGCAATGATGTTGCGTTTTCATACCCAAACAGGTGGTGCCACTCTACAAGCACAGCAACCAGAAAATAATATCATGCGTGTTACGCTGCAAGCAATGGCAGCAGTGATGGGCGGCACCCAAAGTTTGCATACCAATGGATTTGATGAGGCATTGAGTTTGCCAACAGAAGCTGCTGCAAGAACCGCTTTAAGAACACAGCAAATTATTGCCTATGAAAGTGGGGTTGTAGATACGGTTGACCCAATGGGTGGTTCTTATTTTGTGGAGGAACTTACCAATCAAATAGAGGCTGCTGCTTGGGAGTATATTGCTAAAATTGATGCCTTGGGAGGCTCTGTTGATGCCATTGAACAAGGATACATGCAAAAGGAAATTGCAGATGCTTCGTACCGTTATCAAATTGATATTGAAAGAGAAGATAAAATTATTGTTGGCGTTAATAAATTTGGTTCAGACCAAGATATTATGCCACCCATTATGAGAGTAGATGATAGCATTAGAATTGGCCAAATGGAAAAGTTAAAACAATTGCGCTCAGATAGAGATAATGAAAAGGTAAATGCCGGTTTGAACCAATTAAAAGAAGCAGCTACTAATGGAAATAATGTGATGCCAATTATAGTTGAAGCCGTTGAAAATTATGCCACCCTTGGCGAAATAGCTGATACCTTTAGAGGTGTTTTTGGTGAATACCGCGCTTAAGGTTCAATTTTTTATGTAACCTTATTTTTTAATTGTTGTTTATCCAGCGTAGCAAATTGTAGTTACTTTCTCTTGATTTTCAAACTAATCAATAAATTTCTTACTGCTTGTTTTGAACCAAGATACCCTATATTTGAGGTGCATGAAAAATAGGATACTTATAGCTTTATTAGTTGCTTTTTCTGCTTGTAATACCCAACTACAGGTTAAAGACAAACAAATACACAATACTCGCATCAAGTCAGATTCCATTGGAGGGGAAGATGCGCGATCAAAAGCTTTGATTGCTCCCTATAAATTGAAATTGGATAGCTTAATGAATATCCGCATCATGGTGGCAAGCGCAGATATTAAAAAAGAACAACCAGAAGGAGCATTGGGTAATATGGTTTGCGATTTGTTGATGCGAAACGTTATCAAAAATGGCCATAAACCAGATTTCTGTGTTTTAAATAATGGTGGCTTGCGCATTCCCACTATTTATGCTGGCAATGTATATATAAGAACCGTTTACGAATTAATGCCATTCGATAACCAACTGGTGATGCTAAAATTAAAAGGGAGCAAATGTGCGGAATTGTTAGAATTAATTGCTCAAAATAATGGTGTACCCGTTTCTGGGTTAAGATTAGTTATTCAAAACAACCAAGCAACTGCTATTCAAGTTCAAGGGGCAGCTTTTGATTTGAATAAAGATTATTGGATCCTCACCAGCGATTATTTGGCCAACGGAGGCGATAAGGCAGATGCGCTAAAAAATCCTATTGAAACAATCAACTTAAATCAGAAAATTAGGGATGTGCTGATTGCGCAAATGAAAGAGATGTATTATGAGGGCGAAACCTTACAATCAATAAAGGATGGAAGAATTACAAAGAATTAAACGCAAAGATTTTATTAAGCAAACCTTGTATTTGGTGGGCTTTGGCGCTTTGGCCAATTCTCCTGTTCGCGTTTTGGCTCAGGCAAAACCCAAAACCTTATGTGTATTGCACACCAATGATTGGCATAGTAGAATTGAACCTTTTCCATTATCTGATAAAAATTTAGGCGGACAAGGAGGAGCGGCAGTTCGGGCAACCTTAATAAATAGGATCAGACAGGAAGAAGGAGAATTATTGCTGTTAGATGCAGGTGATATTTTTCAAGGTACACCCTATTTTAATTTTTATGGCGGAGAATTGGAATACAAATTAATGAGTGAAATGGGTTACGATTGCGTAACTTTAGGAAATCATGATTTTGATAATGGCATTGATGGCTTAATAAAACAAATGCCTCATGCAAAATTTGATTTTGTAAATGCCAATTATGATTTTTCAAAAACGGTGCTCAAAGAGAAAATTCAACCATATAAAATCTACCGTAAAAAAGGTTTAAAAATTGGCGTGTTTGGCTTAGGGATTGAACTCAGTGGTTTAGTGCCAGAAAATCTTTGTAAAGGTATAATTTATAATGATCCAATTAAGGTAGCAAACAGCATTGCCGAAGAATTAAAATTAAAGAAAAAATGCGATTTGGTGATTTGCCTCTCTCATTTGGGTTATAAATACAAAGAGAATAAGGTAAGCGATGAAGTACTTGCCACTCAAACAAAGAATATCGACCTAATTTTGGGCGGACATACGCATACATTTTTGCCTGAACCCATATTTTATGAGAATCTTATGCACCAAAAAGTAATTGTGAACCAAGTGGGATGGGCAGGTTTACAATTAGGCAAGTTGAATTTTACTTTTGAGCCCTTTGTTAAAACTGTTGCGCAGGTAAGTAGTCAATTGATTTCGCTAACAAACATTCAGAATGGGTGAAATGTTAATTTAGTGTTAATCCTTGTTTCTATTGATAAATATAGTAGTTTCATCCAATGTTAAGAATAGATGAATAAATTCTATAGTAACAAATTTTGAAATAGAAAAATTTATTTTCAAAGATTTTTTATTTGTGTTATAAATCAGTGGGTAAATTTTTTTAGTCACTTTTTTTTCAAAAAGATGTTGAAAAGATTTTTTAGTGTGAACTTTTTTAGTCACTTTCACGGATACAAATGAAGGAAATGATTATGATAGAAAAAACCTGTGAAGATGTTTGGAATGGCATCCTCAAACTGATACAAGATAATGTACCAGCTCAAAGTTTCAGAACTTGGTTTGAACCTATTAAACCCATAAAATTAGATAACAAAGTATTAACCATACAAGTTCCTAGTCAATTCTTTTACGAATGGCTTGAAGAACACTATGTAAGTTTACTAAAAAAGACCCTAAAACAAGAATTAGGTATTGGCGCACGTTTAGAATATAATATTATAGTGGAAAACGGAACTGGTAATGCTAGTCCTTATGTAGTTAATATACCTGGTAGCACAAGTTCAAAAGCAGATTTGCAACAAAGCAGCGTTGGTATTAACTTGAACCCAAGTATTAAAAACCCATTTATTATTCCCGGTATTAAAAAGGTAAACATTGATAGTAACTTAAATCCAAGTTTAACTTTTGATAACTTTATAGAAGGAGATTGCAACCGCTTAGCACGCAGTGCAGGTATTGCAGTTGCCAACAAACCTGGTGGCACTTCTTTTAACCCTTTAATGATTTTTAGCGAAACTGGTTTAGGAAAAACTCACTTAGTTCACGCAATTGGTAATTTAATTAAACAGAATAGCCGCAATAAAATTGTGGTTTATGTTCCTGTAGAAAAATTCATGAACCAATTTGTTGATGCAATCAGAAATAATTCTAACCAAGATTTTATTAATTACTACCAACAAATTGATGTATTAATAGTAGATGATGTTCAGTTTTTGGAAAACAAACAAAAAACACAAGAAATATTCTTTACTATTTTCAACCACCTACACCAACAAGGTAAGCAAATCATTTTAACCAGTGACCGTGCGCCTAAAGATTTAAAAGGTATGGATGAGCGCTTGTTGAGTAGGTTTAAATGGGGCTTATCTGCAGATTTGCAAACTCCAGATTTTGAAACCCGCCAAGCAATACTTGAATACATGATGTACAATGATGGCATTACCCTCAGCCGCGAGGTGGTAGAGTATGTGAGTCATAATATCAATACCAATATTCGCGAATTACAGGGTGCTTTAGTAAGTTTATTGGCTCAGGCTAGTATGAACCGAAAAGAAGTAAACATAGATTTAGCAAAACAGATTTTGAAGAATTTTGTGAAAAACAATACCCGCGAAATTTCTATCGAATACATTCAAAAATTGGTTTGCGATTATTTTACTATCCCTGTTGAACAAGTTAAATCTAAAACGCGTAAACGTGAAATAGTGCAAGCTCGTCAAATCTCTATGTTTTATGCAAAAGACTTAACCAAATCGTCGCTTAAAACCATTGGAATGCACTTTGGCGGAAGAGACCATTCTACGGTTATTCACGCTTGCCAAACGGTGAACGACTTAATGGAAACCGACAAGAAGTTCAAAGCAGATATAGACGAAATAGGAAAAAGAATTAAAATGAACTTAGTATAACAGTAAGGCCCCGCAGCAATGTGGGGCCTTCTTTATTTAAATTGATATATGATTGAAATAGCTTTTGTAGTTGCTGCCGACGAAAATAATGGCATTGGAAAAAACAATGAATTGCTTTGTTATTTGCCAAACGATTTAAAATTTTTCAAAAGAATTACCACTGGTTATGCCGTGCTCATGGGCAGAAAAACCTACGATTCAATTGGCAAACCATTGCCTAACAGAATTAACCTTATTGTTTCCAGAAAAATTGCCTTTGTTGATGGTTGCGAAGTTTTTTCAGATATTGAATCGGCAATTGAATATGCCGTGGAACAAGGCTTAACCCATTTGTTTGTTATTGGTGGCGACAGTGTTTATAAGCAATCGTTACAATTTTGTCACAAAATATATTTAACAAGAATTCACCACACTTTTGAAGCCGATAGCTTTATGGTACCCTTGCCAGAAAATGAATGGAAATTGGAAAGTTCTGAGCTTCAATTGGCAGATGAGAAAAACCCTTATGCCCATACTTTTGAAGTATACACAAGAGCATGAGTTCACTCAGATAGTTTTATATTTGCCCTATGATTAATATTCTGCTAATAGGTTCTGGAGGAAGGGAGCACGCTTTTTCTATGCAACTCGCCAAAAGTACATTATGTGAGCAATTGTTTATTATGCCTGGCAATGCCGGAACAGCAGACTTAGGAATAAACGTTGATATCAATCCATTAGATTTTCCAACTGTTGGGCAGTTTTGTGTTAGCAACAATATTGAGCTACTGATTGTTGGCCCAGAAGACCCTTTGGTTAACGGCATACGCAACTTTTTTGAAGCAGATCCTCTACTTAAAAACATCGCATTTGTTGGTCCAGATAAAACAGGTGCCCAAATGGAAGGTAGCAAAGACTGGAGCAAAATATTCATGCAAAAGCATGGCGTACCCACTGCAGCTTATAAAACTTTTACACAAGATAATTTAAGTGAGGGCATTGCCTATTTACAAAACCATAGTTTACCAATAGTTTTAAAGGCCGATGGTTTGGCAGCTGGCAAAGGTGTTTTAATTTGTGAAACCAAAGAAGAGGCTGTAGCAGAATTACAATTAATGATTGCCGAAAAGAAGTTTGGTTCAGCCAGTGCAAAAGTAGTTGTTGAAGAATTTTTAAAAGGCATTGAGCTTTCTGTGTTTGTGTTAACAGATGGAAAAAACTACCAAATTTTACCCTCAGCAAAAGATTACAAAAGAATTGGAGAAGGAGATGCCGGACTCAATACAGGTGGCATGGGAGCTATTAGTCCGCTGCCGTTTGCCAATGAAGCTTATATAAAGAAAGTAGAAGAGCGCATTATTATTCCAACCATCAACGGCTTACAAAAAGATGGCATTCATTATGTAGGATTTATTTTTATTGGCTTAATGAATGTAAATGAAGAGCCTTTTGTAATAGAATACAATTGCCGCATGGGCGATCCAGAAACAGAAGTAGTTTTGCCACGCATTCAAAACGATTTAGTAGAACTAATGTTAGCCACCGCTCAAGGTAATTTAAATACCATCAATTTACGGGTTGATCCAAGAACTGCTACAACCATTATGTTGGTTTCGGAAGGTTATCCTGAGGCCTATGAAAAAGGAAAAGTAATGACTCAATTAGATGGAGTGAAAGACTCTATTTTGTTTCATGCAGGCACCAAAAGAAATGAGCAAGGCGAGCTAATTAGCAATGGTGGCAGGGTATTGGCCGTAACATCCTTTGGCAGCAATATTGCAGAAGCACTCGAAATCAGCAAGCGCAATGCGGCCATTATACAGTTTGATAATAAGTATTACCGCAAGGATATTGGGTATGAGTTTATTTAAAAATTTA
>CANKQY010000013.1 GCA_947485745.1 Bacteroidota bacterium
ATTACGATTAAATTATTGTATAACATTTAGGAAGGCAGTTGAGGAATTGAAGAGTGAGCAAATAAAATATTGTGTGGCCGATGTTTCAAAATCGAGAGATGTGGAGCACTATGTAAATGAAACTGTACAAGAATTTGGCAAATCTGTCAAGGGAATGTTAAAATTGATATGTTTTTTAATAACGCCGGTATTGAATGAGCTGTTAAACCAATTATTGATTATCCTGAAGACATTTTTAACAAGGTAATTTTGTTGAATGTAAAAAACTGAAAATTAGCCATATCCTCCATTTAACAGGTGTACCTCAACCAAATCACCTGCATTATAATCAGTGGTTTCTTCCTCTAACACGATAATACAATTGGCTTTAGAAAAAGAACTCATTAAATACGACTCCTGAGCTGGCAATGGGATTACAGAATTTATGCTGGCAATTCCCTTCAATAAAAATGTTAGTCCTGGTTTTTTTTGATAGCCTAAAGTTAATGGCAATTTTAAGGCTGTATTTTGCAATTCAATCCCCATCATTCGTTTAAGACTAGGCGCAATGTATTCATAAAAACAAGTTAATGCTGCACCAGGATTACCAGGTAAGCCAAACACCAATTTATTATTTAAAACACCAAAATAAATTGGTTTGCCAGGCTTTTGCTTTACCCTATGAAAAACTTCCTGAACACCGCAGTTGCCAATGGCCTTAGCAACAAAATCATAATCGCCAACAGATACCCCACCAGATAAAATAATCACATCACAAGTATTTAACTTTTGTGTAATTGCCTCTGTAATCAAGGCCTCATCATCATCCACCATCAAAATATCTTCTGCCGTTAAATGCATTTCTACCAAAACGCCATTTAAACTATACGAATTACTTTCATAAACCATGCCATCTGTCAATTCAGAACCTGCTTTTATTAATTCTTTTCCGGTATTAATGATACAAACTTTTGGCTTGCAAAATACCTTTACGCTATTCAATCCCAATGCAGCTAAATAACCTGCAGCGCCAGGAGAAATAATACTTCCGGCCTTCATTGCAAGTATCCCTTTCTTAATTTGAGAACCTTGTAACCTTATATTTAATCCTTTAACTGCTAATGGATCATTGACTAATAAATAGCCATTTTCCACCAAGGCCTTTTCTTGCATAATTACTGTATCACACCCAAATGGAATTTGAGCACCAGTAAAAATACGCACTGCTGTATTGGCTTTCAATTCATAAGTTGCCGACTTGCCTGCTGGTATTTCTCCTATAATTTGAATGTGCTTATTAGCCATCAAATCTTCAAACCTTACCCCATATCCATCCATAGCAGATTGGTGAAAAGAGGGCATATCAATGGTTGAAAAAATATCTTCTGCCAAAACCAAACCAGTTGCATCATATAAATTCATCCAGGCAGCATCTTGTACTTTTGTATGAGCCCACACAAGCTCTTTCGCTTCTTTAACTGAAATCATTTTATTGTTTTAAATTGCTAAATCAAATTATGTAAACAAGATAACCCAACTTCAAAGTAAACCAAAAAATTTGCCACTAATTGCAAACGATTAATTATTTTCGAATGATCAATTGTATGGTATGTCGATTACAGAAATAGCATTTTACTTGGTTTTGCCCATTATTGCATTTTTATATGCGGCAGTCGGCCATGGCGGTGCAAGTGGGTACTTGGCCATTATGGCGCTTTGGGATTTTGCCCCAAATGAAATGAAACCCACGGCTTTGGTACTTAATATTTTGGTAGCAAGCATCTCATTTTGGCAATATCAAAAAACTACGTCCATTAATTGGAAAATGTTTGCCTATATAGCTATTGGCTCTATTCCAGCAGCTTTCGTAGGAGGCAAAATACCTGTAGATACGCATTTATATAAACAAATTTTAGGTGCGCTTTTGTTAATTCCCACAATCCGTTTTTTTATTCGGTTTGAACCTAAAGAAAAAGTAATTAAGCCATTTTCGCCGATACTTGCAGTTACATTAGGAATAAGCATTGGCTTTCTTTCCGGGCTTATTGGTATTGGCGGAGGTATTATTTTATCACCAATATTACTTCTATTAGCCTACGCCAACTTTAAGGAAACAGCCGCCATTAGTGCCTTAATTATTGTGGTTAATTCAATTGCTGGATTAGTTGGTTCTTGGCAAACTTTAAATAATATAAACCCCTCCTATTGGGCATTTGTACCTATAGCTATAATTGGTGGCTGGATCGGATCCTATTGGGGTTCACATAAAATGAGTTTATCTTTGTTACAAAACTTATTAGCATTGGTACTTTTAATGGCCAGTGCCAAATTATTGTTTACTTAATTGGTTCGAACCAAAAAATGATAACACAAACTCACATCAATATTCATGTATTGGCCTTTGGTCAAATTGTAGATATAATTGGTCAATCAACCATTAACTATCAAACTCCTAATACATTATCGGCATTCAAAAAAAGGATAGAAAATGACTATCCTTTGCTTTCAAAAATATCTTACCGAATTGCTATAAATAAAAAATTAGCCTTAGAGGATACTGCCATAATTGAGGCAGATGAATTAGCACTACTCCCACCTTTTTCTGGAGGATAATCATGGCAATAAATTGGAAAAGATATGAGCGACAAATTATACTGCCCAACTTTGGTTTGGTTCAGCAAGAAAAATTAGCAAAGGCAAAAATACTGGTAGTAGGTGCAGGTGGCTTAGGCTGCCCTACTCTATTATACCTCGCAGCTGCAGGAATTGGCCAAATTGGAATCATAGATTTTGATACAGTTGCAGAAAGCAATTTACACCGACAAATATTGTATACTTCCAAAGATATTGGATCAAACAAAGCAATTGTGGCAGGTGAAAAAATTACAATGGCTTATCCAGATTGTTTGGTAAAAACATATGCTGAAAAGTTAGATGAAAAAAATGCGTCTCTTATTTTTACAAACTATGATTTAATATTAGATGGCTGTGATAATTTTGAAACCCGTTACCTCATCGATGAGGTTTGCAAGCAACAGAACATTCCATGGATTTATGCATCAGTATCCAGATTTGAAGGTCAGGTTTCTGTTTTTAATTTACCCGACGCCAATGGAATAAAAGCCTACTATACTAATTTATTTGCAGATAAACTAAGCAATGAATCTGTATTAAACTGCGCTGAGACAGGCGTGCTTGGAGTATTACCGGGCATTATTGGCAATATGCAAGCTTTAGAAGCTATTAAGGTATTATCACAAATTGGTCAGCCCTTGGCCAATATATTACTTACCTTTAATGGCCTAAATAACCAAATATACACCACCCAAATAGTATAAATTGTGATGGAAGAAAAAAAGAAAAAAAACGTTTTTATTGAAGGGGCAATTTCGCCGCAATTTATAGCCGATTCTATTGCCAAACACAGCACTAAAAAAAATATCGGCGCGCACAACATTTTTTTGGGTCAGGTACGAAATGATTTAATGAACGGGAAAGTGGTAAGTGCCATTGAATATACTTGTTTCCAAGATATGGCCGATCCAATATTGTTCCAAATTAGGGAAGATTGCTTTGCAAAATATGAACTTACCTGCATGCATATCTACCACAGTTTAGGAATAGTAAATAGTGGTGAAATATGTCTGTTTGTTTTTACGTCTTCTAAACATAGAAAAGCCGCAATAGATGCATGTGATTATTTAGTAGCACGCATCAAAAAGGAAGTGCCTATTTGGGGCAAAGAAATTTTTGAAGACCATAGCGTGCAATGGAAAGTTAACCAATAAACAAAATGATAGACATAACTCATAAATCAAACACCTACCGCAAAGCCACTGCTAGCGCTATAGTATTGGTTGGTTCGAACCAAACCATTAACGCTATACTAAACAAAACTGTGCCTAAAGGAGATGTGTTTGAAATGGCAAAAACTGCTGGTTTGTTTGCTGTAAAGCGCACCAGCGATATGATTCCAGATTGTCATCCATTACCTATTGAGTATACTAACATTACTTATAAAATTGAAGCATTAGAAATACATATTAACGTAGAAGTTGCAACAATTTATAAAACAGGAGTTGAAGTAGAAGCCATGCATGGTGCCTCTGTAGTTGCGCTTACCTTATATGATATGTTAAAGCCAATTGATAAAAACATTGAAATCAAACAAATTAAACTCTTAAATAAAAATGGTGGTAAATCAGATTACCAAAACAATATAGGTGATTCCCTAAATGCGGCTGTAATTGTTTGTTCCGACAGTATTTCGGCAGGTAAAAAAGAAGACAAAGCAGGTAAAGCAATCATTGAAAAATTAGAGAAAATGATGTTCACCAATACTGCCTATTTGGTTATTCCAGATGAGGTAAAAATCATTCAAGAAAAAGTGAAACATTATTGTTCAACTGGTATTAACTTATTAATCATTACAGGTGGTACAGGTTTATCTCCAACAGATGTTACCCCAGAAGCTTTAAAGCCTTTAATTGAAAAAGAAATACCAGGCGTAACTGAAGCAATTAGAGATTATGGTCAGCAACGCATGCCTTACGCCATGTTATCAAGAAGTGTTTGTGGCCTAATTGGCAATACCGTTGTACTGGCATTACCAGGCAGCACAAGAGGAGCCTCAGAATCAATGGATGCAGTATTTCCAGCCTTGTTACATATTTTTAAAATGATGGGTGGAGGAAGCCATTAACAACTCATCCAAATCCAATTTTTTACCTAATTAGTTCTGCACCCGACTTAATTTTATCAACCACTGTTGGGTCAATCAAGGTGCTGGTATCGCCTAAATTGGAAGTATCACCCTCAGCAATTTTTCGTAGGATGCGACGCATAATTTTGCCCGAACGTGTTTTTGGTAATGCCGTTACAACTTGTATTTTATCTGGCCTAGCAAAAGGACCAATAACCTTAGCAACATGAGCCTTTGCCTCATTGCATAGCTGCTCATAAGAATGGTGTTCACAGTCGCAAATTACAAAAGCCCATATACCTTGCCCTTTTATATCATGCGGGTAACCCACTACAGCACTTTCAATAATATATCCATGCTCATTCATGGCATCTTCCACTTCTCCTGTGCCAATTCTATGTCCAGAAACATTGATTACATCATCTACTCTACCCGTTATACGTATGTATCCATCTTCATCTCTTTTGCAACCATCACCCGTAAAATATTTATTTTCATAAGTACTGAAATAGGTTGTTTTAAAACGCTCATGATCGCCATAAATACTGCGAGCCAAGCCAGGCCAAGGAAACTTAATACAGAGGTTACCGGCAACATTATTACCATGTAACTCCTCCCCTTTTTCATCCACAATTACTAGCTGTACTCCTGGCAAAGGAAGAGTTGCAAAAGCAGGTTTAAGCGGCGTAATATTTGCCAAAGGCGAAATTAAAATACCGCCTGTTTCGGTTTGCCACCAAGTATCTACAATAGGGCAATTTCCTTTGCCTACATTTTTATGATACCAGTGCCAAGCCTCTTCATTTATTGGTTCACCCACTGATCCCAAAACTTTTAATGAACTTAAATCTTTGCCCACAAAAGGTTCCAAACCAAACACCTCCAACGAACGAATAGCAGTAGGTGCTGTATAAAAAATATTTACGTGATGTTTATCAATTAAACTCCAAAATCTGCCTGCATCAGGCCAAGAAGGAATGCCTTCAAACATTAAAGTGGTGGCGCCATTTAATAAAGGGCCATACACAATATAACTGTGACCTGTAACCCAACCAATATCTGCAGTACAGCAAAAAATATCTTGGTCTTGATATTGAAAAACATTTTTAAAAGTATAGGCAGTATATACCATATACCCTGCAGTAGTATGCAAAATACCTTTAGGTTTCCCTGTTGATCCGGAGGTATATAAAACAAACAATGGGTCTTCACTTTCCATCTCAATGGCTTCGTTTTGAACCGAGGCTTTATCCATCAAACTCATCCAATCAAGATCCCTAGCAGCTTGCATGGCAATTGGAAAACTCTTGTGGTTATATACAATACAATTGCTAATAGTTGGAGATAGCGCCATCGCCTCATCAGCAATTTGCTTCAAATCAATTTTCTTTTCACCCCGTATCATCCCATCGGCGGTAATAAGCAATTTACAAGAAGCATCATTTATTCTATCGCTCAATGAACTAGATGAAAATCCTGCAAATACAACTGAATGTATGGCACCAACTCTTGCACAAGCTAACATGGCAACTGCAGCTTCTGGCACCATAGGCATGTATATACAAACCCTGTCGCCTTTATTAACGTTGAGAGAAAGCAATACATTAGAAAATTTACAAACCTGCTCATGTAACTCCGCATAAGTTAATTTCCTAACAGCATCCAATGGATTATTTGGCTCCCAAATAATAGCAGTTTGATTGCCTCTATTTGCCAAATGACGATCTAAGCAATTTTCTGTAATGTTGAGCTTTCCACCCACAAACCATTCAATTTTAGGTTCAGTGAAATTCCAATTAAGTGTCTGATTCCACTTTTGTTTCCAGGTAAATGTATTGGCAACATCATCCCAAAATTCTTCTGGTGAATCTATACTTCTTTGATAGGCATTTTGATAAGCCTCAAATGAATCAATTAAAGGTATCATTTTTTAAAAAATATAAAGCAAGATAGCACAAAAAAAACACCTTATGTAAAATAACATAAGGTGTTTCAAAATTTGTATTTTCTATTCCTCAGTCGAACTCGGAACGGTTGGATCTATTGGCACCAACACTGCTTCAGTATCTTCAATTACTATTGCCTCTACTAAAGGGGCTTCAATAACTTCTTCTACCTTATCATGCGGTCGTTTTCCTAATATTTCTTCTAAATCATGTTGGAAAAGAATTTCTTTCTTCAATAAAATTTTAGACAACTCTTCTAACTTATCTTTTTTCTCCAATAGCAATACTTTTGTTTTTTGGTAACAAGCATCTATAATAAGTCTCACTTCATGATCAATCATTTCGGCAGTTTTTTCGCTGTAAGGCTTGGTAAAACCATACTCTTGGTTGGTATCATTAAAGCTCACATTGCCAATTGCCGCGTTCATACCATAAATAGTTACCATACCATAAGCCATTTTGGTCACACGCTCTAAATCGTTTTGTGCACCAGTGCTAATTCGGCTAAAAATAATGTCTTCAGCAACTCTTCCACCTAAGGTCATGCACATCATGTTTTCTAGTTGCTCTGTGGTATATAAATATTGATCTTTAGGCAAATACTGTGCATAGCCTAAAGCGGCAACGCCTCGAGGCACTATGCTTACCTTAACCAAAGGATCTACGCCCTCCAAGAACCAACCAGAAATGGCATGACCACTTTCATGGTAGGCTATAATTAGTTTTTCTTCAGGTGAAATAATTTTGTTTTTCTTTTCTAGGCCACCAATAATACGATCAATAGCGTCTTGAAAATCTTGCATGTCAACTGCAGTTTTGTTGTTACGCGCTGCAATCAAAGCCGCCTCGTTACATACATTGGCAATATCTGCTCCTGCAAAACCTGCAGTTTGAATAGATAGTTTCATTGGATCAACACCTTCAGCAGTTTTTATAGGCTTTAAGTGTACCTTAAATATTTCTTCCCTACCATTAAGATCTGGTCTGTCTATTGAAATTTGTCTGTCAAACCTTCCTGGGCGCAAAAGTGCAGAGTCTAAAATATCTGGTCTATTGGTAGCTGCTAGAATAATTACACCTAAATCAGTTGCAAAACCATCCATCTCAGTAAGCAATTGGTTTAGGGTATTTTCTCTTTCATCGTTACCACCTTGAACCAAATTTTTACCACGAGCCCTGCCAACTGCATCAATTTCATCGATAAAAATAATACAAGGTGCCTTTTCTTTGGCTTGCTTAAACAAATCGCGCACCCTGCTAGCACCAACTCCCACAAACATTTCCACAAAATCAGAACCAGAAAGTGAGAAGAAAGGAACGCCAGCTTCACCTGCTACTGCTTTAGCCAATAATGTTTTACCAGTTCCAGGAGGGCCAACTAGCAAAGCTCCTTTCGGGATTTTACCGCCAAGGGTGGTGTACTTTTTAGGGTTCTTCAAGAAATCTACAATTTCCATTACCTCTACTTTGGCTTCATCCAATCCAGCCACATCTTTAAAGGTAGTATTTACATGAGCATCTTTATCAAAAAGTTGCGCCCTACTTTTACCAATATTAAATATTTGTCCACCAGCACCGCCGCCACCGCCGCCCATTCTGCGCATCACAAACATCCACAAGCCAATTAACAATACAAAAGGGAATAACCAACTAATGATATCACCTACATAATTATGTTGTGTTGCGGTTTCGGCTATAAGTCTTTCATTTTGCGGGAAGGCTTCCTGGCGTTTGCTTAAATCTTCTTCAAAGCTTCCCACATCACTGATTTCAAAAAAGTAATCAGGGCCAGTTTCTGAAGCAGCAAATAAGCCATTTCGTTTTTTAAGATCACTGTACTTTTCGTTTTTTAATGACTCCTTTTTGATGTAAATTTCTACACGCTCTTTATTAATTACTACCAATTTCTCAATATCATGAGAAGGAAGCATCTCAGTAAAAAATTTTGTTTTGGTAGTCTTTAAAGCCACATCATGTGGGGCAAATTGAAGCGCTAAAAAAACCACTGCAATAATTCCATAAATCCAATAGAAATTGAATTTAGGCATCATTGGAGATAACTTAGGTTTTTTATTATTTGGAAAATCATTTTGATTTTGAGGCATTTTATTTTTATCTGACATGTGTTCTATAATTGTTGCAACCTATATACTAAGTTGCTAAATAGGAAATTTGTTTTAATTATTTTTTAAATTCTACTTTTCTACAGAAAAATTTAATTGCGGCGCCATCCAAAACGAGTGAATAGAGATAAAATTATTTTCAGCAAACTGACCCAATGTTTGAACAAGTGAATTTAAAACCAGACTATCTTCATCTACCTCTCCTTTATCTATAGCTTGCTGCAAATCATTTTTATTAAATGTTAATAGGCTTTCTCCAGATTTAACTAAAGCAAGGAAGCGATTGAAAAAATTAATCTGGTAAGCTTCGCCTAAATCTTTCATTACCTTAACAGATTTGTCTATTCCGCAACCGCTAATTCCATGGAAAGCCTCGTTTACAGCAATTAAAACGACTTGATTCCAAAGTATGCTAGTTCCTGCTTGCAATTGAACATCATGTGCAGTCCAGCTTTGCGTAAAGGCATCCAACTTCATTTGAATTTCACTAACTTCTGATTCAGTTAATGTTCTATCAGCAGTATAAATCCACACACGAGAATTAGCAGGTAATTTTGAAAGATTATCCATTTTATTTAAATAGTAAAGCGAAAATACCAAAAATTAAGCCATTGACAGATTGTCAGTTGAAATTAATGAAAATATTTTTACTTTCGTATATGTAGAAAGGTTATAAATTCATCTTCTAGATAGTTTTGCCTTGGTTCCATAACATTTTATTACATACATGAAAAAAATATTTACAATCATTACTATCGGAATTTTAGCTTTTGCTGCAAAAGCGCAAAATAATTTAGAAGTACATGTCGGAATTGGCACCTCTTCCCATCAAGAAAACATGGTAAAAACAGCCAATCACACCTTATACAATGCAGTAATGCCACGTTCCGAAAATTTGGGACAAACTTATATCACCTCTGGCCCAATCCGCTTGGGTATAAGAAGTCATGAAAATAAACATTTCATCTTAGGTGCAGAATTTAATTATTCAAATATTGAAGTCATTAATAAAATTGGCAGCGATGTAATAAGAGTAAACTTTGTAAATTATACCTTAATGGCATCTACACAATACAAATATATTGACAAGCCAAAGTTTATTCTTTACAGTGGTTTAGATTTTGGTGTTAGTTATGCAACTGCCAAAAATCAAGATACCAAAGTGAAAGCAAATGACTTAGCAGCAGCTTACCAAGCTAACTTAATGGGATTTCGTTATGGCTCACAATTAGGATTTTTTGGCGAATTGGGTTTTGGGTACAATGGCTTTTTGAGCGGTGGTTTGTTCTACCGTTTAGATTAATAGCATAGTTTAGGCTTAAATTATTATTTTCGAGGCCCTGTTGATAGCAGGGCTTTTTTATGACCAATACGCAAAATTCAATAGTAATTATAGGTGCAGGCCCGGCAGGCTGCGCCACTTCCCTGTTTTTAAGCAAGGCCAAAATTCATCATACCATTATAGATAAAGCTATTTTTCCGCGCGATAAAGTTTGTGGTGATGCTTTAAGCGGAAAAGTAGTATATGTTTTTAAACAGTTAGACGAGCAAATATTACAACACTTTGCCACCCAAAATGAGCAATTCATGCCAAGTTGGGGTGTAAAATTTGTGGCTCCAAATGGCAAAGCAATAGATATTCCTTTTAAAAGCGATATGAGCAAGGAAGCCCATGCACCCGGATTTATTAGCAAAAGGATGGATTTCGATCATGAGTTATTTAAACTACTAGATAGAAATTATGCCAATGTTCTGGAAGGAACCCTTTTAACTGAAATAAAGCCTCATGCAACAGGTATTGACATTGTTTGCGAACAAGACTATTTAGGTAAAAAGGAAACCCTACAATTCAATAACATACAAATGTTGGTTGGCGCAGAAGGCGATAGGTCTATTGTTGGCAAGCAATTGGGTAAAACAAGAAAGGAAAATCTTCATTATTGTGCAGGCATAAGGGCCTATTATGAAGGAGTTACCGATTTACACACCCAAAACTACATTGAACTCCATTTTTTAGAAGAATTGCTGCCAGGCTATTTTTGGATTTTTCCCCTTCCGGGTGGCAAAGCAAATGTAGGCGCGGGTATGTTGAGTGAGACGGTAAGCAAGAAAAAGGTAAACCTCAAAGCAGATATGTTAAGGGCAATTGCCAATAACCCAAAAATTAAACACCGTTTTGCCAATGCAAAATTAGAAGGTAAAATTGAAGGATGGGGATTGCCTTTAGGTTCAAAAAAACGCTCCCTTAGTGGCGATAATTATTTACTCACTGGTGATGCGGGTAGCCTAATTGACCCATTTACTGGTGAAGGAATTGGCAACGCCATGTATAGTGGCATGCTCGCCGCAGCACATATCCAAAAATGCCTGTCAGAAAGTAAATTCGGGTCAAATTTTAACCTAGCTTACGATGATGCATTTTATAGCCGCCAATGGGACGAATTAAAATTGAGCCATACCATGCAAAAACTCTGTAAATACCCGTGGTTGTTTAATTATGTGGTAAACAAAGCACACAAAAATAAAACCCTAAGAGATACCATTAGCTGCATGTTTGAGGATTTAGACATGCGCGCCAAATTACGCAGCCCTGGCTTTTACTTAAAGCTTTTATTGAATGATTAACCCAATATTTAAAACCCATAAAAAAGGCGATTACTAAAAACAGTAATCGCCTTTTTTATTAAAACTTAGCACTTAGCGTTGTTGCTGTTTAGCACCTTGCATCAAACGCATGTAATTTTGTTGAGCAGTAATAAAATCTGGATACTCTTTTAAGGCCAATTCAAAGTTCTTTTTGGCTCCCAATAAATTATTATTTTGCGCAGCTAAGTATGCTTTAACATTGTATACTGCAGCCCTAATTGGCACTTTTTGCTTTTCAGTTTCCGAAATCATAAAATCTACACTGTCTCTGCTAGTAGCCATTTTTTCTTCCAAAGTGGCAATAGAAGATTCCGCACCACCCATATCTCCGGCAGTTAATTGAATGGTGGCAATTTGGTACAAATAAGAAATCTTACCTGTTGAAGCATAAAGCTTATTATAAAAATCTAATAACTCCTTTCCTTTGCCAGATTCTTGCAAACAAAGCGCTTTTATCTGTAACAATTTTTCTTCTGTTGGGTGAGTTTTCAAAGCAATATCTGTGTAATATTCTGTTGCACCATAATTGCTTACTGCCGCATATAATTCTGGCAATGAATCTAAATATTGAGTTTGAGTACTGTCCTTTTGCAATAAGCATTGCACAGCAAAGATGGCGGTGTGGTAATCTTTTACCTCCAAGCTGTGTTTGTAAAGCTGTTCGTAATTTACATTGCTGTTATTGTTACTGCAAGAGATGGTAAAAATTACGGCAAAGCCGATAAGAAGTCTGTTCATAATAAATTATTTTTTGTTGTTGTTAAATACGCTTCACAGCAATCTTTTACTGTGGTTTCAATGGGTGTAAAAGTAAATGATAATTCGGTAATTATTTTATTTGAGTTATAGTAAGATTCATTAATAGCCGCTCTCGCTGTTTCTTTGGTAATGGCAATGCCCTTTTTATAAAACAAGCGAACCACCTTCATTACGCGCCAAGAAAGGGCTGCCAAAAATGGCGTTACTAATATGGAAGGACGTTTTTTGTTAAAACTATCTGCAATCATAAAAAAAAGATCTCGAATGCGAAGGTTTGAACCAACCATTACAAAACGCTGGTTGCGAATATTGCTTTGAACCAATAAAATCATGGCACGAGCCACATCTTTTACATCTACATAGCCATTTACACCCATAGAATAAAGTGGCATGCCTTTGTAAATACTGTTTATCAAAGAATTAGAACCCTTCTTAAAATCGCCAACGCCAATTATTACACCTGGGTTAACAATAATAACATCCAAACCCTCCTCCGAGCCTCGCCATACCTCTAATTCGGCCTTGTACTTGCTAATGGCATAATTACTGTTGAGCGCACTGGTTTCCCATTTGCTATTTTCATTCATGGTGCTGCCACTTTTGGTTCTGCCCAAAGATGCTATTGAGCTCACATAACACAGGTTTTTTACGCTATTTAATAAGCACAAATTAACCACATTGGCCGTACCCACCGCGTTCACTTCCATCAATAAATCTCTATCGGCTGCTTCAAATGAAACCAAAGCCGCGCAATGGTAAACCCATTCTACCCCAATCATAGCTGCTGCCAAGGTGTCCAATTCTAATACATCGGTTTGAACCCAAACCAAGTTTTCAGCAAGCTTCAATTGCTGAGCAGGTTCTGGAAAATAATGTTGAAACACAAAGTTGAACTCCTTGGTATCAGACGTATTTCGCTTACAAGCTCGCACAATTTGCCCATCTGCCAAAAGCCTGCAAACCAAATGTGAGCCTAAAAAACCAGTTGCGCCAGTTACGAGTACCAAGTGTGGAAATGTGTATTAGTTGGCCCGCTAAATTAAGCAGATTTATTTGATATTTACCAAAACACATGATCAACGATTACATACACCCACTTTCTGCTAATCAAATTAGGTTGTACGACCAAGGAAATAGCAGCAAAACCCTTTTCCATTCTACTCATTTCAATGATGGAAAACTACCTGATATTACTGGCTTCGACATGGTAATTTTAGGGGTAAAAGAAGATAGGTTCAGACCAGAATTTGAAGGCTGTGCTTTGGCGCCTGATGAGGTACGCAAAGAATTATATAGCCTAGTAAAACCCCGCACCGATATTCGTATTTTAGATTTAGGAAACATTGAAGCCGGAAATGGGGTAAATGACAGTCATTTTGCACTCCGTCAAACATTGGCAGAACTCAACAGAGCCAAAATCCTTTCTATTGTTATTGGTGGCAGCCAAGATTTAATTGCAGCTCAATATGCCAGTTTTCAAGGTATTACACCCAATATGCAATTAGTTTTGGTAGATGCCAAAATGGAAATGCAAACTTTTGATGAGCCTGCAAAAAATAATTACCTACCACGCATTATTGCTCATGAGCCAGAGTTTTTATTCAATATAACGCAGGCAGCTTATCAAGGACACTTTGTTGAGCCAGAAACTTATGATGCCTTTGAACGCATGAATTTCGACATGTTGAGGTTAGGAAGTTTGCGCGGAAACATGCAAGAAATAGAGCCATATTGCCGCAATGCAAATATGTTGGCCATGAGCATGCAAGCCATAAAAGCATCAAACTCACCTGGCCAACTTAAACCCTCACCAAATGGCATTAGTGGCGAAGAAGCTTGTCAAATCAGCCGATATGCCGGCTTAAGCAATGATTTAATGAGCGTGGGATTCTACGATTTAAATCCTACACAAGATAAAAACAATGTTACGAGCGGCTTAATGGCACAAATGATTTGGTATTTTATTGAAGGCTATACCAATAGGAGAAACGATTACCCAATTGCCGAAAGCAAAGACTACCTTATTTACCACACCACCAACAAAAACATGAACCATGAGCTCACCTTTTATAAAAGCGTGCTCAGCGATCGTTGGTGGATGGAAGTTCCATACCCACACGAGCGCAGCAAACACGAAGGCAAATTCATTGTTCCATGCAGCTACAAAGATTACCAAACAGCCCAAAACGACGAAATTCCAGATAGGTGGATGAAGACATTTCAGAAGTTGTAAAGTTGTTTAGTAAACCCAATAGTTTGTAGACATTAATTAACAGTAACTATTCCGTTTCGAATAAATAATTCATCCTTATAGAAAAAGCAATAATTGCTATGATGATTGCCAATATAATGGTAATTATAGCCAAGGCAAAAAAAACATAATCTGTAATAAAGCCACCCAAAAGTAAAAACAGCACAACCAATAATCCTAGGGTTGCCAATATTCCCAAAATCAAAACCATTTGAGTAATAAATCTCGCGTTTCTGCCATCCTTTGGCATTTTTGTGAGTGCCAAATGTGATAGAATCAAAGTAATTGGACCAAAAGCTAAACCAACAATAATTACAGAAAACAAGTCTGTTAATAAGCAAAAAAAAAGGTAATCTTTAAAATTCTTTTGGTTCTAAAATCAAGAGGTACTCTTTTCTCCACTTGCTCTTTGTTAGCTGGATTTTTATTACCCTTTTTAATTAGAATATACATAATCAAATTAAACACCAAAACACCTATTATTTTCGACCAAATCCAGCCACTTTGAATCTGCCCAAGCAAGCCTATTACACCATAGCTTTTATGCTGCAACTTAATTCAATCCAATATAAACAAAACTACTAATAGCTTTTTGGAAGATATTTGCTTGATAAGGCTTTTCCAATGCCTAACAGAACGAGTACAAGTGCTAAAAAGAGTAAAGAATTTATAATTGCTCCTAAAAGCGCTAAAAATACTAATAATAGAATCAAAAAAGCCAAACCTAAAGCGCCAACAACAATTGCTAAAATATGTAACTCTGAATCTTTTCTATCTAAGTCATTCCTGTAACCAACTATTCCAGCTGCAAGCAACATTGGGGCAAAAAATAGGAATATTACAAAGCCCCCAGATAAAAACATAAGAACACTTAATAAAGTTAAAGATAAAAAAAGAATGCTTAAGGTTCTTCTAGAGCGCAAACCTCTCTCTTCAGCTCCTTCTGTTGTGCTCAGGTACTTTTTCCTTTTTTCAATTAGCGCTTTGTTTTCTACTTTATGCCTTTTAATTAAATTAAAAATAATTAGCACCAGACCAAATAGTGCAAAAATAACAGCAATCAAACCTAAATTTGGTATCAATAGAATAGAAAGAAACAGAATTGCAATGCCCACAAACAAGAACAAGTTGGCATTTTTGGCAACTGGCGCATTCTTAGGAAATTTCTGCTTAAAACTTTTGTATTCCTTTCTAAACTCGGTAACAATAGAATCTCTTTTATACTGCTTGTTGACAAAATCAAATTGAATTTTAGGTAAGTAAGGCAAAACATTTATGGACCCTTCACTTGCAGTAATCTCTTCCCTCTCAACTCTCTCTTCTCTTTCTCTTTCTCTTTCTCTTTCTTTATCCTTAGCCTTTACAATTTCCTGCTTATTAATTTTAACCTTGCTTCTATAGGCATATTGTTGTTGGCATCCTAAGAGGAAAATCCCAAACAAAAGAATCACCAGAAAATTATTTTTTTTTTCAAAACTGAACAATTATACCAAAAAAAATTAATATCGCAAATTTGAAATTTCATTTGTGCCAAAATTAATTCCGCATAAGATATTTTAATAGGTCCTTTAATCAAAAAACCGAATTGCTTGATTTAGGATAATTGCCTCTAATAGCAAATGCAATTGGTGTTACAATAATGGCTATTATTAAGGTTATAGCAACTAAACCAACAATTAATGGATCAATAAAAACGCCAACGCCCATTAAGAATAATAAGCCAACTACAAATAAGGTTAGTGTGGCTAATATTCCTAAAATCATAACCATTTGAGTAATAAATCTCAAATTTCTTCCATCATGAGGCATTCTTTTAAGTGCCCTATGAGATAATATCCAAGTTGTTGGACCAAATGCTAAACCCACTATTATCGAAGAAAAAAGGGCGGTTAAACAAAAATTGCCCTACCTTTTCCCTTTTCACCACTCTTAGAAATCTGTTTGAGGGCAATAATACCGAGTAAAAAATCTACTGGTCCAATAAAAGCAGGTATAACAAATGGAAAGGCTAATAAGGAAATGAGCCCCATAATCAATGCCCATTTTGGCGTAATAATTAATGTTTTTATCATTATCCCCATTTAATTTTTCAGCAAGCTTCCTTCCTTAAAAATCCCTTTCACTTGATTGATTAGGTTTGTGGCTCTTAACTTCCTTATTATTTTAAAAAATTGAGTGATTTGCGATAATCTTATTGGTATCATTAGAAGCAGTCAATAATTCTTCGTCCTCTTCTATTTCTGGCTCTTTATCAGAATTTGACTTATCGATTTTGTCTTTTTCAAGCTTTTGCTTATATGCAGAACCAACCCTCACTTTACTTAAATAACCATAACGTGATTGACAAGCGCAGACCATCCCAATAAGAATTAAAAGAAAAAGGATTGGCTTTTTGAACATATACTAGCAATATAAATTAAACTTCGAAAATATCGTAAAATACCACATGCGAACTCATTTGAATTTTAGCATTATCTTGCCCCAGTGAATCTGCCAATAATTTCTGCCAAGCAATTTTGGATAGCTGCAATTGTTTTGCACCTACTAGGCTTCTTGCAAGCTTGGCATACTAGCAGTATTTATTTGGTAGATTCAATTGACTATCTCTCGCAAGCAGAAAATATAAAATTACATGGGAGCTTGTATGCAGCACCTTGGCTAGAGCCAATAAAACCAGACTATTTCAGCTTTCGTCCTCCAGTTTATGGTTTCTTAATTTACTGCATCAAAGCATTGGTTCAAACCGATTATGCTATATTATTTTTGCAATTGCTCATTAGCTTAAGCACCATTTGGGGCGTACTAAAATTTGCCAAAGAACTTGGCCTGAAACAAAATAATACCAAACTCACACTCCTCATCACACTGATTCTTTATCCTTCACAAATAATCCATTGCAATTTTGTGATGAGCGATATTTTGTTTCAAAGCTTGCTGTTCTGGGCATTCTATTTTACTTATTATTTATGGTCTGAACCAAATTTTCGCAAGAGCATTTTAGCTGTTGTTTTCTTTGCAATAGCTATGCTCACAAAACCTGTTGCATTTCTTTTAGGCATGACCATTGCCCTCATTTTATTCTTTGTATTCTTAATTAAAAAAAGGCTAAAATACCTATTGCCTTTTCTACTACTTCCACTCTTATTTCACGGATACTCAAACTATAATAAAAGCATAACAGGCTATTACCATTACTCCTCTGTTACACCCATCTTTGTGCTTAAATACATGGCTAAATATACCAACGGTCAAATTCATGGAGAAGCTTATGCCGACTCAATTCAGGAACGGATTATGCAAACAGCAAATGCGGCAAAAACATACCAAGAGCGCTATGAATATATGAATCAAAAAGGCAAAGAAATTTTATGGCAAGAGCCTGCAACTTTTATTTGGTTCAACCTAAAAGGTTGGCTCGCATTTATGCTTGATCCAGGAAGATTTGAATGGGTGCATTTTTTAAACTATTCGGAAGGAAATTATTTAGGATTGTACCATGTAATCAATACCCAAGGTGTGGTAAATGGCATCATTCAATTTGTATCAAATGCACCCTTGGGTTTATTGCTGGTTTTATTTATTTGTTTCCTAAGCAATATTGGTATCGCCATTGCTTTTTTACATACTATTTTCAATAAAAATTGTACTCTTGTGCTACGCCTTTGCCTATTTCTCTTTGCAGCTTACATCATTGGATCAACAGGAGTTTTGGGCCTATCTAGGTATCGTATTGCTATTGCACCCTTTTGTTGGTTGAGCCTTTTGTATTTTATAACCTTTATCTATTCCAAAAGGCAGCATGTTACAAATTGAAAATCCATATGCACCTATTGAAGAAATTAAACTACCATCTTTTGCCAACAAAGGCATATCCTTTTTTTTAAAGCGGGAAGACTTATCACATCCTTTTATTTCGGGCAATAAATGGCGTAAATTAAAGTTCCACTTAATTGCCGCTAGTGAGCAAAGCAAGAATACTCTTGTAACCTATGGTGGCTATTATAGCAACCATTTATTGGCCACGGCAGCCGCTGGTGCAAAATATGGCTTTAACACATTTGGCTTTGTACGTGGTGAGTTGGTTAAAAACCCCTTACTCGATTTATGTGAATTGTTTGGCATGAAATTAACTTTCGTTTCAAGAGAAGCTTATAAAAACAAAGACCTATTATTTTCTAGCTATTTTGGTTCGAATCAAAGCGCCTTAAATATACCAGAAGGAGGCGGCGGAGAGATCGGAGAATTGGGCATGGAGGCCGTAATTGATGACCTACTGTTAGGACCTTGGAGCCTAAAGAAGGACTTAAATAAAGAAATTCAACATTCAGTTCTACATTTAATAACCTCGGTAGGAACAGGCAGTTCATTAAGAGGTTTGTTAAATGCCATTCAAAAGCAACAACTTCCTATAAAAGCACACGGCATTGTGGTGTTAAAAGGTGCAGAAGAAATGGCAAATGAATACAAAAAATTCGACTCAAATGTGTTTGAATTACATCACCAATTTCATGGCGGTGGTTATGGAAAAATTAACCAAGAAACCAAAGACTATATAAAAGAATTTGCCTCACAAACTGGTATCTTATTAGATCCAATTTATGAGGCAAAAATGATGATAGGGATTACTACCCTAATAAACGAAAACTATTTTGAACCAGGCGCTCAATTATGCGCTTTGCACAATGGCGGCTTGGTAGGCTTATTATCTGGTAAGGTTTAAAAGCTCTGACTCATTAACTTTTACAGGATATTTAGCGCGCAATTCTTTTACCCATGCTTCCATTAAAAATTCTTGGTAATCACTTGTAACAAGACCTTTTGCTTCTTTCAAAGTTTTTGGTTCAGCAGGTATAATTTCTAAAACATAATAGAACTTGTTGGCATCAGGATCTGTGATATCAACTACACCTTTGGCATCCCAAAGTTTGGCACCAGTTGCATCTGTTTTTTCTGCTTTAGCGTCTTTGGCCATAATGGCATTAGGCAACTTCTTAGTCATTTTCTTAAACACATCTGCCTCCGACTTACCACTGTTAAACATTTTAATGGTAGCTGCTTTTGTTTCGGCATCAAGGCAATTAAATGTTTGGTAATGAACGCGCTCTTTCCACATGTATTTGGCTTTATGACCATTGTAAAATTCCTCTAAACCTGCAGTATCATTGATGGCTTTACCCCAAACTTTTTTATCGGTTAAATCAAATAACAATATACCATCGTGGTATTCTGTCATGATGTTATTAAACTCAGGATACTTGGTTTCCAAAATACTTTCTTCATAAGCCAAGCATTTTTCATTTGACCAAATAGTGAAATGATTTTTAGCTACCATAACCGAATTTTCTTTTTGGTGCACATCTTGATTTGCCTCTAGGTACTGGCCAAAATCAACAGCGGTATAGGTTTTATCGCCAATGGCAAACAATGGCTTTTTGCCCATTTTCTTTTCATCAAAAGCCCAAGAAGCTTTGATAAAATTGGTGTCTAATTTTGCTGTAAATTCATTTAAGTTGGCAGTATATTCCTTATAATTATTTTCTTTTTTAACACGCACAATAACAGCCGTTTTAGATCCTTCTGATCGCACATCGCGTGTTACTTTGTTTTTAATTACATCTTGCACGTCTTTGTATTCTCCAAGTGGACGGTATTCCACAAACTTTACCATGTGCCAACCGTAATCTGTCATAAATGGCTTAGAAACTTCATTGGGTTTCAAAGAAAAACAAACATCTTTAAACTCATCAGGGTAACCGCTTAAGCTGGCAATCCAATTCATCATTCCTTTGTTTGCTTTGCTAGCATCGTCTTGAGAATATTTCTCAACCAAAGTATCAAAGCTAATTCCCGCTTGAAATTCTTTATATGCTGCATTCATTCTTTCGCCAGCATTATTGATGGTTTCAGAATTTGAACCACCACCGGTTCTCACCATAATGTGTTGAACCTTTACCTCGCCTCTAGCAGGCCTGCCATCATTTACACGCATAATGTGGTAACCAAATTGGGTACGGAATGGTGCGCTGGTTTGACCCTTATCTGTTTTATAAGCAACATTCTCAAAAGGGTAAACCATTTGAAAAACGGTAAACCAACCCAATTTGCCATAATTCTTTTTGGCCGATGGGTCATCAGAATATTTAAGTGCCAAGCTATCAAAATTCTCGCCTTTTAAAATGCGTTTGCGCAAATCAGAAATCTTGTTCCATGCTGCTATGGTATCTTTTGGCGAAGCATTTGGCTCTACATTAATCAAAATATGGCTAGCATTTACCTCTAACTTCATGCGCTCGTATGCCTCTTGCATTAAGCCCTCGGTTACTTTCTTATCATTTAAATAAGGAGCAGCCAATTGTTTGCGGTACCCTGCCAATTCTGAGTTAAATGCAGGATTGGTATCCAAACTCATGGTAATTGCCTCTTTAACTTTCAACTTAAAGTTGACGTACAAATCGAGGTAATCACGAATTTCCTTCTCTGTGGGTGGGGTTTTGTCTTTTCTGTTCTTGTTCAACTGACGCAAGAACTCATCTTTCAAAACTGAATCGTTCCCAATGGTAAAAATAGTTGGATTTGGATTTGCCAATTCAACGGCAACAGGCTTTTTGGCCGGAACATTTTTAGAAACTTTTTGAGCATTCACGGTAAATGCACCTAAACAACCTAAAAAACCTAGCAATAATGCGGTTTTCTTCATAAAATATTATTTTTAAAGTATGCAAAAATAGGAATTTAGCGCACCCTTGCAAATAAACAGATGGTCTTGCGCAAATTTTAATAAATTATAACCCTAATCTAACAATTCCAAATGGTATAATAAAGGTTTGGAAGGACTAGCATCTGTCTCTAAACTAGCAATTTGTAGGTTCAAAAAGTAAATGCCATCTGCAATTGAATTTGGCACAAAAACCATTTCACTTATGGTTGCCTCCAATCTTGGATTGGCTGGATATTGCCAAAATGCTTTATGGGCAAGCATGGCACCTGCGTCTTCCTCTGGATCCACACTTGGCAAATCAATCAACAAATGATGAATACCTTTATTGGCAATAAGCGTGACCAATTTTGGCTCTACATAAGTAGGGTTTTGTCCAGAATAGGTTTGAACCAATTTGGCTGCTGTATTTGGCAAAGTTCTAATAATCAACGCTTCAATTCCAATTGCCAATTGCTCCTCCACCCCATCTACCAATACAACCCAACTGCCATCAGCAAGCTGAACTGGTTTAAGTGTGATTACTTGCGCCACAAAATGAAATTGTTTCAAGCTTTGGTTGATGCTAATTCGCTCTTTGGTTATATGTCCAATACACTCGGTATGTGTGCCATTGCCATGTGCATTAATAAATAGGTTTTCGCAATTGGCGCCACTGCCCAAAGCCACCGAGCCAATAAAATCGCCAACTTGTATAGGTTCGAACCGAGGATTTGGAATATGAAAGGCATTTGGATTCACCGAACCACTGCGCATTGATATGGAAATATCCATAGGTTTTGAAAAATCCACCTGTAACTTTTTTTGCTGCCAATCAATAATTGCCTTCATTTTGCGTTCTTTAGGGCAAATATTGTTTAAAAAACGCAAGAATTTTAATAGTTTTTTATAATCATTACACTAGCAAATTACTTAAAATGAATTTTAACTCAAAATTAGGTTCAAACCAAGATTTTATTCCTTTTGCGGTGAAAGAATTTATTAATCGCAGCAAAATTGCGGCGATTAATTTTAAAAATGTTTCGTTAAGCTTATTGGATTTAGAAAAAATGCACGAATGAGTTCATAAATTTGGGCATCATTTAATTATATTTGAGGTTCAACAAAAGGATGAAGGCATACGAAAAAAAACGCTGGTGGAAGATCGCCATATTAATTGCAGCCATGTTTATTGGCGGTTTTTCTCTTTGGTACACGCAAACTTTGGTAAAAGAATTGGCGGTTCAAGAAGACAAAAAAATAAAACTCTGGGCCAATGCCACTAGGCAATTGGGAGCGGCTTCTGCTGAAATGGATATCAACTTTTTGCTAGATATCATTAAAGACAATGAAACCATTCCAACTATATTGGTAGATGACAATGGACAAATAATCAGTCATAGAAATCTTGATTCATTGAGTGCTTTAGATACTGCTTATGTAAATGCAGAACTAGCCTTAATGAAAGAAATTCATGAACCCATAAAAATTGAATATGATTTAACCAACAAACGTTACAACTATTTATACTATAAAAACTCTCGCATACTTACTGCCCTTCAAACCTATCCATTTATACAACTTTCACTCATTGCCTTTTTTGCCCTGATGAGCTACTTTGCCCTAAGCAGCAGCCGAAGAGCAGAACAAAACCAGGTTTGGGTGGGCATGAGTAAAGAAACCGCTCATCAATTGGGAACGCCAATATCTAGCCTCCGCGAATGGCACAACTTGTTAAAAGAAACCGGAAAAGACCAGCAAGAGGAAATATTAAAAGAAGTTGATTACGACATCCAAAGATTAGAACTCATAACAGAAAGGTTTTCAAAAATTGGGTCTGAACCCATCCTTAAATCAGAGAATTTAGGTTTGGTGATAGAAAAAGCAATTGGTTATCTCAAAAACAGGGTATCAAGTAAAGTTGATTTCACCATTGATATTGGTCAGCCAAATAATTGGGCCAATATTAATATTCCCTTGTTTGATTGGGTAATAGAAAACCTTTGTAAAAACGCCATCGATGCCATGGATGGCAACGGCAGCCTCAGAATTGTGCTGAACCACGATACCGAAAAAGTATATATAGACATTACCGATACCGGAAAAGGAATACCTAGAAGCAAGTTTAAAACCGTATTCAAACCAGGGTTTACTACCAAAAAACGTGGCTGGGGACTTGGCTTATCACTCACAAGAAGAATTATCAAGGAATACCACAAAGGACAAATCTACGTGCGCCACTCCGAACTGGGCAAAGGAACCACCTTTAGAATAGTACTGGATGTAGCTTAGTTTATTTATCACTACAAAATAACAAAGCAACGATTTGCCACATTTCAGGCGCCGAAGCCTCCCGCGAACACTGAAGCCTAGGCGCAGGTGGTTGGCGAAGGTGTCAAGGCTCCAAGGCGCGTAGATTTTTTATTTGTTTTTTTGATATATATATTGATTAACACCTATTCTTGACCCAGAATGGGTCACATATTTATAGAACATCAATTTCCCTATAAACATACGACCCCTTCTGGGTCGAGCAAAACCCAAAAAATAAAAAAATCCTTGGCGCCTCCGCGCCTTGGTGGCAAAAAAAACTCCCCACCTAACATCAAAAAAAATCGTTCCTTTGTTACTTTGTAGTAAAAACCAAAGTACATGCCCAGAATTTTAGCAGTTGATTACGGAACCAAGCGAGTTGGTTTGGCAGTTACAGATCCTATGCAAATAATTGCTAGCACCCTTGCTACTGTAAGAGCACATGACCTTATGGCTTATTTAAAGGATTATATTGCCAAAGAGCCCTTGGAGTGCATTGTGGTTGGAAAGCCCCTGCAAATGGATGGTAGCGACTCTGAATCTGCGAAACATGTAGAAAAATTTATATCTTTGTTGGCTAAACATTTTCCAGAACTGCCAATTAAAAGAATCGACGAACGACTAACCTCTAGGATGGCCAAAGCCAGCATGTTAGAAATGGGATTGAAGAAAAAAGATAGGCAAAAAAAAGAAAATGTAGACCAAATAAGCGCTGTACTGATCCTACAAACTTATATGGAAAATAAATTTTAAAACCGGTTAAACCTTATATTCAGATGATTTTTCCAATAATAGCATATGGCGACCCAGTTTTAAGAAAAGTAGGCGCTAGCATTGACCCTCATTATAAAGACCTAACTAAGCTTATAGAAAATATGTGGGAAACCATGTACCACGCAAACGGCGTTGGTTTAGCAGCCCCTCAAATTGGCAAACCTATTAACCTATTCATTGCAGATACAAGTGCCTTTGGCGATGAAACCGTTCCAGAAATGAAAAAGGTTTTTCTTAATTCCGAAATGCTAAAAGAATGGGGAGATGAATGGGAATATGAGGAAGGATGCCTCAGCATTCCACATATTAGAGAAAAAGTTAGCAGGCACCCCAATGTTTTATTGCGCTACCAAGATGAGCAGTTTGCTTGGCACGAAGAAGAATTCAATGGTATTGCCGCAAGGGTTATTCAACATGAATACGACCATTGCCAAGGAAAATTATTTGTAGATTATATTTCTGAACTCAAAAAACGCCTTATTCGCAACAAACTTATAAATATTAGCAAGGGCGGAGCCAATGTGGATTACAAAATGAGAATCCCAAGCGGCCGCTAATTCCTAACCTTTTTAATTAACTTTTTACAGTATTTTGTAAAATATGCAACTATTTTTTCACTTTTTGTCCTAATCAATTTGAGCGGTATGAGATATTTAGCTTTATTCGCATTAACATTTGAATAACACATGGATCAAAAATTTAATTTAAACTATTCTTTTCCTTCCCTGCATCCTTATTTAAAGCATGCTGCTAATAACATCAAAACTCCTGAGAGTATATACTTGTTAGAAAAAAAGAAAGACAACTACCATGAAATAACCTACAAACAAGTTTTGGATCAAGCCAATGCAATTTCTGCATTCTTTCATAACCTTGGCTACCAAAAGCAAGATATGGTTGCCCTTATCATAGAAAATTGCCCTGAATATATTTCATACGACCAAGGTTTGATGCAACTTGGTTTGGTTAATGTTTCTATTTATCCTACCCTTTCCGAATCGGAAATAGAATACATTTTAAATGATTCGGGCGCAAGAGCCATATTGGTTGGAACGCCGTTTCTATTAAAAAAAATAAACAAGATTAAACACAATTGTCCAAAATTAGAGCGCATCATTATTGCCTTTAATACCGACAAAAGAGACGAAAGCATTACTACTTACGAGGAAATGATTTCTCAAGGAAGTTTGCTCTACCAAGATACCAAAAATCAAATTGATGCCATATGTGAATCGGTAACTAGAGACGATTTGAGTTGCTTGCTCTATACCTCTGGCACTACTGGAAAGCCTAAAGGTGCCATGCTTACCCATGATAATTTCTTGAGCGATATTGAAATGGCAGTTGAGCTGATGTATATTGTTAACAAAGACTTTCGATTTTTGTCGTTTTTACCAATGTGCCACGTTTACGAAAGAACTGCTACTTATTACATGAGTACAGTTATTGGTTCACAAATTGCATTTGCACAGAGCTTGGAAGCATTAACAAGTAATATTCAAGAAATTAAGCCTACAGCTATTTTAACTGTTCCACGTCTTTTAGAAAGAATAGAAGAAAGGGTTAGAAAAAATGTTACCTCAAAAGGCGGTTTGAGCCTAAAAATATTTGATTGGTCGATTAAAGTGGGCGAAAAACGTCGTCACTTAAGAGAAAATAACCAAACGCCTGGGCCTCTTTTATCTCTGCATTTGTTAGTAGCAGAAAAATTGGTGTTCTCTAAAATTAAAGAGAAACTTGGAGGCAATATGCAATTGATGATTTCTGGTGGAGGCGCAATGCCACAGCATGTTGGTGAGTTTTTTGGCAATATAGGCGTAACTGTTTGTGAAGGATATGGACTTACAGAAACCTCCCCATTGGTTACGGTAAATGAGCCACACCGCCAAGTATTTGGAGCCGTGGGTAGAGTGGGAAGACTTAATGAAGTAGCAATTCAAAATGTAGAAACCAAAGAAATTATTACGGTTCAAACATTTGATTCTTTTAACCCCGATTTTGAATGCGCGGAAGGTGAAATTTTGGTGCGTGGCAGAAATGTAATGAAAGGTTATTGGAACCTGCCAGAAGCAACGGCAGAAGCCATTGATACAGATGGTTGGTTGCACACTGGTGATGTTGGAAAATTTTATAAAGGCTACCTAAAAATTACAGATAGGATCAAAAATATATTGGTGAATTCATTTGGCAAAAATATTTACCCAACGCCTATTGAAAGTGTTTATTTGAAATCGAATAAAATTGAGCAAATATTTTTAATTGGCGACAAGCAAGAATATTTAACTGCTATTATTGTTCCTTCAAAAGAAGAAATGAAGGAGGTTTTTGGCTACAAAGAATCGTATTTTGAAGAAGCCGACGACTTTATCAGAGAAGAGAAAATTAGGAAGTGGCTAGATATTGACCTGCACAAATATGCAACCGAATTAGGCAAATTTGAGCGTGTAAAACACTTTGCCATTAAACGCAGACCATTTAGTTTAGATTTAGGTGAAATTACTCCAACCCTAAAAGTTAAGCGCAAAATTGTAGAGCAAAAATACGAGAAAGAAATTAAAGCCATGTATGTGGCAATAGTTGACTAATTCGCTTCCAAAACCATTTTTACATGTTCTATGCCGGCTTCCCAAAAGTTCTCTCCTTTCGGTTTGAACCCAAACCGGGCATACAAAGGTGCTGCCTCTAACTGAGCATGCAAATAGAGTAGTTTTCCATTAGGGCTTAATTCATTTACTAAGGTTTGAACCAAGGCCGAAGCAACCCCTTTGTGCCTTGCTTCTTCCAAAACAGCGAAGCGCTCTAATTTATAACCGTTTTCTGTTTCTCTCCACCTGGCAGTGCCCACAGGAATGCCATCTAACAAGGCAAGAAAATGCACCGATTCTTCCTCATTTTCCCATTCTAATTCCTCTGGGCAATTTTGACCAATCACAAATACCACCCTGCGAATGGCCCATGCTCGCTCTAATTCAGCTTGATCTGAAATTTTATGAATCTCTATTTTCATTTTTTTGAATGTTGTTTTGTAAAAAAATGTAAGTTTGCACCGCAATTATACCTTAAATATGACAAAAATAGCCGAATTATTAGGCGATAGCGCATCGTCGTTATTGAACCATGAATGTAAAACCATTTCAAAAAGCCAATTGCATTTACCTGGTGGCGATTTCCTAGATCGCGTTTTCCTTCAAAGTAACCGCACTCCTCAAGTACTAAGAAGCCTTGGAGCTATCTATGAGCACGGCAGATTAGGTGGATCTGGTTATGTTTCTATTTTACCTGTTGACCAAGGCATTGAGCACAGTGCTGGCGCATCATTTGCACCAAACCCTGCTTACTTTGATCCAGAAAATATTATTAAGTTAGCCATTGAAGGTGGTTGCAATGCTGTTGCTTCTACCTACGGTGTATTGGCAGCTTGCTCTAGAAAATATGCACACAAAATTCCTTTCATTGTAAAATTAAACCACAATGAATTTTTGAGCTACCCTAATAAATTCGACCAAATTATGTTTGGTTCAGTAGACGAAGCTTGGAACTTAGGTGCAACTGCTGTAGGTGCAACTATCTATTTTGGATCAGACGAAAGTGGTCGCCAAATACAAGAAGTTGCTGCTGCATTTGAACGCGCGCACGAACTTGGCATGGCAACTGTTTTATGGTGCTATACCCGTAACAACGCATTCAAAAAAGATGGCGTAGATTACCATACTGCTGCAGATTTAACGGGCCAAGCCAACCATTTAGGCGTAACCATCCAAGCAGATATTATCAAACAAAAATTACCTACAACCAATGGTGGTTATACTGCCTTAAACTTTGGTAAAACACATAACAAAGTTTATACTGAACTTTCATCCAGTCACCCTATTGATTTAACTCGCTACCAAATAGCAAATTGCTACATGGGTCGCATGGGTTTAATAAACTCAGGTGGAGAAAGCAAAGGAGCTACAGATTTAGCAGAAGCAGTAACCACAGCAGTAATCAACAAACGCGCTGGCGGACACGGTTTAATCTCTGGACGTAAAGCCTTCCAAAAACCAATGAACGAAGGTGTTGCTTTACTAAACGCCATCCAAGACGTATACTTAGACCAAAGCGTCACTATCGCATAATATGCCCGCACAACTATCATCCTCCTCCCGTAAAAACGCGATTCATCGCGTTTCGTTGCGGTAGGCTAAGACATGATATAAAAGCAAAACTTGCGGCAAGGATACACACAACCATATGTAAACCCATAAGCAGAAAGGCACCTAAAACTAGGTGCCTTTCTGCTTTTTGTTTAACCAAACCCATGACCAGGCTTCGACAAGCTCAGCCACCGTTCATTCGACAGGCTCAGTGACCGGTAATTGCTAAATGCCAGACAACTGCTAAAAGCCAGGTGCCAGATGCTAGCTGCCAGAAGCCTTAACCCAAAGACTAACTCTTATAAACCAACACTTTAAGTAATTTTTCTTGGTATAATTGATTGGATGCTTTTATTTCGAACCTTATTAATGTTTTGAAATGAGTTGGTATAAACGCGTTAAAGAAGGAATAACTACCCTAACATCCGAGAAGAAATTGGTGCCCGATGGTTTGTGGCACAAGTGCAGCAGGTGTAAGAAAACCTTTTTGGTGGAGGATCATCAAAACAATGCTTATGTATGTACTAATTGCAACTACCACGATAAGGTAGGCTCTCATGAGTATTTTGAAATTTTATTTGGAGATAACTTTGAAGAGCTTTTTGCCAATATAATGCCTAGCGATCCTTTACATTTTAAAGACACCAAAGAATATGCCAAGCGCCTTGTTGAATCGCAAGAGAAAAGTGGCCTAAGCGATGCCATGCGTGTTGCTGTAGGTAATATTGCTGAAGATATGAAGTTGGTGGTTGCTTGTATGGATTTTGGATTTATTGGTGGTAGTATGGGCAGTGTTGTTGGCGAAAAAATTGCGAGAGCTATAGACTATGCTAGAGAGAACAGAATTCCGTTGATGATTATCTCCAAATCTGGCGGTGCGCGCATGATGGAAGCCGCATTCTCATTGATGCAAATGGCTAAAACTTCTGCCAAACTTGCCCTATTGGGTCAGGCAGGAGTACCTTATATTTCTTTACTGACTGATCCAACCACGGGTGGAGTAACTGCTAGTTATGCCATGTTGGGCGATGTGAACATTGCCGAACCAGAAGCCTTAATTGGATTTGCTGGTCCCAGGGTAATCAGAGAAACCATTGGAAAAGATTTGCCAAAAGGTTTCCAAAGTTCGGAGTTTGTGTTGGAGCATGGATTCTTGGATTTTATTGTGAACAGAAATGAGCTCAAAGCCAAGCTAAACGACTTGCTTCATATCATGACTAAAACACCTATTTTGAAAAAGGAATCGTAATTTTAAAGCCCTATACAAAAAGCTGTTTTGACCCTAAAGTTAAAACAGCTTTTTTTGTGCCATATTATTTACATAAATTGCGGTTCATTGGAAAAGGAAATAACAACATCGAAGGAGAAAATCCTGAAAAAGGTAAGAACTGCCTTAAATTATAAATCAAAGAGTAGCTTTCAGAACATAGACCTGGAAAGCAATGTGTTTGTACGCCCCGAAGGTGAAGCGCTCTCTGAGATGTTTGTGAAAAAATTTGTAGCAGTAAATGGTCAATTTGTTTATTGCGATAACCAATTTGATTGTGTAGATAAATTGCTAAACCTCATAGAAGAGCGCAAATGGAAGTATATCTTTAGTTGGGAAGATACCATTCAAACTATGCTGGATGAGTCTGGCATACAATACTACAATAAGAAAGACCATTTAGAAAAAATACAGGCATCCGTTACAGGCTGTGAATCACTGTTGGCAAGCTCTGGTACAATTTTAGTTAGTAGCACAAAAAACAGCAGAACCCTCACCATTTGGCCTCCTGTTCATGTGGTGATTGCTAAAAGATCGCAGGTTGTTTTAGATATCAAAGAATCATTACAAAGCATGCGCAACCGCTATGGAAAAAACATGCCTTCTATGATGAGTTATATTACCGGCCCAAGCAGAACCGATGAGTTACCAAGCTCTGATTCCGACAATTTACCTAAAACGGTTATTGGTGCACACGGACCAATAGAGCTCATCCTATTTTTGATTGACGACCGCAAGCAAGATTAAGCCAATATTGTTTTGAAGAAGATTTATTTTGCCTCCGATTTCCATTTAGGTATCCCAGATGCCGCCTCTAGTTTTGAAAGAGAGAAAAGGATTATTCGCTGGCTGAACCAAATAAAACCAGACTGCGAGGCCTTATACCTTTTAGGGGATACTTTTGATTTTTGGTTTGAATATAAACTGGTTGTTCCAAAGGGAAATGTTAGGCTACTTGCTAAAATTGCAGAATTTGCCGATGAGGGCATACCTGTTCATGTTTTCCATGGCAACCATGATTTGTGGCAGTTTGGCTATTTTGAAAAAGAACTAGGTGTTCAAGTTCATGCTGAACCTATCAGTATTCAGCTAGGAAAACACCTCTTCTATATTGGGCATGGCGATGGTTTAGGAGACGGCTGGCGATTTAACTTTATATTATGGATTTATAGAAATAAGTTCTTCCAAAGAATTTTTGCTTTTATTCATCCTAACCTTGGAATAGGCTTTGCCAATTTTTTGAGTCACAGAAGTAAGCTCAAAACCTTTGATGGAAACTTTACCTTTAATGGGGAAGAAGAATTTTTGGTTAAGTATTGCAGGCACCTAATAGCACAAGGCGATAAAAGCGAATACTACGTTTTTGGCCACCGACATTTACCCATGATTTATGATTTGGATCAAACCAAAAAATACGTAAACTTAGGAGATTGGATTGGGTTTAATACCTATGCAGTTTACGACGGACAAGCATTAACAATTGAAAAATTTGAAGGCTAAATATCCATTTAGTTTAGTTACAAATGCCGCCAACTATTTAGTTGGCATGTTCGCTTTTTTGCTTTTAAGTAGCTTTCAACCCTCATGGAATTTATTGACCCAAATTAGCTTACAGGCTAAAGACATAGAAACAGATAGGGTAGGTAATATTTATGTGGTGAGCAATACCAATCAACTGTATAAATATGATGCCACTGGCAAGTTGTTAAGCACACTCAACTATGCTTACCAAGGCAACATCACCCACATTGATGCCAGTAACCCCATGGAATTGTACCTGTTTTATAGGGAGATGAATGCTGTTGTATTTTTGGACAATAACCTTGCTTATAGAGGCAAGCTAAATCTCAGCGACGCAGGTATTACTCAAGCTTCAGCCATTGCTAGGAGTTACAACAATACCATTTGGGTATTTGATCAAGGCGATTTACAATTGAAAAATTTGAGCAAAGAGGGTAATCTTATCCAAGCAAGTGGCAATGTTTTACAATTTGCCCAAAGTAAAAACCTCAACCCCTCTTTGATCATCGATAATGGATCGAGGGTATTTGTAAATGAAAGTACTGAGGGCATTTTGGTGTTTGATGTATTTGCCAATTACATTAAAACCATACCAATTAAACTTAAGGAAGAGTTTAAGATTTTAAACGATGAATTATTTTATAGAAGTGGCAATAATTTAATCAGTTATAGGTTCAGCACTTTACAGAGAGACACCTTGCAATTGCCAGATAGCAATTTTGCTGCATTTAGTGTAGAAAAGGAAAGACTTTTTGTGCTGAACACTCTGGGCATAAGCATTTACAGCTACAAACCACAGAAGTAGCTAGCCTTTTATTGTAAATTCTTAAGGATGCGCTATCTTTGCGCCCTCTCAAAAACAACATGTTAGATAAATTAGAAGCCATATACCAACGTTTTAAGCAAGTAGAAGAGCAATTAAGTCAGCCCGATGTATTGGCCGACATGAAGCGTTTTACCCAAATGAACCGCGAATACAAAGGATTACAAAAGATTGTAGATAAGTACTTTGAATACAAAAATATAGTAGGTAACATACAAAACGCCAGAGAAATTCTGAAAACCGAAAAGGACGATGAAATGCGTGAAATGGCCAAAATGGAATTGGATGAGCTTGAGCCAAAAATAGCACCCATTGAGGAAGAAGTAAGAATATTGATGATTCCGCCCGATCCGGAAGATAGCAAAAATGCCTTATTGGAAATTAGGGGTGGAACCGGTGGCGATGAGGCCAGTATTTTTGCCGGAGATTTGTACCGCATGTACATGTATTTCTGCGAAAAAAGAGGTTGGAAAACAGAGGTAGTAGATTTTACAGAAGGTACAGCAGGTGGTTACAAAGAAATTATTATTGAAGTAAGTGGCGAAGATGTTTACGGCATCTTAAAATATGAAAGTGGTGTTCACCGCGTGCAGCGCGTGCCAGAAACTGAAACAGCTGGAAGGGTTCATACCTCTGCAGCTACAATAGTGGTATTGCCAGAAGCCGAAGAAGTGGATGTATATTTAAACCCGGCAGATGTAGATATGCAAACCTCTCGTTCTGGAGGTGCAGGTGGACAGAATGTAAATAAAATTGAAAGTAAGGTACAGCTAACCCACAGGCCTTCTGGCTTGGTGGTAGTTTGCCAAATTGAAAGAACGCAAAATGGTAACCGCGAACGTGCCATGCAAATGTTGCGATCAAAATTATACGAGATTGAATTAACCAAGCACAACGGAGATATTGCCAGCCGTAGAAAAACCATGGTATCTACTGGCGACCGTTCTGCAAAAATTAGAACTTACAATTACCCACAAAGTAGGGTAACCGATCATAGAATTGGCTATACAGCCTACAATTTACCAGAGGTAATGAATGGCAATATTCAAACATTTATTGACCAACTCCAAGTAGCAGAAAACGCCGAGAAAATGAAAGAAGGGGGAATTTAACCTAACCGATGCGTCATCACATATTGTACTTCGGTGTAGAGCTGCATGGGATTGAATTTGCGCCAATTGAATTCATCTAGCTCTCCGCCAAAATTGAGGTAATAATCTATGTTAGCCTTTTTGAATTCTTCTAATACATGAGGTTGAAAATTAATGGCGGCAATCCAACCTTCTTCTTCCACATCTTGGAACCATTCTTCATAATAACTATCGTCGCTGCTATGAAAATTTAGCACATTTTCGCCAATTAAAATGAACTTGAAAATACCATTTACGTTCAATGGCTCAACAACTTCGCGTTTAAGAAACATCACATCATTGTGGATGGCGTCATTCCATTCTCCCAGTAGTTCAATTACTGCAAACCCTTTTTGGTAATCTGCAAACAAAATTTTAAGGTATAATGTGGGCGAACCAAACTCATCCCATTGCGGATGGATTACATAGTTATAAATTTGATTCGTAAATTCAAATTCGCTGTACTCGCGCTCATAGAAAGGCGATACAGGATCCTGCTCGCTCTGATACATATCTCTCCAACGGTAAAAAGGCTCCAACTCTTGCATGGTCAAATTTTTATAAAAAAGATGAGAATAACAATCATTTAAATGATAAGAACGATAAATATTACGAACAAAAAAACTGTTTAAACTAATAAAAAAATTAACCTAACCCTTTTTAAAATAAAAGAAGATATTAACTTGCGCAAATGATCTTTGGAAAAATCTTTTCTCGAAAAGCCTTCATTGCTGATTTACCAGCATCCTTTTCATTGGTGATTGTAGCCATTCCACTCTGTTTAGGAATTGCTCACGCCTCTGGTGCTCCTATGATTGCTGGATTAATAGCTGGTATTATTGGAGGTATTGTAGTGGGGTTTTTAAGTGAATCAAACTTAAGTGTTAGTGGTCCTGCAGCAGGTTTAACTACCATCTGTTTAGCCTCCATATTAGAGTTGGGCAGCTATCAAGGTTTAGTAACAGCAGTTCTCTTAGCAGGCATTTTGCAAGTTGCTTTTGGACTTTTAAAACTGGGTTTTTTCAGCAATTACATTCCAAATGCGGTTATAAAAGGAATGCTATCTGCCATCGGACTCATACTCATTCTTAAACAGTTTCCACATTTAGTTGGCTATGATTCGGAAGAAATGGGGGCGGAGGATTTTAGCATAGATCAAGCAGAAATTGTAGGGTCAGTTCCTCAAATTACCCTAGAACACGAAAATACCTTTAGTCATTTATTACACACCTTCAATTTTCTTAATTACTCGGTTTTATTAATAGGCCTAATTAGCCTTTTTGTGTTGGTTTTTTGGGACAAAAAATTAGGAAAAAAAATTAAATTCATTCCAGGATCTCTAGTTGCAGTGGTAATTGGAACTATTTTTTCAATGGTAATTAATGCTGTATTTTCCTCAAATCAATTGGATTCAAGCCATTTTGTGAAAATACCCAATTTGTCTGACCCAAGCTCTCATGAAAATTTAATTGCTTTTCCAAGCCTTGAGTTTTTGGGCCGCTTGTCGTTTTATAAAATTGCTTTTACAATTGCAATTGTAGCCTCATTAGAGAGCCTACTTTCTATAGAAGCCATAGAAAAACTCGATCCAAAAATGCAAAAGGTAAATACCAACAAGGAGCTCATTGCTCAAGGAGCAGGAAATATCATCAGTGCAAGTTTTGGTGGACTACCTATCACTTCAGTAATTGTTAGGGGTTCGGTTAATATTTCTGCCGGTGCACAAACTAAATTATCAGCAATCTTGCACGGCTTTTTCATTTTTATTTCAATGGTGTTTTTGGTTCAGGTAATTAACCATATTCCTTTGGCATCTTTAGCAGCTGTTTTGTGTTATACTGGATTTAAACTGATACATCCAGAAAATTTTAAAGAGCAATACAAGCGTGGTTGGTATCAGTTTATCCCATTTCTAGTAACCATTGTTGCAATTGTAATGAGCGATTTATTGATTGGAGTGCTTATAGGTCTAGCCATATCTTCTTTTTTTATTATAAGAGAGAACTACCAATCACCCGTAATCAAAGTGGAAGATGCTGGGTTAATAACCAAGTTAACTTTTGGAAATAATGTGAGTTTTTTACACAAGTTTCAAATTGTTAAAATCTTAGAAGGCATTATACCCGGCAGGCTTGTTGAAATAGATGGGTCTAAATCTGAATTTATTGACAACGATATAATTGAAGTTTTAAAAGAATTCAAAATTAAATGTAAAGAAAAAAATATAGCACTTTTAATAGGAGGAATAAAGGGAATGGAAACAAAAGAAGAAATAAAAGACCAAATTGATGAATCGTACAAAAAGCTGTTCGTTAACAACAAAAATTGGGTGGAAAAAAAGTTGAAAATGGACCCTGAGTATTTTCAAAAACTTCTTGCAGGCCAAAAACCAGAGTATTTGTTCATAGGTTGCAGCGATAGCAGAGTACCTGCCAATGAAATTACAGGTACCGACCCCGGAGAAATGTTTGTGCATAGAAATATTGCAAATATGGTGGTGAATTCGGATATAAATATGCTCTCCGTTTTGCAATATTCTGTAGAAGTGTTAAATGTTAAACATGTTATTGTATGCGGCCACTATGGCTGTGGAGGTGTAAAAGCCGCCTTGGGGGGTGAACAATTAGGATTAATTGATAAGTGGTTAAGGAACATAAAAGATGTTTACAGGATGCATGAATCTGAATTGGATGCTATACATAATCCAGAACTAAAAAATAGAAGAATGGTGGAGTTGAATGTACAAGAACAAGTTTTTAATTTAATGAAGACTTCGTTTGTACAAAAAAATCGCAAATTATATGGTTTCCCTCAAGTTCATGGTTGGGTATACGATTTGGCTGATGGCTATATCAACGATTTAAATATTGATGTTGACAAAGAATTAAGCGAACATGATATTTACCGCTTAAAGTAATTTTATTATAATTTTATCAAAACATTATAAATTTACATTGGTTTTTAAGATAGAAAACAGAACTTTGATTATGCAAATAGCAATTACCAATGATGTAAAAATTGTGGTTGAAACCGCTTACCAAAGCGAAAGACCAAAAAGCAATGCAGGCAAATATGCATTTGCCTACCGCATTAGTATTTTGAACCAAAGTGAGCATACCATTAAATTGTTGAGAAGGCATTGGCATATCGTAGATAGCTTAGATGGCAAATCAGAGGTAGAAGGCGAAGGCGTTGTTGGTGTTCAACCGTTACTAGAGCCAGGCGAAAAACACCAATATGTTTCTGGTTGCATTTTGGGTTCAACCATGGGTAAAATGCATGGTACTTATTTGATGGAGCGCCAATTTGATGGCAAATTATTTGAGGTGCAAATTCCGGAATTTTTGCTTACCGTTCCTTTTATGGACAATTAGTTTTTGCAATTACAGCCTTTGTAAATAATTTCCTCGCCTTTGGCATTCATTCCCTTTACTTTTTTGTGCTTTTCACTGTAGTCAATGCTCCAAACAAAGTTGCCATTTTTCCACTTCTCTTTCCTAATAATACTGCCCGTTTCGGCATAATAAATCCAGTTTCCTGCTTTTTTTTCATTTTGGTATACCCCTTTAACTTTGAAGTTTCCGTTGGGGTATTTTTCCTCAAATTTTTTGCGTGTTTGAGCGTTGGTGTTCAAACAAAATAATAGCAAGAAAAGCAGGACTATACCTCTCAAAAATTGAGTAGAAATCATTCTAAAAATACGTTTAACCACACACTCTAATTTGGATTTTGTACCTTGCCCAAAAATTAATACAACATTATTCTTCATCTAATTAAAGACTTCCTTTTGTAACTTGCTCGGATAACTTGATTAACAAAAATGATTATGAAAAACAATAATTAATCAACCCCCTGACTTAATTTAACAAGACTAATTAGCCCGGAGTAAATATTTACCAAAACAACATTTTCTGAACCCGACGATTTTTTTGTACACCTCCAAAATTGGAAATCCTCAGATAACTCGGTTGTAAAAGTATCTCCTTTTTTTAAAAAATTAGATTTATACAATGTATCAACAGCCATTTGTTTAGAAAAAATAAAACCGCAGTCAATACTTTTAGTGCAATTTGGCAAAACAGGATAATTAATTACTAATTTCCCATCTTCTTGGTATGGCAAATAAAAACAAATGGCCCATTCGTCAAGTAAACTATCTGCCCAAATACTTTTGGTGTTTGTTCTTAAATTGGGTAATGAAAAACCAAAACATAGAGTAACATTTTTACTATCAGTAATTGAAATTGTATTGAACATTAAATATAAATAATTACAGTAAACATGCGAACCTAATTTGGTTAGTAGATATTTTTGACATTCTTTTAAAGCATCATCTATTTTGATTCCATTTTTCAGGCATTCGTTATATTTATTAATTGCAAATCTGTCATATGTGCTAAAACGATAATCATCTTTAAACCTTACCTCCGTTTTGTATTGAATCAATTTTGAAAGTGAATCAGCACCAATATTTAGAGGTACATTACAAAAAGTCACATAGTCATTTTTACTGATGGATTTATCTTGTTCTTTAGTGGCTTGTAACTGGCTCCCACAAGAACCAATTACAATCAGGATTAGCATATGCCAAACTACCTTATACATATCATTTTGATTGAAAATGTTTTATTCTCAGTTTTAACTGTAACAAAATAAATACCATCTTTTAAACCTAATTCAGAAATTGTAAAGTAGTTCTCACCTTTGAAAACTTCCCTATTCCCTGTATAAACTAATTGTCCTAATTTATCATAAATAGTAATTTCACAGGTTTGTTTTGTTTTGGAGTTAAAATCAAATTGAATTAAATCCTGAAAAGGGTTTGGATAAATGATAATATTATCACTTAATTGCATTTTAGAAGCAATTCCCAAGGTTGTATTTCTACAATTAATTGGTTGAATGCTTATAGGTAAATTATATTGACAACTGATTCCATTCGATGCAATTTGACTATTAGCAACTACGTAATCGCCAGCTTGTAATTTATAGCCCGTAAAATTCAATTTTCTATATACCGCATTAAAGGCTCCTAAGGTTTGTGCTCTGTACATCAAATCTTGCGGATTATTTACGTGACCTAATAGATGACAATGACCTAGTTCATGTAAAATAATACTGAAAAAGTCATATTTACCTGCGTTAATATTATTATTTCCAGTTGTGTCATATTGAAAATCATTTATGTATGCATTATTTATTGTTATATCCAATTCAGCAGTAGGAAAAGATACAGTTGGGGAAGTTGAACAAGAAAGAGAAGAACGAATAAAAGCTGTTGCTATTTGTTGACTTCCAGAAGGATATGTGGCTAATGTAATAATATTAACACCATCAGAATCAATTCCATTATTTGATGTTCCAGCATCCAAAATAAAAGATACTCCTGTGGTACAACTCCATCTTCGAAATGCAGCTTTGATACAATTTATCATTCCTGCATCAGTTATATTACTCGCTAATTTAAAGTGATATTTACCGTCTGAATTTGCCGAATACAAAAACTCATTATTTTTATATCTACTGGTTCCAACCCCTTTTGATTGATTCCAAACAACATATTTAACTTGAATTTTTGATGGTTCTGATGGAGAAGAAACAGGAATATAAATATTACCATATGCATCAACAATTTTTATATTTCCTGAACCCACAGTACCTTTTTTGTAAGTACCACCATCGTAATATGCTGAATCGGCAAAGGCAGGAATAGTTACAACAATTTGGTTATCACTCCACGTGTAATCATATTTATCTAAAGCAATAAAAGAAGAATCAGTAATATCAGCAGGAGTCATATATACTTTACCTTTTATATCTCCAAAATAATTACCATAAATAGTATATTGAGCCTTTATTCCTCCAGCAATAGAATCGGGTGAAATGCTAGTTACTATAGGATCACATACTACTCCTTTGCGAAATGCTCCTGTAATGTAATTACTATACAAAGAGTATGGGCCACTTGAGGGAGTGTTACTAGCTAATGCAAAGATTGTAAATAAACGTGCATTATCAAAGGTATCAATTTTAATATTAGGAAAATACTTGCAGTTAGTAACTGGAATTTGAATATTAATAATTTTCAAATTCGCATTGGTAAGTAAAACTCTGTTAGGTACTGATGAAAAGCCAGAAATTGTAACTTGTAGAATAGAATCATTAAAGTCGTATGAACTTAAATAATTGTAATACGAAGTGAGACTTGAACTAAGAGTTTTTGTAATTGTACTATTTATATTCGTTCCAAAGGTACTGGGGTTATACTTTAATCGAAACGAAACTCCGTCTAAATAAGTAGTGTTTACATTCGACTTTACACTAATATCAATATCATAAAATTGATTACTACCAGAACCAGATAAGCTTGCTTTTGTAATAAGATATTCAATAGTTTCACCTGCCTTATTTAAATTAGTTCCATGGGCAACTGAGAAAGCTTGGTTTAATGCTCTTTTATTACTTAATATCTTTTTATCAGCCTCTGATTGTTTTTGAGGCTTTCTAACGACGATATTAGTATTAGGAATAAACTTTATATTTTTTTGAGCCTGTATATTCTCAATAATAGACGCATTACAATTAACAATATTAATTCCAATTGCAACAAGAAATTCATAAAATGATTGAAGAGTTGGAAACTGCGAATTAAAACCCACAACTTCATTATTAACTAAGTCGAACAAATATTCAAAAGAGCCATATTCGCCATAGGTAAGCATTAATGGCTGTGCATTTGTTGGAGTAGCATCACACGCTGTATAAGGATAAGTTATGTTATTACACATGAACATTCCTACTACACCAACATTATATGAATTTGATGGTCCACGGTTAAATTACTTCCATCATCGTTAGTACCTCCCATGGTTACTATAGCAACCGTGCCACAAGTCAAATTTCCTTTAACAATTTTCGAGATTTGAATAATATTTGTTGTATAAATATTGTTACCGCCATCCTCATAAGTGCACTGTGAGACAACGACACCTTCAAAAATGTATTCGGACTGTAGATAGGCCTCCATTAATCCAGTGGTGTCTACAGTCAATTGAGCTTTTAATGGATTGAAAGAAAATCCTGCAATTAAAATGAGGAAGAAGTAAATTTTTTTCAAGGCTTTTGATTGATTAATTTTAAAAATGGGTAATGATATTTTTTTTAAAATTAAAATAAAAAATCAATAACTGCACTTTAAATAACATTTATTTAATCAAATATTATAAAAATAACCGAAAATCAAATTTAAATAGGCATAACTATTAGACCGAATTACAAAAAAGTCAATTGAAATGCTTTTTTTCTAAAAAATGCTTTTGAAAAACCTTGGAAGTGCGCAAAATTGAAAAGTTTTCTTATTTTGCACGCCAGCTTAATAAATAAATACTGTGATCGCTCATATTCAAGGAAAAGTAACCCAAAGAACTCCAACCTATTTGGTAATAGATTGCGGAGGTATTGGATATAGCATACAAATTTCGCTTAATACCTATGGTAAAATTGGCGACTCCGAATCGCTTAAACTATTGACACACCTTTCAATTAAGGAAGATAGCCATACACTTTATGGTTTTGCCGATGAGGAAGAAAGGTTATTGTTTCAACAATTGATTGTGGTTAGTGGCATTGGAACCAATACCGCCCGCATG
>CANKQY010000014.1 GCA_947485745.1 Bacteroidota bacterium
ACCGCACAAAATTGGTTTGAAAAAGACAGCTTTGATCTGGCATTGAATGGCCAAGGAGATGCTTTAGGATTTATTGCGGTTGCAGATGAATATAGCCTAACCAAAGTTGGAAACTTAGCACATTATTATGCTGGAGTTTGCTACATGCGTAAGGGTGAGTTTCAAAATGCATTTGATCAATTGGATGATTTTAGTACGAAGAACGAATTGGTTGGCCCATTGGCAGTTGGTTTAAAAGGTGATGCTTGTGTTGAATTGAAAGAAGTTGACAAAGGCGCAAAACTATATATGAAAGCTGCAGGCATGAGTAAAAACAAGCTTACAGCGCCAATTTTCTTGAAGAAAGCTGGATTGGCTTATGAAGAATTAAAAGAATATAAGGATGCTATCAGCGCATACGAAAAAATTAAATCTGATTACAGCGACGCGCAAGAAGCACAAGACATTGATAAATTTATTGCAAGAGCAACTGCTGCTCAAGGAAACTAAAAAATAGCCACCATTCGGGCACCGAAGCTTTTAGCTTAGGTGTCAAGGCGCAAAGGCACGGAGATTTAATCTTCGTGCTTTTTTTTGCCTGAACCCGAAGATTTTTTAGGCCACCAAGGCTCTAAGGCACTGAGATGTTTTTTTGAATTGTGTGCTATGTTTGGTAGGTGGTTAAAAAAATAAACTTTCTCCTCCGACGCATTTTGAATTTGGATGTTTACCTTTGTTTAATAATAACCTAGGTAGATGAGTAATCCATTCTTTGAGAGCTAGGCAAATTTTAACCAAAAACTATGGCAACATCCTTAAAAAATCTATCGGACACCGATTTAAAACCTAATAAGGCAATCAAAAAATTCAATATCGCATTGGTAGTTGCCGATTGGAACGCGGAAATTACCCATTCCATGCGCGATGCGGCTGTTGGTTTTTTAAAAGAACAAGGAGTAAAGGAATCTAATATAACCATTCACGCAGTACCTGGAACTTTTGAATTACCATTGGGCGCACAGTTTTTGGCTCAAAATAAAAAGATTGATGCCGTTATTGCTATTGGCTGCGTGATTCAAGGCGAAACTCGCCACTTTGATTTTATTTGTGAAGCATGTTCTATTGGCATCATGCAAGTGGGACTGCAATACAATATCCCAGTGATTTTTGGGGTATTAACTACCAATACAATAGAACAGGCAAAGGAAAGAGCTGGCGGAAAACATGGCAATAAAGGAATTGAGGCCGCAGAAACTGCGTTGAAGATGTTGTTACTAAAATATGAACTTTTTTAGTTTAACGGGTTTTAGGTTCAAACCGTTTTTTTTAAATGTGCCATTCACCTATGTTTGAAGTAAGTAATAAGTGATGCATTTGAACCGATATTTTTTATTCATTTTTGCCATATTGGGATTGGTAGCCTGCAAAAAAGGCTTTGAAGGAACTAAAAATCCAGTGCCCGCTCCAGAAACTTTTATGATGGTTGATTCTATATTTAGAACTGGCGAAAATAGACTCACCACCTCAGTAGATGCTTATTGGTGGGGTAATTCAACTGGAGGATTTATTGCAGGATACGAGGTTTCTACCGACAATATGTTGAGCTGGCAATTTACTAAAAGCCAAGACAGCACTTTTTTACTTAAAATACCTCCCGGTCAAGACAGTGCAGATATTGTAATTTACATCCGCGCAGTTGACAATTTGGGTCAAAAAGACCTTAGTCCGGCCTCTACTTTGTATCCCATAAAAAACTCAAAGCCCGGGGTGAAGTTTGTTTTTTCTCAACCCATTGGAGGCATAGCTTCGCAGAATCCAAGCATTGTTTTTCCTGTATTGAAGTACACCATTTTTGGTAACGATCCAGATGGAAATGAAGACATAAAAGGCTATGAATTGTATTTAAATGACACCAATGCTATACCCTATTCTTTACCTGCAAATACGAATTCATTTTTGTTACAATCTAATAGTCCCAAGGCAGATTCCAGCGCATGCATTGTATATGTTAATGGCAGCAATAACGCCCTATCAAAGACTATCTCAGGATTAAAACACAATGCCGCTAACATCATTTATATCAGGGTAATTGATAATGCCTTGAGTAAGTCGGGATACATTGCCACCCCTGCTATTTGGGTGAAAAAAGTAAGCTCAGATGTTTTGTTGTTGAATGGATATAGTAGTAACAAATTCTTTGTACAAAATTTTTATACTGCCAATTTAAAAGCAAATGGTATCATCAAATTTGATACCCTACAAGCTACCGAAATTGTAAACGATAATTACACACAATTGCAACCCGATTTTCAAACTCAAACTAAAACTTTTGCCCTATTTAAAAAGATGCTTTGGTTTGGCGATAATGCCAGTTTTATGCTGTCGTTTGGACAAAGATCTACTACTGATTTTTTTAATAATGGCGGTGCTTTGTTTCTGGCAGTGGCTATTAATTCTAGTTTCGACCCATTGTCAAATTTCCTAGATTGGACTCCCATCAGGAGCTTGATTAATCCGCCATCAGGATCTATTTTTAGGGTAAATATCAATGCCGTTGTTAATCCAGTTAATCCAGCTTGGCCAAACATTAAATCTACAGCAATTATTGCCAGTGCGCGACCATTTGAGATATCTTATAATACTCCAAGTGTTGCTTATGATTCATTGTATTTTAACGGTATCATTGAAAGTAAAACAGGCCAATCACCCATTGATTGGAGGGGTGTATCTACTTTGATGGCTAAACGATATACTGTTAGTAATCAAAAAACCAACTTTATTATTAGCAGCATTCCACTCGAAAGATTCAACGGTTTAACTAATTGTGACACCCTCTTTAATAAAATATTCATTGGCGAATTGGGCTTTTGATGAAAAAAAAACTAATCATATTTGCGAGTGGCAGTGGCAGTAATGCCGTGAATGTTTGCCAAAACTTTAAGCATCACCCAGAAATAGAAGTAGTAGCTATTTTTTGTAATAAGCCAAATGCTGGTGTGATCCCAAAGATGATGGCATTGGATATACCTGTAGTTATTTTTAATAGAGAAGATTTTTTGCAGGAAGATTATTTCTTGTCTTTACTCAACAAATACAATCCAACTTACATAGCTTTATTGGGTTTTTTATGGAAAGTTCCATCATTTTTGGTTCGAACCTACCCAAATAAAATAGTGAATTTACACCCTGGTTTATTACCAAAATTTGGAGGAAAAGGAATGTATGGCCATTTTGTTCATGAGGCTGTAAAAGCAGCTGGAGAAGGGCAGACTGGCATTACCTTGCATTGGGTAAATGAGCATTACGATGAAGGCAATACCATTGCTCAATTTTCGTGTGATTTATTGCCCAGTGATACGGTTGAAAACATTTCAGAAAAAATTCATGAATTAGAGCAAAAATTTGTTCCAACTGTGATTGAAAAAATCATGAACGGTGAATTGAGTTAATGGCTCAAAAAATCTTTACATAAATCTTTTTCTTGTCCATATTATTCTAAAAGGTTCATTACCTTTGTCGCTCCTTTTATTACTCGCATGACAAGTTCAGTTAAAATTTCAAACGCCTTAATTTCAGTATTTTATAAAGACGGGTTGGCCCCAATTGCCACCGCACTTTACAAACAAGGTGTAAATATATATTCTACAGGAGGAACTCAAGCGTTTTTAGAAAAAATGGGGATTCCGGTTTTTGCGGTTGAAAAGCTTACAGGTTATCCAAGTATTTTGGGAGGTAGGGTAAAAACATTGCATCCAAAAATATTTGGTGGCATATTGGCAAGAAGAGAAGAGGCACAAGATTTAGCAGAAATTAAGGAGTTTGATATTCCATTATTTGATTTAGTAATGGTTGATTTATACCCATTTGAGGAAACATTGGCAAGTACAACAGAAGAAAGCAAAATCATTGAAAAGATTGATATTGGCGGTGTTTCCTTAATCAGGGCAGCAGCAAAAAACTTCAAACATTCTTTGATTGTTTCGCATACCAATCAATATGCAGAGTTGCATCATTTGTTAGAGGAGCAAGATGGAAACTCAAATATTGAACAAAGAAAAAGCTTTGCTGCAAAAGCATTTCAGGTTACCTCACATTATGATACTGCCATCTTTAATTACTTTAATAGTGGTCATAATTTACCCGCTTTTAAAGTGAGTTATGATCATGGTTCTGTTTTACGGTACGGAGAAAATCCGCATCAAAAAGGATTCTTTTTTGGGCATTTAAATGCCTTTATGACTCAATTGCATGGCAAAGAGTTGAGTTATAATAACCTGTTAGATGTGGATGCTGCAGTAAATTTATTGGCAGATTTTAACGAGCCAACTGTGGCAGTAATTAAGCACAACAATCCATGCGGTGTAGCCTCTAGAGACACATTGTTAGCGGCTTGGAGAGATGCATTAGCTGGAGATCCGGTATCGGCTTTCGGTGGTATTATTATTTTGAACCGCATAGTTGATTTGGCAACTGCAACTGAAATGGATAAGGTCTTTTTGGAGGTGTTAATTGCGCCTGAGTACGACGCGGAGGCATTGGAATTATTAAAGGGAAAGAAAAACCGCATCATATTGGTTCAAAAAGAAAAACTACCGAGCTCACAAACAGTGAGAACAGCTCTAAATGGCGTATTGGTTCAAGACAGAGACTTGGTAGTTTTAACCGCTGAGAACTTAACACCTGTAACCTCTCATTTGGCAAGTGAGGACGAAATTGCAGATTTGTTGTTTGCCGATAAAATTGTAAAACACACTAAATCTAATACCATTGTGTTGGCTAAAAATAAGCAATTGCTGGGAATAGGCTGTGGCCAAACATCAAGGGTAGATGCCTTAAAACATGCCATCGCAAAGGCAAAAGCATTTGGTTTTGGCTTAGAGAATGTTGCCATGAGTAGCGATGCATTTTTCCCATTTCCAGATTGTGTGGAGATAGCAAAATTGGAGGGCATTCGCGCTGTTATACAGCCTGGCGGCTCTATTAAAGATGATGCATCGATTTCTTATTGTGAAAAAAATGGCATGCCGATGTATTTTAGTAGTATCCGACATTTTAAACATTGAGAAAAAAAAGGAAGCAGGTTTAAATTTTTAGTTTTAATCAAATCTGCTCAAAATGATTGTCGTGTTGATAACCATTTGAAATTGAGGTAAAACTTTTCATTCTTTTATTTGAATAATTATTATTTTGCAATGGGAATAACCATCGCATAGGAAAGACAAGATTCATGAGTTTATTTAGCTTTTTAACACAAGATTTAGCCATTGACCTGGGAACAGCCAATACGCTAATCATACATAAAGACCAAGTAGTAGTAGATGAACCATCTATTATTGCCGTAAACCGCAGAAACGGTAACGTAATCGCGGTTGGTAGTCAGGCACAACTAATGCATGGTAAGGTGCACGAAGATATCAAAACAATTAGGCCCTTGAAAGATGGCGTAATTGCCGATTTTCAGGCTGCTGAGCACATGATTAGAGGCATGATAGACATGATACCTAAAACCAGTAAGTTGATTAAACCTCAACAACGCATGGTAATTTGTATTCCATCTGGTATTACAGAAGTTGAAAAACGTGCTGTAAAAGACAGTGCAGAGCGAGCTGGGGCAAAAGAAGTTTATCTGATTCATGAGCCAATGGCTGCGGCTATTGGTATTGGCATAGATGTGTTTGAACCAATGGGAAACATGATTATTGATATTGGTGGAGGAACAACTGAAATTGCGATTATTGCATTGGCAGGTATTGTTTGCGACCAATCCATTCGTGTGGCAGGAGATGAATTTACGGAAGACATTTTAGATTACATGCGCAGGCAACATAACCTTTTGGTTGGCGAAAGAACTGCTGAGAGAATTAAAATTGAGGTTGGTTCAGCCTTGCCAGAATTAGAAAATCCACCACCTGATTTTGCTGTAAATGGTAGAGATTTAATGACCGGCATTCCTAAGCAAATTACTGTTAGCTATTCTGAAATTGCTTCTGCCTTGGATAAATCAATTTCAAAAATTGAAGAAGCTATTTTGCGCGCATTGGAATTAACTCCTCCTGAATTGTCTGCAGATATTTATTCTACAGGCTTGTATTTAACAGGAGGAGGCGCTTTGTTAAGGGGCTTAGATAAACGTATTGCCACCAAAACAAAACTACCTGTTCATGTTGCTGAAGACCCATTGAGAGCAGTAGTTCGCGGTACAGGTATGGCACTTAAAAATCTGAAGAATCACAAATTCTTAATGACATGAATTTAGACTTAGACATAGCGCTAAGTTGGATTTAATGAAGTAATACCCTCATATGAGAAACCTGATATTCTTTTTTTACAAGTACTACACATTTATCCTTTTCTTTTTTCTTGAACTTTTTTCGTTTGTGGTTTTATATCAATATAACAATTACCAAAAAGCAAGTTTTCTAAATTTCACAGGGGGCATTTCTAGTTCATTTTATGAATCTATTAATAGCACAACCAATTATTTTGGCTTACGAAATATCAACGACAGTTTGTTAGCTGAGAATGCCTCTTTGCGTTCGCAAATGATGAATGCTTATTACCAAAGTGGTACCACTCAAACTTCTATTAATGATACTGTTTACAAACAACAGTATTCATACATATCTGCTAACGTAGTAAACAATTCGGTAACCAAAAGAAACAATTATATTACCATTGATAAAGGTGCTATGCATGGCATTGAGCCTGACATGGGCGTTATCAGTAGCAATGGTGTTGTGGGAATTGTTACCAGTGTTTCTTTGCACTTTGCAACCATTAGATCGGCTTTAAATGGCAATACAAAAATTAGTTGCATGCTAAAAAAGAACAATGCTTTTGGCTCTTTGGAATGGAATGGTGACGACCCAAAATTTTCTAGTTTGAAATATGTAAACAAGCATGTGCCAATTACCTCTAATGATGAAGTTGTAACTAGTAATTATTCTACACTGTTTCCAGAGGGCATCCCTGTTGGGCAGGTGTATGCCCATACATTAGATGCTGGAGATAATTTTCATGTGATAAAAGTTAACTTGTATACAGATTTTTCTGTTTTAAAAAATGTATATGTTATCAAAAATATTTTTAAAGATGAACAACAAACATTGGAGGGAAATTTAAAAGGTGGTAATTGAGCTTATAACATACATTGTTCGTTTTTTACTGATCATTTTGATTCAATTATTGGTGATCAACAACATAGAATTGAGCACCTATGTGAATCCATACATGTATATCCTCTTTGTACTATCCTTGCCAGTTTCTATGAAACCTTGGGTGGTGGTTTTAATCTCGTTTTTTACGGGCATGGTTATGGATACATTTAGCAGTACTCCAGGATTACACATGGCAGCTACCGGTTTTATGGGTTATATAAGAGGATTCTATCTCCAATTTTCTTGCAGCAAAGAAGATTTTGCCGGTCGCATTGAACCAGCTATTTCGAAAAAAGGTATTGTATGGTTTATAGTTTACATGACCATATTAACCTTGCTTCATCATGTATTTTTATTTTATTTAGAAATTTATAGTTTCAAAGAATTCTTTAGAACTTTATGGAGAATTTTATCAAGTACTTTTTTCACTGTGCTAATTATTACTCTTGGTCAGTTATTATTTTATAGGAACGCCAAAACCTAGATAATGGATAACTTCGCCAAGCAAAGAACCCTACTGATTATTTTTATCAGTGTAGCACTTATTTATATTGCTCGCCTATTTTATATACAGGTGATAGATGATAGTTATGTCTTCTATGCACAAAATAATGTATTACAAGAGCAAACTATTTATCCCGCTAGGGGATTAATTTACGATAGAGATGGCGAGCTCTTGGTTTACAATGATGCCATTTATGATTTGTCTGTAACACCAGATCAGGTTAAGAATTTAGATACCCTATCATTTTGTAAGGTTTTAAATATAAGCAAGGAGGAGTTTTTAGCCACCTTTGCACGATTAAAGAGGCAAAAGGGATATAGTCCTTGGAAACCAATTGTATTTCAACGTCAAATTACCATACCTACTTATGCGGCCTTCCAAGAAAAGCTATTCGATTTTCAGGGCTTTTTTGTAGAAGTACGAACAGATAGAAAATATAAACACAGCAACGCAGCGCACGTTATGGGTTATATTGGTGAGGTTACGGATAGAGATATTGAAAAAAGTGACGGCTATTATAGAATGGGCGATTTCATTGGAATCAGTGGCGTGGAGAAGGTTTATGAAAAAGAATTGGGTGGTATAAAAGGTACAAGGTATGTTTTAGTTGATAGCAAAAACAGGACCCAAGGAAGGTATAAAAACGGTGAATTTGATACAGCAGCTACTGCCGGAAAAAATATTCATTTGAGCATCAATCAAAAGTTACAGGCATTAGGAGAAGACTTACTTATTGGCAAAATTGGAAGTGTTGTTGCCATTGAACCTAAAACTGGTGAGGTATTGGCCTTAGTTAGTTCTCCTACCTACGACCCAAATTTATTGGTAGGAAGAGAGAGAGGCAACAAATACATGGAGCTTTTAAAGGATCCAACAAAACCATTGTTTAACCGACCAATTTCTGCCCCCTATCCACCAGGTTCTATTTTCAAAATTATAATGAGCTTAATGGGGCAGCAAGAAAAGGTACTGAACCCATCAACAACTTATGGTTGCCATCATGGTTATTTATTTGTTGGCTGCCACCCACATGGATCGCCTTTGCAATTAAGGGGAGCCATTGCCATTAGTTGCAATGCCTATTTTTGCCAAGTTTACCGCAGTGTAATCAACAACCCTAAATACAAACATGTAGAAGATGCCTATAATGAATTCTACAAACATGCTTATAGTTTTGGAATGGGTCATGCTTTAGGTATTGATTTGTATGGTGAAGGTCAGGGGATACTCAAAAAAACTAGCTATTTTGATAAACTATATGGCAGGTATAGGTGGCAAGCGCTCACAACTATTTCTATGGGAATTGGGCAAGGTGAGTTAGGCATAACTCCTCTGCAAATGGCCAATGCAACAGCGGCAGTAGCAAACAGAGGTTATTATATTACACCGCATATTGTAAAGAAAATAAACAACCATGCTAATCCAAATGCTGAATACAATACCAAACATTGGACAACCATAGATACAGCTTATTTCCCAATAGTTATTGAAGGCATGCAAGATGTGGTAGAGCATGGCACGGCTTACGTGGCAAGAATACCGGGCATTGTTGTTTGTGGTAAAACAGGAACGGCTCAAAACCCACATGGCAAAGACCACTCCATCTTTTTTGCCTTTGCCCCAAAAGATAATCCTAAGATTGCAATTGCAGTTGTAGTTGAAAATGCAGGTTTTGGCGCAACTTGGGCAGCTCCAATTGCCAGTTTAATGATGGAACAATATTTAACAGGAAAACACGATACTAGAAAAGCATTGCTGGAACGAATGTTAAAAGACAATAGAAAACCACTAAATGACAGTACAACAGCCAAAACCAAGTAGGATAGATTGGATAACTTTGCTCCTCTATTACATCTTAGTAATAGTTGGCTTAATGTGCATTTATGCCTCGGTTTACAAAGAAACTAACCCCAATATTTGGGATGGCACACAAAACTATGGAAAACAGCTAGTATGGATTGGCATTTCTTCTTTTTTAGGTTTAATGATTCTGCTGATTGACGAAAAGTTTTTTTATGCTTTTGCCTACCCTATTTTTGGAATAACCATTGTATTACTAGTATTGGTGCTGGTTGCGGGAACAACTGTAAAAGGTTCCTCCTCTTGGATTGAGATTGGCAACTTTAGAATACAACCTGCAGAATTTGCTAAGTTTGGAACCGCTTTGGCTTTGGCAAAATTCTTAAGCGGCTACAATGTAAACTTTGAAAAAGACAGGAAGATTCAGGTTATCAGTGCAGGAATTATTATACTTCCCATGATCATTATTTTATTTCAAAATGAAACAGGATCTACGCTAGTTTTTACTTCTTTTATATTAGTTTTATTTAGAGAAGGCTTGCCGGGATGGATTTTATTTTCAGGTTTTATGTTAGTTATATTGGCCATATTAGCCTTATTAATTCCACCATTATACATCATGATTGGCCTGGTGGTTTTGGCAATTGTATTCCTTTTAGTGGTGCGCAGAACAAGCTTATTAATTGGGCTAACTGTTGGAGTACTTTTACTTTCTTGCGTTATGGTTAGTAGCATCAATTACGTATTTGAAAATGTAATGCAGGCGCATCAACGAACCAGGATCAATGTATTGCTTGGAAAACAAGTAGATATTAAAGGTGCAGGTTATAATGTGCAACAATCAAAAATTGCCATTGGCAGTGGTAGCTTTTGGGGAAAAGGCTTTTTACAAGGTACCCAAAATAAATTCAGATTTGTGCCAGAGCAAAGTACCGATTTCATTTTTTGTACTATAGGCGAAGAATATGGTTTTTTGGGTTCATTCATTTTTGTGTTCTTGTATGTATTTCTGCTATACCGGCTGCTGATGATGGCAGAGCGGCAACGACAAAAATTTAATAGGGTTTATGGATACAGTGTAGTTTGCATTTTATTCTTCCACTTTGTTATTAATGTTGGTATGACCCTAGGGCTGATGCCTGTTATTGGAATCCCCCTACCCTTTATTAGTTATGGGGGTTCGGCCTTATTGAGTTTTACCATATTGCTTTTTATTTTTATTCGCTTAGATGCCAATAGGGTAAATGAATTGCGTGGAGCTTTTGATTAGTTAATCTAGGTATTTATCTAATAGTTTTAAAAATTCTGTTTTGGGGATTTCTTTTGCCCCTAAGCTAATTAAATGCTTGGTAGATTGTTGGCAATCTATTAGCTCAATACCTTCTTGTAGGCAATGCAAACAAAAATAAATGAGAGCAGCTTTGCTGGCATTACTTACTATGCTAAACATGCTTTCTCCATAAAACACTTTGCCCATTTGAACTCCATAAAATCCACCTACCAAAAATTCATTCTTATATACCTCAATTGAATGCGCAAAACCAAGCTCGTATAAGTTACAATAGGCAGTTACAATTTCATCGCTAATCCATGTTCCTTCTTGGCTCCTAATATCCTTGCAAGTATTAATCACCCTTTCAAAATCATGGTCTATTCTAAAGGTGAACTCCCCTTTTTTCAAGATTTGTTTCATGCTTTTGCTAACCTTAATTTCTTTAGGGAGCAATACCAAACGAGGATCCGGGCACCACCAAAGAATGGGGTCTTCTTCATTGAACCAAGGGAAAGCGCCAATGCGATAAGCTTGTAATAGGGTATCAGGTTCCAAGTCTCCGCCTACTGCTAAGAGTCCATCTGCATCGGTTTGACTTGGATCAGGAAATTGCTTATCGAAAATAAAATTCATGGAAAGAAAGCTACTTATATTTTATCTAATAAAGCGGCTAATTCATGGTCTTTATTTGTTACTATATTTCCAGCATCATGTGTGCAAAGTTTCACCTCTACTTTATTATAAATATTTGTCCATTCTGGATGGTGATTCGATTTTTCAATAACAAATCCCGCTTTAACCATCCAAGCCAAAGCTTCTGGAAAATCTTTAAATTGAAAGGTTTTGCAAAGCTTACCTTCTACAGTGGTCCATTGGTTCATAATTTGTTTTTTTTAGTTTCTCAAAAATATCGTAATATATTTCATTTAGCTAATAGATTTCTATTTGACTCCTAGAGTCGTGTGTTACTAGAATGACAATTTACCTATAAACATGCGAACCTGATGGGTTTGTAACTAAATAAACTAGCTAAATTTCACTATAAAAAAAAACTCCCCTTAGATTTTGCAACCTAAGGGGAGTTAATATAATTAGGAAAATACTAGTTAATTGTGAAACGCTTAGTTGCAGTTGCACCATTGCTAGTTTTAACGTTCATGATATAAACACCAGGGTTAAAACCATTGGTATTTAAAGTATAATTATGAGCGTTAACACCAGTCAAATTAACAACCTCACGACCCATTATATCGTATACTACTAAAGTATTGATAGGCGCTTTACTATTGTCCATGTTTACTTTTACATAATCATTTGCAGGATTAGGGTAAACTGTTACAAATAAGTTAAGATCAGCTTCTTTGATACCTACTGACATTTTCTTGGTTAAAACAATCATGTTAGTTGTAGTCGAGTTCATCATATAAACAGGGTTGCTAACAATAACTCTCCATTTAAGGGTAACAGATTGACCAGCACCAATTCCCAAGCTAGTTAATAAACCATAAATAGCAGATTGAGGCGCAACTATTGAAGTACTGTCAGCAAGTGGCAGTGATAAAACCGGCGCTTTAAAGTTACCAGTATCCAATTGGAACAAATAAGTAGTTGATCCAGCTTTAGCCGTTGCCACATGAGATTTACCCCATGATGCATTAAAAAACAATGAAGCACTGTCATAAATATTAATCGCCGCATTGTTGGCGGGAGAAAGTAATGAGAAACTATTCAAAGCTACTGGTCCAGTTAAATCTAATTGTTGAGCAATACGAGGTGCAACAAATCTAACAACCGTATCGCAATAAGCTTTAGCTTTAGCCGCCGACATATTTGGATTAGTAAGCAAAGACAATGAATCAGCAATACGACCGCTTGCTGGCAAGAAACCATAGAAAGGAGGCGAAGCAGGAGAACCTTGGTAAGGAACTGCAGTTGTAGCAATCATTACTGGAGAACTCCACCATTCCCAAGGTGAATTTTCTAATGGGAAAGAAGACTCAAAACCAAACATATTATTTTCTGCATTAGGCACCATCATGGCACGCTTACTAATTGCATCTGCATAACCAATATTATTTAATTTGTTGTTGATACCCATTTTGTTTGCTTTAGGAATAACATCACCCGCACCACTTGCGTTAGGTATAACGGTAATACCAGTTGTTGGAACAACTACGTTACCAGTATTGTATGGAGCAAACGGATCTTTTGTGCAATGTAAACTTACAATTGGTAAGCTGGTTGTTTTCATCCAAGCTGTATCACCCATAGCACCACCATAATTGAATACCATATCAAAATCACTAGAAACACTTGCATCAGCACCATAGTTCAAAGGAGCCCAACCGCCTAGGCCAGTCCAATCGCCTAATGTATCCATGCTAACCATTGGACTTAAATTTCCGCGTAAAAACTTCAAATTCGACTCTATGTCGACTCTGCTGCTTACTGTTGCTCCAGCAAGAGCAATGTATCCACCAGTACCTTGGCCACCTAAAATGATTCTTGAAGTGTCAATTTTGTATGTACTAGCATTAACTCTTAAATAACGAACTGCATTACGTGCATCTTGCAATCCTCTAAAAGTAGCTTTTAATAATTGTTCTCTTGCATCTGCCTGAACAGTTGAAGCAGCATTCCATCCAGAACGATAATCAATTGCAGCCACAACATAACCTCTTTTAGCAAAACTGTTTGCTAATTCAACTATTGCACTGTCATTTCTATTTCCAGTAGTTTGTCTGTTAACCACTGCTGGTAAATAACTACCAGTATGAGCTAAAATAATCAAAGGTCTTTTTGCTGAGGTATCACCTGTTGGCTCATAAACATCGCATCTTAATTTAGCAGAATACAAAGGTGGGATACCTGGTACTTGGCCAAATAGAATGTTTACAGCTGCATTTGAATCATACATTACGTTACTTGTTTTAGTAACTCCTTGGAAAACAGGATCGATAAATCTCACCTGTGCATTTGCCTGCATTGCAAGAGTGCAGGCCATAATGGCTAATCCTCTTAGTAATTGTTTTTTCATATTTTTTAGTGTTTTGCTTTAAATTTGATTTTGCTAATTAAGTCTCATTTTATAATATAATCAAGTCATTTGTATTTTTTGCAACTATTTAGAAAAATCAAACAAGAGCGAAAAGTAGGCTAACCTACCAACTTTAGGACCACCATAAACCTGTATTACCTTGTTGTTTAGGAGATTACTAGCACCAACCTTAACAATTAGCTTCTCTTGGGGGAAATATTTATTTATTTGGGCATCAACCATTCCATAAGCTGGAACCTCACCTGTAAACTGAGGGGAACCTTCGAAAACAAAACCTTGTTGCCATTTATAATTTACACTATATCCCCAATTAAGAACATTCATACCAAAAAACCTTGAATCTATTTCTCTCCCGTTAACCCCTAAATTATATTTATGGGGTGGTGTATTGAAAGCTGGAATTAAATCATCGGTAGAACCATGCCTATTTAGTTCATTCCACGAATAATTTGCTGCAAAGCCTAAGGCCTTTTCATAGTAATAATTTAAACCTATGGAAAATCCTTGGGTGGTTACTCTGTCTAGTGCATTTGTGCTTACTCGGTATACTTTTGCAGAATTTAAATAAACTTCATTTGCCGGCCAATCCAAATCTACACCAATTTTATACCCAATAAAATCATCGTACCAACTGTAGTAGTAACTCATATCTATAAATAACTTTTCACCTAAATTTCCTCTGTAACCAAACTCAATGGATTTAACCCTTTCTGGTCTAATTGGCGCCACATTAAAATACGACAACCTATTTTTACCATTATTAAATGCATCAATCAAACTTCCCACAGTAACCAAACTATCAAAACCTTTTAAGTTTCCTAGAAGTGTTGCCCTACCTACATTCAAATTAATGTACTGATCGGTTAAAGTTGGGTTACGAATTGCACTTGAGGCAGAAAAACGAAAAACATGCGCTTTATAAGAATAAACAAAAGAAGCTGCAGGCGACCACAGCAAATTAAAATTTTGATTTTTATCTAACCTATTGGTGAAACTAACCTTCAATTTGTCTGTAAAAAATTTGTGCTCCAAACCTAAATAGGCTCCAACCTCATTGTTTCTAATTCTTTCTGTAGTGTCTAAAAAGATAGTTCCCTTGCTATATGGCGCATATAATCTGTAGTTTCCACCAATCCTAACATCCAATTCTTTTAACTTGAACTGCTTTTCTGCCATTAAATGATACAGGGCAGATTGATCAAAAAAACGAGATCCCCCATTTCTGTTTGTTAAAGAAATGATTTCTTTATAAGCAGAATCGAACCTACCTGTATTTGGTTCAAACCGAGCTAAACCGCCAGTTTGGTTGGAAGGTTTAATATCTGTTTGACTTCTTACTAAGCCATGGTAACGCACCAAGGAATCATAATAATAATTATTTAAATAATGGTTTGCGTATTTTTCATATTCAATTCCTGGCGGTGTGCTATTGGCTGGGGGCCTAAGTCCTATAATGGTATTATAAGCTATGCTGTTCCAGTTTTCGGCATAATCTTTAGCCCAATTGTTGTCTGATTTAGCATATTGCTGTAAAAGCAAAGCCGTTGCATAAGCATCAAAACTATTGCCCGCATTCTCTTTGGTGTTATAGGCTCTAATGAAAAAACTATTCTCTTTTCGTAGCTCTAATTTATTCTGATTAAACAAAATATCCTTTAAACTAAAACGATTGTCGCCTTGGTAAACCGTGGTTCCGGTGCTAAAATTAGAGCAAAAAATAAGTTCAACATCTTTCTTCACTTTATAATAAAGGCCAGCACTCATTTTTAAATTCCTGGAATTATAATCTACCAAGTCTTTTTCCATATAACCCTTGCGGGTTGTATAGCCATAGCCCAAGTATGTTATGCCAGTTTGTTTGAACCTAGAATTTGAATACTCGTCGCCATATACATTCACGGCATCGTACCCACCCGGATTTGTTTCATCAACCGGACTTTGCAAGGTTTTTTCATAATTGGTTGCCTCCCAATCTAATGCACTCATTGCAAACAAATTTATTTTATACGCAAATTTATCCTCGCCTTTTTTATTCTTAAAAACCTCGGCATACCTTATCGCAAATTCAGTTAATTTCCTTTCGCCTATTCGCATTTGCACACTCAATCCGGGGAAAAGAAAAGGATTCTTAGTTTGCATATTGATTACCCCGTTAAAAGCGCCAGGGCCATAATAAGCGCCACTTGCACCAACTATTAAATCTACTTTTTGCACATCTAATTCGGAGGCACCCAAAAAATTACCGAGCGAAAAATTCAGACCTGGTGATTGGTTATCTACGCCATCTATTAACTGCAAACTCCTCACGGGAGAAGTACTATTGAACCCTCTGGTATTTATAATTTTGAACCCAATACTTGCGCTGGTCATGTCTACCCCTTTTAAATGCGCCAAGCCTTCATAAAAATTTGCCGCGGGGGTTTCTTTGATAGCAATAGCATCCATGGTTTCAATGGTAAGTGGTGCCTGCTTTTGTTTCATAGTAATACGCGTATCCTTGATTGAAACCTCATTCAATTGACGTGTATTTTCCTTCAATTTAATCTCTAATGGCTTAGCAACACTGCTCACATTTAATTCTGCCTTTATATAACCAACATAAGAAATAACAATTGTAAATGGCAGTTGCTGATTCGTCTTTAAAGTAAAGGCACCCTCATAATCTGTTGAAGTACCCGTGGTAGTTCCTTTCACAGAAATTGTAGCACCTATAAGTGCCTCAGCAGTTTTAATATCCCTCACAAAACCCCTAACCAAAACAGGGGCTTGAGCCTTTACGGTGCTGAGTGTTATAATAAAATATAGATATATTATTAGTAGAATCTTCTTCAAATTGAAACGTTTTATTAATCAATAATAAGAAATATTGTTATAATCCCATTTTTTTGCAAAAAATGTAAAAATAGCAGTACCAAAAATGCCGCTTTTTATGATTTATAGGAGCTTATTTTAACTTAATTGCCAATCCAAGTGTAAATTCTCCCTGAAAAAGGATTGGATTAAAATAAATATTAGGAGCACAACCACCACTGTTACAAAAAATACCTGCACCACCCATTTCTAAAGGCATATTTCCTTTGGCCTGAATCCGCAAGCCTACTCTTTTATTGATGTCTGCTTTTAGTCCTAATCCAAAAGTAGCTGCAAAAAACCATTCATCCCCGGTTAAATTATGATCGCCAGTAGGATTAAACTGCGCGGCTCCTAGAGAGAATATAGTGTGTGGGCGAACAGAGCCATCAGACAGGTCCTTATTAAAACCTAATTGATAATAGTTTACATTTAAATCACTAATTTTAGTAGTTGCAGAAAAACCTCCTTCTTTTACCAAAGTAGTTTGTTGACCGCTCCAACCTAGGGTAATAGAACCAAATGGCACTTCAAATTCAAGGGCAGCACCATAACTCCAATCTCCCTTTACTCTATAATCCCCCGATACAGAGTAAACTCTAGAACCAGTTAATGCACCCCCGTAGCCTAATAAAGAAATACTTTGAGCTTGTGCAGTTGCCACACAAATAGTAACTAAAATAAATAAGTATATCTTTTTCATTTAATTGTTAATTTGAACAAACATAAAATAAATAATTGAAAATAAAAAACCATTAAAATTAGAAAAAGGATAATAAATAATCCATGAAATAGCTATTATAGAATCATCTATATTCCAAAAACCTTATTGGCATTTTCATTAGTACTTTTTGCTACTTGAGCCAAGCCAACATTTTTTACTTCAGCCAATTTTTTGGCAATGTCTAAAATATATAAACTTTCGTTGCGCTTTCCTCTGTGGGGAGCTGGAGCTAAATAAGGCGAATCAGTTTCTAAAACCAAATGCCTTAAATCTATGTCAGCAATGGCCTTGTCTAAGCCACCATTTTTAAAAGTTATTACGCCCCCAATACCTAACAAAAAGCCCATTTCAACAACCTCTTTAGCCTGCTCAGCATTGCCTCCAAAACAATGAAAAATGCCACGTAGTTTGGGGTGTTTCATTTCTTTTAAAATGGCAATTACATCTTCATTGCTATTTCTTGAGTGAATAACAATGGGTAAATCCATTTGTATAGCCCACTGAATTTGAAGGCGAAAGGCCCTAATCTGTTGGTCTTTAAATTCTTTACTCCAGTAATAATCGAGGCCAATTTCACCAACAGCATAAAACTTTCTTTTCTTAAACCATTTTTGAATTTGAAACAAATGTGCCTCCACATGGGCGTCTACCGAACAAGGATGTAAGCCCATCATAGGGAAACAATTATCTGGAAAATCCCAGCATAAATCTAACATGGGTTGAATAGAATGAATATCAATATTGGGTAAAAATAATTTACTTACACCATTATGAATGGCTTTTTCAATAACAGCCTTTCTATCTTCCTTAAATTCTTCTGCATACAAATGCGTATGGGTATCTATAAAATTCACGTGGCAAATATAAGTAATTTAGATGCTCAGTTTTTAATACGTACGTTCTTTCCAGTCCATTTTAACAGGATAAAGGTAAAAGCCAATCATCGCAAAATGAATAAACACAGAATAAAACTCATAAGTTAAAAATGTTGGCCAATGCCATTTCACCTTCAACTTTTTTTGGATCAAACCGATATAAAATAATTGTAAAATAACTTTAATAACCCAAATGATAAAAGCCAATTTGGTATGAACCAAAAGCAAAAAAAACAAACAGGGATAAAAGCTAGCTTGCAACCCAAAAATGAGTAACCAATAGGTTGGTAAATCTTGCGCGCCAATCATCCAACGTTTGCGCTGGTGTAAAAAATTCCTAAAATTATTTTGAGCAACTGAAATATTAAGTGAGGCTTTATCTAATACATTTACCGACTCATAACCATTGGCCCTTATGGCTTTAAACAATTGAAAATCTTCGGTAACCGAAAAAGGCATATTTTCATAGCCACCAGTTGCCAAGTATGCCTGTTTTGTAAAGCACATATTGTTGCCAACCGCAGTACTTTTTAGGCCTAATCTATCCAAACCAATTAAATTTCCATTACCTAAACTCCAATCAATGCCTTGCCATTTTGCGAAAAAATTGTTACCATCAACCAGAGTAGTTCCACTCACTATGCCTATTTTGGACTGTAATAAATAAGGCAATAAATGTTTGATCCAATTAGGCGCAACGGTAATATCTGCATCGGTTACAAAAATATATTCAGATTGAGTTTGTTTAATTAGCTGCGCCAAAACATTTCCTTTGGCTTTTGCTGAACCCAATTCACATTCTATTTGAAACAAATTAAAATTGCTTCTGCCAAAAATGAATTTTTCAATCAAGGAACTAGTATGATCTGTTGACCTATCATTTCCTATCCATACCTCTATCAATTCTTGAGGATAGTTTAATTGAAGAATACTTTGCAGGCAAGCCTCAATATTTGCTTCCTCATTTCTGGCTGCAATTATAATAGCCACTTTGGGGTTACTCCTTTCTGATTTTACCTTTGGATTACCGGAAAAATAACCCGCCATTACAAGTATTTGCAAGAGTACAAATAACCAAAGAATGAGTATAAGCAAGATTTCTATCATAAATTAATCCTGAGGAATGGCCAATAATTGATATCCCTCACTGCAATAATAAGCTAGTAACAATGGCAAAAGTTGTTTTAAATTTTCAAACGATTTCTCACTATCATGAAAAACAACAATGCTCCCATTTTTAACTTTTTTCATTTGCTCAATGCTATAGGCAATGTTTAATTTTTTTTCATAATCGCAACTCAAGTGATCCCACATAATTATTTTATAGTTGTTTTTTAATTTGGCTATTTGTGATGATTTTATTCTACCATAAGGAGGCCTAAATAAATTACTATTTATATACCCCTCAGCCTTTTTAACATCAGCAAAATAAGTAAGGTCATCAGTTGCCCAACCTTTCAAATGATGGTGGGTATGGTTGCCAGTTTGGTGCCCTTCAGCTAAAATATGACGATAAGTTTCTGGGTATTTACGCACATTTTCTCCTACGCAGAAAAAAGTTGCTTTAGCACCAAATTTACCTAACTGTTCTATCACCCAGGGAGTTATTTCGGGGTGCGGACCATCATCAAATGTTAAAAACAGCTGTTTATCATTGGTTTTAACCTTCCATGTATAGTTGGGAAGGAGTCGTTGAAGAATAGTCGGGATTCTGTATTTAAACATTATTTTCGCATCAAAACCTAATTACCAAAATTAATCAATGGTTCAAATATTCAAAAAAAATACCGTCCTATTTGCACTTTGTTTTTGTAGCCTTCATTCTGTAAGTGCCCAAGATCAAAAAATATGGTCGTTAAAAGCTTGTGTGGAGCAAGCGCTCAGTAAAAATATTACTGTTCAACAACAGGCACTTACTACTCAAATGAGCAAAGCAGATTATTTGCAAAGTAAAATGGCCTTATTGCCCACAATAAATGGAAATATTTCTAATAACTGGCAAACAGGTTTTGCCATTAACCCTTCTACCAATATAGCCAAAGAGGGTGTAGCTTTTAGAACCAATTCATTTGGGCTAAATAGCAGCATGCCTTTATTTAATGGTTTTCAAAATGTAAATAATGTAAGGGTACAAGAATCAATATTCAAGGCAAGTGAAAAGGATTTAGAGCAAACAAAAAACACCATAACTTTAAATGTATGTAATGCTTTTTTACGCGTGCTACTAAACATAGAGTTAAATAATTCTGCACAAACTCGCATTGAAGCAACTATGGCGCAGGTAGATCGACAGCAAAAAATGTTTGAGTTAGGAAGTAGCAATAAAAGCAGGTATTTGCAGCTAAAAGCGCAATTGTCGGGTGAAGAATTGGCAGCAGTAAATACACAAAATGCTTTATTTCAATCTTACCTCGACCTTTGGTTATTAATTGAAATAAAACCTGATACCAATTACAAGGTTGAAAAACCAAGTATAGCTGAATTAAACATAGCTGATGAGCCAAAATCTTTAGATGCCATTTATTTGGAGTTTGTGAAACAAAGTCCGGATGTATTATCAGCGGAACAGCGTTTAAGAGGTTCGGAACTCTCCTACCACATGGCGCGCGGCGGAAGGTCGCCACGATTAACCTTGTCAGCTGGCTTCAATTCTTTTTACACCACGCAAAGTTCTACAGGTGTTGGCGATTTGCAATACAGAACCTCTGTTATTGGATCAGGTGATTATAATGGCACACCAATTCCCGTTTATAGCACTATTCCAACTGGGTATTCGTCTTATCAAACTACGCTATTTTCTGATCAATTTACCCGTAATTTAGGTAGTAATATCGGTTTGAACCTAAGTGTGCCAATATTCAACGGCTGGAATGTAAACACCAATGTTCAAAAATCAAGAATGAGTGTTGAAAGTACCAGGCTAAACGAAAAGTTAACTAAAAACAATTTGTACAGAAGCATTGCGCAATCTTATGTTGACTTTAAATCTTCTTTCAAAAAATTCCAAGCAAATGAAGAAAATTTATCTGCCAATAAAGAATCTTTTGAAGTTGCAGAAAAACAATTTGAATTGGGTGGGATGAGCATTGCTGATTATTTAAACACAAAAAACGGCTACATTCGTGCCGATGCAGATTTTACTCAAGCTAAATATGAATTGGTATTTAGAAGAAAAGTTCTTGATTTTTATCTAGGCAAACCGCTATATTAATAAGTAAATATGAACCAAGTAAAGAAAAAAAGTAATACCCTTAAATATTTAATTATTGGGGTTATTGTTTTAATCATAGTTGCCGTTATTGGTAAGCAAGCAGGATGGCTTGGCAAAAGTGAAGGCATGTCTGTTACCATTGCAAAAATTGAAAGAAAAACCATTATTGAAACCGTTTCTGCCAATGGCAGGGTTCAGCCAGAAAAAGAAGTTAAAATTAGCTCCGATGTTTCTGGTGAAATTAGAGAATTATATGTAAAAGAAGGTGATTCTGTAGTAGCCGGAAAATTAATGGCCCGCATCGACCCTGAGTTATACCAATCTGCCTTAGATAGATCTGAAGCATCTTTAAATAATACCAAAGCAAGTTTAGCCACAACCAAAGCCAGGTTGGCTCAGGCCGAAGGAAGATTTGTTGAAGTTTCTGCTGCTTATGAAAGAAATAAAAAAATGTATGCCCAGAAATTAATTTCTGATGCAGAATTTGAAACAGCAAAAAGTACCTATGTAAACGCCAAAGCCGAGGTAGAAGCTGGCAGGCAAAGTGTGTTATCTGCAGAATTCAATGTAAAAAGTTTTGAAGCTACCCTCAAAGAATCGAAAAAAAGCCTTACCCGTACCGAAATATTTTCACCCGTAAATGGTATAGTCTCTAAGTTAAGTGTTGAAAAGGGAGAGCGTGTAGTTGGCACATCGCAAATGGCAGGAACTGAAATGATGCGTATTGCCAATTTAAACGATATGGAAGTGAGTGTTGATGTAAACGAAAACGATATCATAAAAGTTGGCTTAGGAGACACCTCAGAAATTGAAGTAGATGCCTACCCTAATAGAAAGTTCAAAGGAATTGTAACAGAGATTGCCAACAGTGCTACAACTTCTGCACAAACCACCAGTGACCAAGTTACAAATTTTGTGGTAAAGATTAGAATTTTGAGAAGTAGCTACCAAGACCTAACTTTATTATTTGGGAAAAGAAAATCTGTGTTTAGACCAGGTATGAGTGCCAGTGTGGAGATTCAAACAGAGCGCGTGGAAAATGTTTTGGCAGTGCCAATTGAAGCGGTAACTGTTCGCCAAGAAAGTGCTTTAGACACCATTGAAACGGAAAACAAAAAAGAGAAAAAAGTTACTTTAATTGACAGCAAAAATGATGTGGAAGTGGTCTTCATTAACCAAGGAAACAAAGCTAAAATACGCAAAGTAAAAACAGGTATTCAAGACGATAAGTACATCCAAATCTTAGAAGGTTTAAAGGAAGACGACCAACTAATTTCTGGACCTTACAGCGCTATTTCAAAAACATTGAAACACGGCGACTTGATAAAAGAAGTTAATAAAGAAGAGCTATTTAATTCTAAGAAAAAAGAAAACTAATAAATCTTTCATTTGCGCTATTTAAAAATATACCTATTTGTATTTTGCGCCCTGCTAGTTTTTGCAACTCTGAACAGGCATATTCGTTCAAAAATATTCACTTACAGTAGCCAAATTTGGTCGGATAAAGCAGGTTATTACGTTTATTTACCAGCACTATTTATTTACGACTTCAATTCCAATGAATTTCCTCAATCTGTTGATTCGCTTACAGGAAATGGATTTTACCTTGATTTAAAAAAGCAATAAGGTTCAAAGCAAATACCCAGTTGGAACGGCAATCCTGGAGATGCCATCCTTTTTATTGGCTCACCTGTTTATGAAAGTCTCGGGAGATTTGGCAGATGGATTTAGCAAACCCTACCAAGATGCCTTAGATTTAAGTGCGGTGTTATATTTGATAATAGGAATGCTTTTTTTAAGTAAATTTCTACTAAACCATTACCCACCTAAAACTGTATATTTTTCTTTGTTTGCATTGCTGTGTGGCACTAATTTATATTATTACGTAATCTTTGAGGGTGGTTATTCGCATGTTTATTCTTTCTTTTTGTTTGCCGTTTTTATAAACCAATTGCAAGAATTACAAACCAAAAAGCAAAATAAGCATTGGTAATTGTTGTTTGCTTTAGGAGCGGGAATAGTATTGGTTCGACAAATAAATATATTGTTTTTGCTGCTTATTATTGGGTTTTCAGAAAATGCCTTGCAGCTTATTATTAGCAGAAATTGGAAACAATACCTCATTGGATTATTAATTGCCATTGGGGTAATTTTACCTCAAATAATATATAACCTATACCTAACGGGAGCTCCATTCTCCTATTCCTATCAAAATGAAGGATTCTTGTATTTAACTAATCCAAAAATTAAGGAAGTGCTTTTGGGCTTTAATAATGGTTGGATCACTAACAATCCTTTATTTTTACTACTTTTGCCAAGTATTATTTTACTCTTTAAAACACAAAAAAATTGGTCAATAATAGGTACATTATCAATCTTGTTATGTACTTATTTGTATGCCTCTTGGTGGTGTTGGAATTTGGGATGTGCTTACGGACATAGAGGATTTGTAGACATCTATCCCATTTTAGCCTTGCCAATTTGCGCAGCTATAGATGAAATTTTCAAATTCCAAAACAAACCAATACGTCTGTTTTTATTTACCCTCATAACAGCTGGAATTTTAGTAAATATTAAATTTATCTATACTTACGATTCGTGTTGGCCAATTAACTTTCAACAATCCGACTTTGAAATCTATTGGCATTTCTTAACTTCGCCAACAAAATAATCCCATGGGAGAAAAACTAACTATCATCATCCCTGCCTATAACGAGGCAAGAACCATTCACAATATCCTTGATAAGGTAGACTCCGTTCAATTAATTAATGGCATAGAAAAAGAACTGGTGATTGTGAATGATTGCTCAACAGATAATACCGCAGAAGTTATTCACGCCTATATTAAAACCAAATCTTATATTAGGTTTATTGAACACAGCGTAAATCAAGGTAAGGGTGCAGCAATACATACCGGCATAAAGCAGGCTAACGGCAATTATATCATTGTTCAAGATGCCGATTTAGAATATGATCCAAATGAGATAAACGTCTTATTAAAGCCTATCACCGATGGCTTTGCCGATGTGGTTTATGGATCTAGGTTTATGGGAGGAAATCCGCATAGAATTTTATTTTTTTGGCATTCTATAGGTAACAAAATCCTAACCTTTGGTAGCAACATGTTTACCAATCTTAACCTCACAGATATGGAAACCTGTTACAAGCTATTCAAGGCAGATATTATTAAATCGCTTCCACTCCAAGAAAAGAGATTTGGTTTTGAACCAGAAGTAACTGCCCGTATTAGCCGTATCCCAAATATTCGCATTTATGAGGTAGGTATTTCCTATTACGGCCGAACCTACGCCGAAGGAAAAAAAATAAGTTGGAAGGATGGTTTTAGAGCAATCTACTGTATTATAAAATATGGCATGTTCAAAGTATAATTGAATCACCAAATATTCTTCGGTATACAATACAATTACTTTTTTAAAACCGTTAGTGGAGGCCATTTTAATTGAACCAAAATTACCATACTTAAGGCCAGCGGCACCCAATAAAGATATACATAAGGTATAAAAACCAAAGAGTAGAAAATGGTCATGCTAAACTTAAACGACAACAATAAAAAAATCCTTTGATCTAAGTTGCTATTTTTAAACCTGGCATACATTAAAAACAAAGTACTTAAGATACTACATCCAATTAAAGCATTTTTACAAGCCAACAATTTATCCATTAAAGTTCCAGGGTAAAATTGGTGAAACCAAGAGGCAAATCCTAAACCCTGAAACAACTGAAAAGGTTTATCTCCTTTTCCCTGCCAATCTTGACCATCCCATTCATTTAAGGAGGCATCAATCCATAGGTTAGAGCCTTTACTAAGTACTTCTGGATTAGGGATAACAAAGGGAACAAGGTAAAATATGATGCTAAAAACAAGCAAGCCAATTCCTATAAATAAGAACTCCTTTTTGTTATACAACCACTTACACAAAGCCCAAACAGGCATCCAAAAAAGCAAGGAATAACGAGATAATAAAGACAACCCTAAACCAACAATTTGAAAAATCTTTGAAGTACTAAAAAAGCTCAAGGCCAATAAAATATAATAGGCCGCTATAACCAACTCTACTGTTACCGAAAAATCTTTTTCCTGCTTAAAAAAAATTAATCCTAAAAACACAAATGGAAGCATACTTTTAGCCACTAACTCTTTTATACTTGTTGAAACTTTATATGACCTTACAATCAATGCAAGCATGGCAATCACAAAAACAATTGCATGAATAAATCTTGGATCAATGAGTAACAACCTGGTTAAAGTAAAAGGTAACCACTGAAATGGCATATAATTGGGAACAAAGGTGCCATAATTAAAACCAGTATAAGCTGCATATACTGGTTCACCGCCCAAAAATCTATCCACATAAACATTTAAAATAAGTGGAATAATATCCGAATCCTTCACATCAATTGGCCAAAGAATAATATAGCTTCTTACTACTATAAAAATGCAAAATAACAAGATACCTAATGCCCTCCAATGAGAACCAGTAATTTTATAAGAGCGCTCCCTAACAGGCTCTAAATAAAAAAGCTCGGCTCGCTTACTTAGGTAAAAATAGTAGAAGCAACCACTGGCTAAAAATAAAATTGGTGAAAGAATAAATCCTAGGTTTTTTCTAAAGAAAAAAAAATGCAGCAACTCAATGATAAAAACAAGAATAACAACATTTGCCCCTTTAATCTTCTTCATCCACTGCTTCATGGTTTTCAATTAATAGAAGTTCGCGTTCTACAATAGTATCATTTACCAAAGTATCACTTTTAATAATAAATTGTTTGGCAACACCAGTGATGTTAATTTGGTGTGTTAACCCAATTGTATCTTCGGGCATAATCAATCCCCTACCAATCATTTTGTTGGATAAAAATCTAAAGGTTCGTTCTAAGTATGGCTTAGCCGTGCCATCTTTTCCAAAACGCCACATAAAGTGCTTAGGCCCCGGAACAATAGTAGCCAAGAACATGCTTTCACTCAAGGTTAAATCCAATGGATTTTTCTTAAAATAAAACTGTGTTGCCTCTCCTATTCCATAAACATTTGGCCCCCATTCTATGATATTTAAATATACCTCAAACATCCTATCCTTTGAACTAATGTTGTTATTTTCTAAAATATAAACCAATAAAATTTCCTCCAGTTTACGCGCCATAGTTTTCTCCCTAGTGAGGAAAACATTTTTCATCAATTGCATGCTAATGGTACTGGCTCCTCTTTTAAACTTGCCTGTGCGTATGTTCTTTACAATAGACTGCCTAAAAGCCTCGGTAACAAAGCCCCGATGCCAATAAAATGATGGGTCTTCACAAGTAAGGACACTTTTTTTAAGCAAGGGTGAAATCAAATCTAAAGGGGTAAAATAAGGATTAGCGACCCCAACAAAAACTGGGCGCATAGGCCTGCCATTTTCCATTGGAACATAAACAAACTCCCCATTTAATTTATTTAAATTTGCCTGTCCATATTTAGTAATATGTAAATTATCCTTTTCCAAAACGCTCTCAAATATCATGTCGTTTGGATTATTCTCATTGTATTTAAATTCTAATCTATAACTAATATTTCCCGTGGCCTCCATTCCTTTTGTGTGAGAGAACAAACCTTCGGGTAATGCATTCAAGAAATTTTGGGCTGGAGTCTTTTCTGTTTGAACCACCAGATGAAAAATGGTATCAGGTGAATTTTCTAAGCGAACAAATGGATGAAAAACAAATCCATTAAAATTAACCTTTGAAGCACTATCTAATGATAAATAGTTGCTACCAATTTTATAAACATAATTAAATTCTACCGCATCAACCACCACATCTTTTTTGGCAATTTTTGAATGGTTAATCACGAACGATTTTAAACTTGCCAAACCATCAATTTTCAATTCATCGTCATCAAAACTAATACCATCAACTACCAAGCGGGCTGAACCAAAACCAGCAAATAAATTAAATCTTTCTGGAAGATAAGGAATCATAACGCGTCCGCTGTCCATTCTTTCAAACTGCAAATCAGCTTTTCTTTCACTTGGATTAACCTGCCCGCCTAAAGCCCAATGTTGAACCATATTATTGGAGCTAACCTCCATTTTTGAATTAACCAAGCCATTCACCAACTTTAATTCATCAACATTAAAATCTACATATAACTGTTCATCATACCCCTTTATAGAAAAGTGGTGGATGTTAACCACATTAGGAATTTTATTGAGACCTTTTGTAATAAGTTTATACAAAACCTCAGCATAATTAACTTCCTTGTTGCTTTCGGAGACTTCTTTTTTATCTATATCAACGGTATCTTTCTTTTGAAAAAATTGATCAAAATTTTTGACCCCATTTTTTTTTGTTAACTGAAGATAGCCATTGTGTATTGATATGCTTTTTACACGGACATCCATAAACAATGCATAAAACAATTTCACACTTAATTGAAATTCATCCATCTTTAACAAGGTATCTTTACCTTGTGGAATTAATTGAATTCCTTTTAAGCTTATACCTGCCAAACCAGTAAAACTAGCTTCTTCCACGAGTAATGCGGTAGAATAGTTCTTCAACATTTTTTGTTGAACCTTTTCAATGGTTTTGTTTAAAAAATACCCTCTTAATGAAAAGAAAACTACGATAGCCAATAATAAAAAAACACCAACCACTTTCGTGGTTAGTGTTACCCATTTCTTAGCGTTAGCAGGTATTTTTAACATTCGTTAATAATTATACATGCATCAAATCTGCTTCTTTTGCAGCTGTTAAATCATCAATTTTTTTGATGTAAACATCGGTGGTTTTTTGCACTTGAGCCTCGGCGGTTTTAGCCTCATCTTCTGGAACACCATCTTTTTGTGCTTTTTTGATATTTTCATTTACATCCTTACGAATGGTGCGGATGGCAACTTTGGCAAATTCTGCTTCGTGCTTTACCTTTTTAACAATTTCCTTTCTACGCTCTTCAGTAAGCATAGGCAAACTGATTCGAATCAAAGTACCGTCATTAGTAGGATTAAAGCCCAAATTTGCAATTATTATACCCTTTTCAATGGCTTGCAAAACATTCTTTTCCCATGGTTGAACCGTTAAGGTTCTGCCATCAGGTGTATTCACATTTGCAACTTGACTTATTGGCACCAAAGAGCCGTAATAATCTACTTTTACAGAATCTAACATGGAAGGATGAGCCTTACCAGCACGGATTTTAGTAAATTCATTGGCAGCATGGTCAACGGCATTGTCCATAGCCTCATTTAAATGGTCGAATAATGGTTTTAATCTAGGATCACTCATAATAGGGATAATTTGAATTGTACTGAGGCCTGCAAAATACTACAGCGAGAACAAATTTTCGAATTTTATTTTAAATTTTATCAATAACGCTGAATCATAGTAGATAAAAGCCGCTAACTTTTTATATTTGACCCAATAATTTATGGAGAGAAGAGTTAGAGTACGTTTTGCGCCTAGTCCAACCGGACCATTGCATATAGGCGGGGTTCGCACCGCTTTATATAATTACCTATTTGCGCACAAGCACGGCGGCGATTTTATTATTAGAGTTGAAGATACCGACCAAACACGATTTGTGCCAGGAGCGGAAGAATACATCATTGAATCGCTTAAATGGCTTGGTATAAATGCTACTGAAGGTATTGGATTTGGCGATGGCCCACACGCGCCTTACAGGCAAAGTGAGCGCAAGCCCATGTATAAAGCCTATGTAATGCAACTTATTGAAGCCGGTCATGCCTATTATGCGTTTGATACAGCGGAAGAATTAGAAAGCATGCGCGAAAAACTGATGGCCAGTCATTTAGACGCCAAATACGATGCCCAAACACGCGAAAGCATGACAAATTCTATCACTTTACCACAGGAGGAAGTGAAAAGCAGGCTGAACAATGGTGATGCTTATGTGGTTCGTTTTAAATTGCCAAGCAATGAGGAAGTTAAATTACACGATGAAATTAGGGGTTGGGTTACTGTGAATACGCATGAACTCGACGATAAAGTTCTATTCAAAAGCGATGGCATGCCTACCTATCATTTGGCCAATGTGGTAGACGATTACCTGATGCAAATTTCACATGTTATTAGGGGCGAAGAATGGCTACCATCTGCTCCTTTGCATGTATTGTTATACAGGGCATTTGGATGGGAAACAATGATGCCCAAATTTGCGCATTTGCCCTTGCTTTTAAAACCCGAGGGTAACGGCAAGTTGAGCAAACGTGATGGTGATAGATTGGGCTTTCCCGTTTTCCCAATTAATTGGATCGACCCAAAAACCCAAGAAATATATAGTGGCTACAGAGAAGCCGGATATTTACCAGAAGCTGTAGTAAATTTACTTGCTTTTTTAGGTTGGAATCCCGGAAACAGCCAAGAATTATTTTCCATGGATGAATTGGTTCAAGCATTTTCATTAGAAAGGGTAGGTAAATCTGGCGCCAAATTCGACCCAAATAAGGCAAAATGGTTCAACCAGCAATACATCAGACATCTTTCTAACGAGAACTTATTGCCGTTTATGCAAGAGACTTTAAAGTTGAAGGGTTTAGATCAAATATTTTCGGAAGAATTCTTATTAATGGCTTGTGGCTTAATAAAAGAGAAAATTAGTTTTACCAATGAGATTTGGAATTATTGCAGTTACTTTTTTATTGCCCCAATTACCTATGATGAAAGTGTTGTAAAAAAACGTTGGAATGATAAAATACCAAATTTATTGAAAGACCTAAGTGAAGCACTAGCCTCTTTACCAGAATATAAATCAGCTGCCATTGAAGGAGCCTATAATGAAGCCTTAGCAAAAAACGAAATTTTAGGAAAAGACTTCTTACAACTATTTAGGGTAATTTTAACTGGAGTAGCTGGTGGACCCATGTTGTTTGAAATAACCGAAATGATTGGCTATCTAGAAACAAAATTGAGAATTGAAAATGCCCTTAACAAATTAAACAATTAATTATACAATAATGAAAATACACAAATTATTAGCAGCATTACTTTTTATAGTATTTATTTCTGCTTGTAACCAAGCAAGATTTGACAAAGTACCTGGTCTCTATCAAGACCTAATGCCCCAGCAGTTACAGGGTAATTATCAGTTCAAAGGAAAAGATTTTAAATCTCAAAAATTTGATTCATTGCATATTGAAATTGGTATGAATGAAATAAAATTTATAGATCAAAATGGCTATGAAACTTGGACTATTCACCAAGATTTTCAAATTTATCAAATACGCAATTTGTTTATTTTAGGCAAGAACGATGAGGATGTAAAAACATTGTGGAATTTAATGATTCTCGAACCACTTGACAATGGAGTAAAGGTTTATTTTGTGTTAGATGAAAAAATTAAGAACACACCAGAATTCAAAATTCAAAGATACATGCCATTTATGGATGTGAACTACAATTATGACCCCATTCCAGGAGCACCTCAGCTTGCAGATGGGTCGCAAACCCAGCCAAATGGAGGTATAAACCAATATAGATTTTACATGATCAATGAAGAACAATTCATTTCCTATTTTGAAAAAGAACTTCAAAATAAAAACTTTGTACTATTAAATAGAACTGGAAAAGAAAAAAACTCAAAAAAAGATAGAAAAAAATGAACCGCCCAATAAGAGTTTTAGTGGCCAAAATAGGCCTGGATGGACATGATAGAGGTGCCAAAGTAATTGCCACAGCTTTGCGAGATGCTGGAATGGAGGTAATTTACACAGGACTTCGTCAAACACCAGAAATGGTTGTTCAAGCAGCGTTGCAAGAAGATGTAGATGTAATTGGAGTAAGTATTTTATCTGGGGCGCATATTAGTGTGTTTTCTAGGCTCAAAGAACTCATGAATCAACACCAAATGGGCGATGTGTTGGTGACAGGTGGCGGTATCATTCCGCTTGAAGATATTGAAACTTTGAATAAGCTAGGAATTGGAAAATTATTCACGCCAGGCACTCATACACATGAGATTGCAGATTTTATTAAAACATGGGTAAAAGAACACAGAACCTTTTAAAAAGTAATTTGTTATAAATTTTTGAAATAATGTAACAAATTTTATTTTGTTTTAATAAAATATATATTAAAGTTAGAAGCTAAAATTTTTAAATAAAAACATTGTATGATTGACCAATTGAATGTTGAAACTATGTATCAAACATTAATAACCGAAGTAAAAGATCAAATTTTTTACATCACTATTAACCGTGAAGACAAGCTAAATGCCTTAAATATTCAAACACTAAGCGACATTAAAAATGCTGTATTGAGTATTTATGATGACCACAATGTTAGGGGTGTGATTTTAACGGGAAAAGGATTCAAAGCCTTTGCTGCTGGCGCTGATATTGCAGAATTTGCCAATTTCACCGTAGAAGAAGGTACCAAAATGAGCGAAGAAGGTCATGCTGTTTTACGCGCTATCGATCATTGTCCAAAACCAGTTATTGCAGCTGTAAACGGCTTTGCACTTGGTGGCGGTAACGAATTGGCCATGAGTTGTCATATTCGTGTTTGCACCGAAAAAGCTAGATTTGGCCAACCAGAGGTAAACTTGGGAGTTACTCCAGGATATGCTGGAACACAACGTTTGGCTCAGTTAATTGGAAAAGGAAGAGCCTTAGAATTTTTAATGACTGGAGATATGATTGATTCTGCTACAGCTCTGCAATTAGGTTTGGTGAATCATGTGGTTCCAGCAGATCAATTAATTCCTAAATGCGAGGAAATAATAAATAAAATTAAAACCAAAGCCCCAATGGCAATTGCTGGAGTAATTCGTTGCGTAAATGCATATTATGAAAAACGTGCTGATGGCAATAATATTGAAATCAATGAGTTCGGAAATTTCTTTGGCTCAGAAGATTTTATTGAGGGAACCAAAGCATTTCTAGAAAAACGCCCAGCTAACTTTAGAGGAAACTAAATTAAAAAAAGAAGCAGTTAGAGGCTTCTTTTTTTATCTTGTTTTACATTGCCTATTCTTTTAAAACCAATGACTCCATTTCAAAGCATCAATCCTTATTCGGAATTAAATTTTGCGTCCTTTTCATTTTTGGATCAAACAGAATTAAACAAGCTGCTACCTAAAATAAAAATTGCTCAAAATGAATGGCGTAACAAGGCTATAAGTGACCGTATTTCATTTTTACATCCCTTGAGCGAACTTCTCATTGAAAATGCATCCATGCTTGCAGAGATTGCCTCGCTAGAAATGGGTAAAATATACATACATGCCAAAGCAGAAATAATTAAAAGTGCTACCCTTTGCAACTACTATGCTAAAAATACTGAACGATTATTAAATCCTACAATTGAAACCATAGAAAGTGGCTCACAAATTGAATTAAGATACCAAGCACTTGGCATTATCTTAGGTATTTTTCCATGGAATTTTCCGTATTGGCAAATTCTTAGAAGTGCTATTCCTACTATAGTTAGCGGAAATGCCATGCTCATTAAACCAGCTCCAAACGTACCTCAAAGTAGCCTTGCCTTACAAAAAATATTGGATCAAAGCGGTCTAGCGCCATACTTGTTTAACACAGTATTTATTGATGAAAACCAAGTAACTAAATTGATTGAAAATGATGCGATTGCAGCAATAACTTTAACTGGTAGTGAAAAGACGGGTAAAATTGTTGCATCAATGGCAGCTGCCAATATTAAACCGGCCGTTTTAGAATTAGGAGGAAGTGATCCATTAATTATTTTAGAGGATGCTCCATTGGACGATATTATGGAGCAAGTAGTATTTTCTCGCTTTCAAAATAACGGTCAAAGTTGTGTAGCAGCAAAAAGATTTTTGGTTCAGGAAAATATATTGCCAGCCTTTAAAGATTTGCTCTTACAAAAAATGAGGGAATTTAAAATGGGTAATCCCATGTTGGATGAAGTAAATATTGGTCCTTTGGCTCGCAAAGACTTGAAAGAATTACTGGAAAATCAGGTAAATGAAACCATTGAAGCAGGCGCCACGCTTTTGTACCAAGCAGGTGAAATTCCAAAAACTGGTTACTTTTATCCGCCAACAGTACTCACAAATATTCCAAAAAATTCGCGGGCATATCAAGAAGAACTCTTTGGTCCGGTTTTGAGTTTATATTCATTTAAAACGATTGAAGAAGCTATTAATTTAGCAAATGATACCCGTTTTGGATTAGGAGCAAGTATTTTTACAGCAAACACAGAATTGGCCTTGCAAATGGCCAATAATATTGAAACAGGAATGGTGTACATTAACCAAATAGTTAAAAGTGATGTGAGTATTCCTTTTGGGGGAACCAAATATTCTGGATTTGGCAGAGAGTTAGGACCAGATGGCTTATATGCTTTTTGCCATAGAAAGGCTATTTGGAAAGCAAGCTAAGATTTATAATAACCTTTTTCATCAATGGCTATTCTCACACTATCAGGAACTAAATAGCGAATAGATTTTCCTGCTTTTATTGACTCTCTAATATAGGTTGAAGAAATATTTAACAAGGGAACTTCAAACAACTTAATAGAAGGATGATTTGCCAATAAAGGCTTATCAACAATCCCAACCCTAGCATACACAAACACTTGGTGCATTTCTAAAATCTGTTTGTAATTTTTCCATTGATGAAAGCTCTTTAAATTATCGCCACCAATGATTAAAGTAAACTGATGATCGGTGTATTTTTTCCTCAGCTCAGATAAGGTGTGCTCAGTATAAGATGGCCTTGGCAGCGTAAATTCTATATCGCACCACTTAAAACGCTCATCTGCCTCAATCGCTTTACTTAGGAGGTTCAAACGCAAATTCTCATCCAATAATTCATCACTTTCCTTGAATGGATTTTGCGGCGAAACAACAAACCAAATTTCCTCCAAGTGGGCATAATCAGCCATAAAATTGGCAATAATTAAATGTCCTGTATGAATAGGATTGAATGACCCAAAAAACAAACCAATCTGCGCCATTTTTTTAGGTATTAATAAATGTTTGAACCAAAAACTCAGCCTCTGTTAAAGCTTTATTTAAATCATCATTCAATATCACTTTTTCAAATTTATTTTCAAAACTCAATTCACTTACAGCCTTACTAACGCGCATGGTTAAGGTCTCTTCTGTTTCAGTTGATCTATATCTTAAACGTTTTTCCAATGCGTCAATGCCTGGTGGCTTTACAAAAATACCTAATGCTTGCTCACCAAAATAATGTTTTATATTTAAACCTCCAACCACATCAACATCAAATAAAACCACTTTCCCTAAAGCCCAAATTCGCTCCACTTCCGATTTTAAAGTTCCGTAAAAATTACCTCCATAAACTTCTTCATATTCCAAAAATTCATTGGCTACTATCTTTTTTTTAAACTCTTCAATAGATAAAAAATAATAATCCTTTCCATGCTCCTCACCTGCTCTCATCTTACGTGTACAGGCCGAAATAGAAAACATAAAAGAATCATTTACCCTTAAAAGATGTTTAACAATGGTAGTTTTACCAGAACCAGATGGCGCACAAAAAATTACTGCTTTTCCTTTAGTCATGAACCTATAACTTATAATACATTGTTGATTTGCTCCTTGATTTTCTCCAACTCATCTTTCATCTCCACCACCATTCTTTGCATCAAGTGGTGGTTTCCTTTTGAACCAATGGTATTGATTTCTCTTCCCATTTCTTGGGCAATAAAACCAAGCTTTTTGCCCGTAGACGCCTGCTGAATAGTTTCTTCAAAGAAATCACAATGTTGTTTCAATCTTACTTTCTCTTCACTTATATCCAACTTTTCAATATAATAAATCAATTCTTGTTCGAACCTATTTTTATCCATTTGCTCTTGGTTCAAAGTTTGTAAATCTCTTTGAATACGCTCTTTTACAGTATTCAACCTTTCTTCTTCAAAGGGAGTTAAGCTTTGCATTTTGCTTAAAATTCCAGCCGACATTTTGCTCAATTCATTACCTAAAACAGCTCCTTCCTTTACCCTAAAAATATCAAATTGCTCGTATGCGTTTCTTACCGTTGATATAATTTGTTTCCAATCTTCTTCATCTGGCGTTTCTTCATTTGCCTGCAAAACATTGGGCACCATAAATATATTATTCAATAAAGCACTCTGCTCCCAGCCACTTTCAGCCGATAATGATTTTACTTCATTTAAATAATACAAAGCAACTTCTCGGTTCAAGGGAGTAATTTTATCTTCAGCCAATTTATACCCAATGTTTATAGACAATTGCGCTGTACCACGCTCTACCCATTTGGTAAGCTCCCTGCGCAACTCCAATTCTTTGTGCTGCCAATTGCGTGGCATGCGAATATTTAATTCCAAAAATTTACTGTTCAAACTTTTCAATTCAACTCGCACCGTAAATCTTTCTGTCTCTAATTCTGCCTGGCCAAAGCCTGTCATCGATCTTAGCATATTTTTAAATAAGGTGGCAAAAATACAGCAAATACTTGGGATTGCGAACTCATGATAAATTAACCTACTTTCGCAAACCTTTTATGCAAATTTTAAACAGATACAAACCTTACTTCAAGCAAATACTAACGCTTAGTTACCCAATTATTATCGGTCAGCTTGGTATTGTATTAATGGGTGTTGGAGATGTAATTATGATTGGCAAACTTGATGCAATCAATTTAGCAGCTGCTGCATTGGCCAATTCTGTATACTTCTTTATTTGCATTTTAGGCATTGGTACACTCACAGGTGTTTCGCCATTAGTCGCCAAAAGTAAAGGTGCAGGGCATCCCAATCAATGTGCTATCTTATTTAGGCAATCTATTTGGGCAGCAATTATTCTGGGTACTTTTATTTCTGGAATTGTTTACCTATTGGCCGAAAATTTACATTGGTTCAAACAATCAGATAGAGTAACCCTGCTCACCAAAACTTTTCTCCATGCACTCAACGCAGGTACTTTTCCCTTATTAATTTTTATGGCCATCAAACAATATTCTGATGGTTTATCCTATACCAAGCCATCGGCAATAATTACCATTTTAGCCTTACTCTTAAACCTCTTTTTAAACTGGGTTTTAATCTATGGCCATTTTGGTTTACCCAGATTAGAATTATTTGGATCTGGCATAGCCACCAGTATTTCTAGGTTGGCAATGGCATTTAGTATGTTTATTTATGTAAAAAAAGCTAGTATTTACGAACCCTATTTGCATTTAAAACAACACGAGCAGGATAGAAAATATTTACTCCAAATATTCAAAATTGGTTTACCATCAGGCTTTCAATATTTTTTTGAAGTGGGTGCATTTGCCTTTGCAGCCATCATTATTGGTTGGATCAGTGATTATGCTATGGCAGCGCATCAAGTTGCCATCAATATTGCATCGGTAACCTATATGATTGCTACTGGCATTTCGGCTGGAGGCTCTATTGCCGTTGGTGATGCGCTAGGTAGAAAAAACAAAATGGACCTCAACGAAGCCGGCAGAGCTGCCCTCATCATGGGCACCATTTTTATGGGCTTTTGTGCCTTAATCATGGCAGCATTTGCCCCATTTATTATTTCTTTATATACAACAGATCCATTGGTTTCTGGCATGGCAGTTAACCTACTCTATATTGCAGCTTTATTCCAGTTAAGCGATGGCATTCAATGTGTAGGTTTAGGTGTTTTAAGAGGTATAGGCGATACTAAAATACCAACAATCATTACCATTATTGCCTATTGGGTAATTGGCATTCCTATTGGCTATTATTTAGGATTTCATTTTGGCTGGAGCTTATATGGCATTTGGTTTGCCTTATTGCTCGGACTAAGTTTTTCAGCGGTATTTCTTAGCACTCGCTTTTTAAAGGAGAGTAGGGAACTAGACGTGGATTACCATTCAGCCCTTTACGATAAATTTCATGCGCACTAATTTAAAGGTACATTTAGCTTTATTCATGGTATCGCTTTTGTATGGCGCCACCTTTAGCATTGCCAAAATTGCCATGCCAGAATACATCAAACCATTTGGTTTTATTTTATTGCGTGTAAGTGTTGCCTGTGTTTGCATTTTCTTTTTTCACAGGCATTATGTAAAAGGCGCTATCACAGATAAAAAAGACCTGTTGCCACTTTTTGTTTCAGCCATTTTTGGTGTTGCAGCAAACATGTTGTTATTCTTTAAAGGCCTCTCTATTACCACGCCAATTAATGCATCGGTATTGATGTTGAACACGCCCATTTTTGTGGTGGTTTTCGCAGCCATCATGCTCAAAGAAAAATTAACCTGGAATAAAATATTAGGCATCATCATAGCGTCTGCAGGGGCTCTCATGCTCATTGGTGGCAAACGTTTTCAATTTCAATCGGCCACCGTATTAGGCGATATTTTTGTTACACTCAATGCCATTATTTACGCCTTCTATTTGGTTTATGCCAAACGCCTCATGGTTAAATACCATCCTCTCACCGTAACATTATATGCCTTTTTCTTCGGCATCTTCCTGGTGCTTCCATTCGGTTTGAACCAAGCGCTAGAGATAGATTTTATGAACCTTCCAGCGCTCATTTGGGCCTGCATCGCCTTTATCACCATTGGTTCAACATTCCTCACCTATGTGCTCAATGCATACGCCCTCAAGCACGCAAGCTCAAGCCTAGTTGGCACCTATATTTACCTCCAACCAGTATTAGCCACCCTCATAGCCATTGCAATTGGCAAAGACATGCTAAGCCTCGAAAAATTCATCAGCATGCTCATTGTTTTTGGAGGGGTTTATTTGGCAGGGCGGAAAGCGGCATAGGGAGAGCTTCTGGCATCTGGCTGCTGGCTCCTGATGCATCGGGCAATTATCTAAACAATAAATATTATATAATCAATACAATAAATAGCCCGATGCCTTTAGGCTCGGGAATACAATGCGATAGATTTTCATTAGGCCTTTAGGTCTTTTCTGTTTTCAATTGCTGATGCGGTAATATTGATATTTAGTATTTTTCAGAAAAGACCTAAAGACCTGATAGAGATATTTTGGGGTACCTTAATCCCCGGGCATAAATGCGCCGGGCTATTATTCACAAAATCTATTGAATAAAAATTAGGAATAAAATAGCCTTTCTCCTTGCCATAAAAATCGAATTATTAGCTAACAAAACGCATCATTAAAAGATAGAATAACTATTTTGAATGAACTATTTTGCGCAAGGTTTAACCATAGCATCCTTATTGCTATTTTTAAAGTATTCTAATATTTCAGATTTGGTCATTTTTGATAACTTTTCACTCAATCTGTCCCTTTGTTGACGCATAAAACTTACTGCATCAAATTGTTTTTCAGTCGTCTTCATATTTTTCAAATTCTCTTGGTGAACGGATTTCTAATTGTTTGTAACCATTTTTAATGTTTATTGAATTGTAACCTCGGATTCTTTGGACGTTTACTATATGTTTAAAATTCCAACTAACTAAAAAGTCTGCACGATTTATTGTAGCTAATGCAATATGCAAACAATCTGCAAAACTTGTTTGTCCAACAACCTTTTCTGAAATGTATTCAGAGGCAAGGTCTACAGTTTCGGATGTTGTTTCTATAAATTCTGTGTTGTCAACCCTTATGCCTTTCACAAAATTTCGTACATTTTGAGGTGCTGTAGATAATTCATCTTGGGTTACGTTTGAGAACAGCAAGGTAAATTCATTGTTTTTAAGTCTATCGAACAGCGTAATGGTATGCTCAGCAAACTCTTCATCAAAATACCCTCCAAAAACAGATTTGTCAATATAAATACGTTGCTTCATAGGACCAAATTTACAAAAAAAAGTTGATTATTATAAAAGGTTTTAAGTACTTTAATTCCTCTAAAAATAAAAGAAATGGAGTCATTGTGTAAAATGCGAAATCTAATTTTAATAAACCATACTCCTTATTAAACCTCATTTTAACACTCTCATACTAAATTTCCCCACCGATATCCTACTGGCATTTTTATATTCCCTTTTATTACAGCTGAATTAAACTTGTTATAATCTCCATTTTTAAAAAATCAATCTCGTATTTTTATTTGAGCTATAATTTCTGGCAATTTGCTTTTGAATTTAATTCCAAATTCCGATTGATCATAAAAAAAATAAATATTATACCTCCTAGCATTTCGTTTATCAAACGTTACTAAATGTATAATCCATCTTGTATCGAATTGTAAGTTTTTAAAATTTGCTATTACGAATTGAGTATTATCATTCTGTCCTGAATCGGATGAAGCAAATTCATATTTTGGAAAATCATCAGGTGTTCGGTCTTTTATAATGGATAAATTACCACTCTTATCAAAAGCAGGAAATAGCCCTTTTTCGCTAATATGCTCTGGGATTACCTTGGTAGGGTCAAATCTTATCAAAATAAAGTTGCAATTCGTGGAATCTTCCTTAAATTTTATTTTCCACTCCTCCAAACAACAAAGGTCATGAGGAATATAATAAATTGTATCGACCATTTCAATTGGCAATCCCATTTGTAAAATACTATCGTCAAAATATACCATTTTACTTTCCACTATAGTTTTTTTTTCTACAGAAGAGCAAGAGCCTAATATGAGCACCAGAATGAAGTTCAGCCAAAAAAATGTAGTTTCAATGGTAAATGATTTCAAAACTTTGGTTAATGTTTGTCCGTTTAAAAAATTAATTTGAATAATTCCCTTTTCTATACCATAATATTAAAAGAATTTATTTGAATAGTCAAAATTGCGATAAATTTTTAAAACATTATGGTTTCTATTATTGAAATATAAGCATTTTGCAAAAAAGACCTAAAGGCCTGCTGAAGAATTTTGGGCCATCCTAATACCCGGGCATAAATGCGCCGGGCTATTATTTACGAAATCAAAACCTGCGAAACCTGCGACTTGCGACCTGCAACCTTTTCCCTTATCTTCGCGCCCAATGGGTAAAAAGAAAAATAGGGAGCCAAAATTTTACGAGAACTTGCACATTGTGAGTGCCGGTAGCGAGGGCAAAAGCATTGCCAGGCCCGAGGGAATGGTAGTGATGGTAGAATATGCAGTTCCGGGCGATGTTGTGAATGCAAAAGTAATCCAAACCAAAAGAAGGTTTGAATTGGCTGCCATTACAGAAATTGTCTCGCCTTCTCCTGATAGAGTAGATACTTTCTGCCAGCATTTTGGCACATGCGGTGGTTGCAAATGGCAGCAAATGAGCTACGAGGCTCAGCTCAAATACAA
>CANKQY010000015.1 GCA_947485745.1 Bacteroidota bacterium
CAACCCTTGTTGTATAATTCATCGTTGAAAGTATCTGATATTTCGGAAGCACAAAAGTACTACTTGGCACTAGGCTGGTACAATAGGTTTGAGATAGGAAAGCTATTTTTACCATTTGGGATATACCATTATGTGGCTCAAATGAAATATGTACAAGAACCCGTTTACCTCAGATTTGGTCTAGGGTATCAATTCCATCCTAAATTTTTTACAGGTTTATTTTTTAAGGGAACCATTAATAAAAAGCAACAACTACAATCTGATTTTATGGAATGGAGTTTTGGAATTAAGCTATAATTATTTATTTCCGTATCCTGCAAATTCAATGGTTTGAACCGAAATAAATTTGGTTTCCTTATTTTTCATTTGGAGCTTGTAGGTTTTTTCAGCTCCTTTTACACCCTCTTTGTTAAATGCTTCAAAGGTTATAGTTTGCAAGCCGGTATCAAGAGGAATTCTTGTATAGTTAATGGAATACGGCAATAATTGCCAATTGCGTGTATCAGCTTGTTCAGAAATAACATTGTATAACATTGAAGCTGCAGCTAAAGCTTCTTGATCTTTATTTTGCTGTGCAGAGTAGGTAGCTAAATTTTTTAACGCTACCCTGCTTAATCCCATTGCCAACTCTTTACCCATTCTATCCTCTAAACTCTTAAAGGCAATGGCATTGACATCTTCGGCCAACTCTAACTCATAATTGTAATTATTTACAACTAATTGTGCTCTCTGGTAATAAGGTAATCTAGCAACGTATTTAGGCAAAGCAAGCTTAAAATACTTCATGTCTAAAAAGTCTTTTCTTTGTTTATCATTTTCAACTCTAAAAGGAATAGCAATGCCTAACTCTGGGTTTATAAATTCCACCCAGCCATTATTATAAGGAATGATCATAATAGAAATGGTTAATTGGTCCTTAATTGGGCCCATGCCATTATTCCATAAAAAAATAAGATTAGATTTTGTAGTTTCAATATCCTCGGCTTTGAGGAAAAATTCAGTTTCAAATGTCCTTACCTCATCATTAAAACCAACTAATTTTGCTGTTCTAATTAAATCCTTTTTTAGTTGGTTAGGAATACCTGTTCCAAAATTCTCGCGGTAATCCGATTTATAAATTTCATAGGCATTTTTATATGCAATGAAGGCATCGTTATACTCACCCTTTGAATCGTAAATAAGACCTATAAAATTATGTGCAAATGCATCACGTTTGTACTTGTTTTTGTTTTGATACTTATCAGTGATTTTCTGCATTTTCTCTAACATGCGTTTTCCTTCAACCAAAGCTTCATCTGATTGACCTAAGCCTAAATAATTAAGCGCACCATAATAATGAAGGAGGATTTGTTCAAAATTTTCGCCTCCATAGGTACTCATATTAGCATTCACTAATAGGGTTAAAACCGCATCACTAACAGACTTATTGTAATCCTCAATAAAGAAATCGGCCTTATTAAAGTAAATATTGCTGTTTGCATAATCACCTTGCATCCATAAAACAGTTCCTTTATTGAGGTAAAATAAGAGCTTATTCCTAGCAGGTTTTTCCCATTTAGTGTCGTCCTCAAGCAAGTTGTTGGCAGCTTTAAAATTGCTGGTATATACTGCATTCATTAAGTCTTCACTGCGCTCGTAGTATGTTGCACAAGAAGGTAAAACGAAAACAAGAAATAAAAAAACGGCATAGTATGGTATGCCGTTTTTTGACTTAATAATTTTCAATGATTTTAGTTTTTAATAAACTTTTTGATTTCTTTTTCGCCAATCCAAACCTTTTCATTTGTTTCGAGATTGGTAAGCTCAAGATTAACTTGATACTTAACTGTTTTTTGGTTTTTGTATTGGTCTACAATGCTCATAATTACACCATTTAGCATGAAATCTGCGCCTTTTTCTTTACCCCATTTTTTTCGGGTTTCTTCGCTAGAAAATGTTTGTTGGTCGTTGCGCTCATCTCTCACTTCGTTTCTTTCTTCGCCACTCTGAACCACGCTCACTGTTCCAGAATTAATAAATGATTTTTCAATATTTTTGATAAAAGTTCCAGCATCAATGTGTTCAGAGGTTTTATTTTTAACCTGACCAACAATAACGGTAGGTTTCTTGCTGTTTTTCATTTCAAAATTGGTTCTCCATGGCCTGTCCAGAACATCCTTGATCATTTCATCGGCCACTAATTTTGAATCGGTGTCGTTCCATCTGCCGCTGATATCTGTTACGGTATTTGGATCCATGCGTTCAACCTTGCGAGAAGGACCACAATTACTAAATATTAATAAAGAGGCAATCCCTGAAGCTAAAAGTACTTTTTTCATTTTTGTATGTTTTATAGATTTATTTTTACAAATTACGTTCCAAAATAAAATAATCTGAAATGACCCTTTCAAAAATAGTAAAAAATGGCAAATACTTGCTGTTAATGTTAGTTAATATCTATTTATTAGGCTGTAAAACAAATGAAACTTTTACCATAAGTAAAATTGGAAGTGACCAAGTTTTGAATGGAAGTGTCCAGAAAGAAATACTTTTGGATCAAAAAAAATTCCCTTGGTTCAATTACCAATACAATAGTTACAAGCCAGACAGTTCCCAAATAGCCTTATTGAAGCGTGAATCAAAAAATGTTTTTGTATTAGTATTTGCAGGTTCTTGGTGCAGCGATACCCAACAAGAATTACCACGTTTCTATAAAATCATGGATTTATGTGAGATTTCTAAAAACCAATATGATGTAGTTATGTTGGATCAGACCAAAAAATGTAGGTATATAAATGTGGATGCCATGCAAATAAAGAATGTGCCTACTTTTATTTTTTACAGAGAGGGCAAAGAAATTGGAAGAATTGTAGAAAATCCTAGTAATACTTTAGAATCAGATATTTATAATCTATATCGGCCCAATTAAAATTATCGCTTATCAAATTTATTTGCCGTTTATGCATTTCAACTAACATTCCTTGGAATCAAATTTGGCAGAATAGCTATTTTTTATACCTTGCACCTAATGATTAAGAAACTATTTTTTGGCCTTTTAGCCGCGCTTTTTTTAATACCTGCCTATGCGAATGACAGCACAAAGGTAGCTTTAAAAACATTTTCTCCAGATACCCAACATCCTGTATTGTACCAATTAATTGGACAAATTTTAAACACCTATCATTACAGGAAATTGGCTATTGATGATAAACTATCATCGACTCTATTTGATAATTACCTTGAAAATTTAGACCCAGCTAGGGTTTACTTTTTAAAACAAGACATTGATAAAATGGAAGCCTACCGTTATCAATTAGATGATGATTTGATGAAAGGTAACGTAGATAAGGCTTTTGAAATATATAACCTTTATCAAACACGTTTGTATGATCGCATTCAATATACTTTTGACTTATTGAACCAAGAGTTTGATTTTAATAAGAATGATTCTTTTGAATTAGACAGGGAAAAAGCACCTTGGGTTAAATCGCAAAAAGAATATGATGCCTTGTGGTTGCGCAAAACCAAAAGCGAAGCATTGCAACTAAAATCCGATGGCAAAGAATTTAAAACTTATAGTGAAGTGCTAAGAAAACGATATTACAATTTATTGAAGCAATTGGCAAAAACAAAGAACGAAGATGTGTTCTCATACTTTGCAAATTCACTCACAGAAATTGCCGATCCACATACCAATTATTTTTCGCCAAGAGCTGCCGAAGATTTTGCTACCAGCATGAGTTTAAGCCTAGAGGGCATTGGCGCAACACTCACCACAGAAAATGAATATACCAAAATCAGAGAAGTGGTAAAGGGTGGTCCGGCCGATAAGAGCAAGAAAATTTTTGCGAACGATAAAATTGCTGCCGTTGGCCAAGGTAAAGATGGTGAAATGGTTAGTATATTAGATTGGCGTTTGGATGATGTAGTGAGTTTAATTAGGGGTAAAAAGGGCAGTATTGTTCGGCTAGAGGTAATTTCAACTGATGCAGTTAATAACAAATCAAAAATTATTGAAATAGTAAGAGAGAAAATAGTCTTGGAAGATCAAGGTGCAAAAAGCAGTGTAAAAATTGTTGAACGCAACGGTAAGAAGACCAAGGTTGGCGTAATTGTATTACCAACATTTTACCTTGATGTGGCTGCATTGCAAAGAGGTGAAAAGAATTATAAAAGCACTACAAGGGATGTTAAAAAATTAATCAATGAGTTAAAGAATGACACCATTAGTGCGTTGGTAATCGACTTAAGAAACAATGGTGGAGGTAGCTTACAAGAAGCTGTAGAATTAACGGGATTATTTATTAAGAATGGTCCGATTGTAGCAGTTAAGGACCATTTTGGCATTACCAAAGCAGAGGAGGATGAAGATGAAACCATAACCTGGGAAGGTCCAATGACAGTTCTTGTAAATAGATTTAGCGCATCGGCTTCGGAGATATTTGCGGCAGCTATTCAAGATTATGAAAGAGGTTTGGTTATAGGTGAAACCACCTATGGCAAAGGAACGGTTCAGAATTTATTTGACCTAAATAGCTTTGTAAATATTGACGGCAAAAAATTGGGTCAGGTTAAATTGACCATTGCCAAATTCTACAGAGTATCTGGCGGAAGCACGCAGTTTAAGGGTGTAATTCCTGATATTGAATTCCCAAGTATATACTCAGATAAAGAGTTTGGTGAAGCGGCTAGTGAATTTGCATTGCCTTATGATGAAATACCAGCTCAGAGCTATAATAAATTAAACCTTACTCAGGTGAGCTTGCCTATATTAAAGGAAAAACACAATCAAAGAATGGCTAATTCAGTTAGCTATAAATTCCTGAATGAAGACATCCAATCGATGAAGGAAATGAAGGATAAGAAGTATATAACTTTAAATGAAGCTAAATATAAAACGGAGCTTGAAATTGGTGAAAAGAAAAAGAAAGACCGCGAGGCTCAAAAAGCCAAATTAAAGGAAACCAACCCTGATGATAGCAACTTAATTTTAGATGAATGCATTCAAATCTTGTTAGATAACCTCTAATATCCTTATCCTATTTCTGTAACCCTTGCCCTGCTGGCTCAGGAACATGCTTTTGGGGCCAAGGTTGATCTTTTTTGGGTTGCTCTTCAATAACAACCTTAGCATAACCTTTTCCTTGGGTCATGCCCAGGTGTTTGGCCGCTCTATAGGATAAATCTATGATGTACTTTCTGGAATAGGGGCCTCTATCGTTGATGGTTACAATAACCCATTTACCTGTTTTTTTATTGGTTACTTTAACCCTTGTACCTAAAGGCAAAGTAAGGTGTGCGGCAGTTAGTTTATTCTTATTGTATTTTTGGCCACTAGCAGTTCTTCTTCCATGTAAACTATTGGCATAATAACTGGCCTTTCCTTCACGGTAATAGAGAGCCGGTATTTGCGATGAGGTGTCCATTGGAATATTGGATTGCGCTCGCAAATTGGCCGCAAAAAGAATGGTCAGTAAAAAGTAAATAAGTGAAATCTTTTTTTGCATTATCTTAGCAAAGATAAGCAATTCTTTTTTTTGAGGCTATATTATGCAAATTTCAACTCCATTAAAACCTCTGGCAGAGCGCGTTAGACCACAAACTGTGGGTAACATGATTGGTCAGCAACATTTATTGGCACCTGGTGCGCCAATTTACCAAGCCATACAAAGCAAAAACATTCCTTCCATGATTTTTTGGGGACCTCCAGGTGTTGGTAAAACCACTTTAGCCAGAATTATTGGAAATGAATTGGGATTAAATTTTTATTATTTAAGTGCTATTCAAGCAGGTGTTGCAGAGGTGAGGAAAGTAATTGAGGAAGCAAAGAAAATTGGCAAGGTATTATTGTTTTTAGATGAAATTCATCGGTTCAATAAAAGTCAGCAAGATGCATTATTGGGTGCAGTAGAAAATGGCACTATTGTATTAATTGGAGCCACCACAGAAAACCCAAGTTTTGAGGTAAACAATGCACTTTTAAGTAGGTCGCAAGTATATGTTTTGAATGAATTGAGTAAGGATGAATTATTGGAATTAATGGCACAAGCCATTGCCAATGATGACTATTTGAAGCAATTTAACATTCAATTAAAAGAAAGCGAATTGCTCATTCAGCACAGTGAAGGAGATGGCAGGAAATTGCTGAACCTATTGGAATTACTGGTTAGTCAGGCGTCGGATCAAACCGAAATAATTATTACCAATGACTTTGTAGGGAGAATATTACAAAAGAAAACCACTAAATACGATAAAGGTGGAGAAGAGCATTACAATGTTATTTCTGCTTTCATCAAATCTATAAGAGGCAGTGATCCAAACGCAGCAGTATATTGGTTGGCGCGCATGTTGAGTGGTGGCGAATCGGTTGAATTTATAGCGCGGAGGATGTTAGTTTTATCAAGTGAAGATATTGGCAATGCCAATCCAAATGCTTTACTAATAGCAAGCAATTGCTTTGATACAGTGCATAAAATTGGCATGCCAGAAAGTAGAATCATCTTATCGCAATGTGCCATTTACTTGGCTACCTCTGTTAAAAGTAATGCCTCCTATTTGGCAATTAATGAAGCCATGGAAGTGGTAAATAAAACGGGTAATTTGTCTATACCATTGCATTTGCGCAATGCGCCAACCAAGCTGATGAAGAAATTAAATTATGGCAAAGATTATGCTTATGCGCATGTGTACGAAAATAATTTTGTGGAGTTAGAGTTTATGCCTGATAATTTAATTGGCAGAAAATTTTATGAACCGGGGAACAATACGAGAGAGTTGGAGCAGCGTAATTTTTTAAAGGCGAGGTGGAAGGGGAAGTATGAGTATTGAGGCCCTTCGACAGGCTCAGGATGAGGCCCCCTTCGACAGGCTCAGGATGACGCTCTGCGGCAGGCTCAGGATGACGAGGTGGTTTTAACCTGGGGATGATCGTGGTGGTTGCCTGGTATCCCCAACCTGAAGGTTGGGGTTTGTTATGGAGGCCCTTCGACAGGCTCAGGATGACGCTCTGCGACAGGCTGGATGACGAGGTGGTTTTAACCTGGGGATGATCGTGGTGGTTGCCTGGTATCCCCAACCTAAAGGTTGGGGTTTGTTAGGGAGGCCCTTCGGCAGGCTAAGTGTGACGAGGATTTTTGGAGTTCTTGGATGAGGGGGGATTCGAGGGGGGATTTTAGGGCAACTATTGTATCGATGATGTTATTGGGAATGGTTGTGGAGAGCACGTATTGTTGAATTTTCCAGCTTTGATTTTGTTTTATTAGGACACCAGAGCCACGACAAATTTTCATTTGGGTATTTAGGAGTTCATCGAACCAAGCAATATTGCCATCTTCACTTAAATAAACTTGGCGTTGAAGAGCTGTAAAATTCCAGGTGCGTTTTTTATCGAAAAAAGGTTTAGACCAAACCATGAAATCATTTTTATTCCAACGCTCTGTAGCATCGGTACCAATAAAAATAGCGTCATCTGTATAAAAGGCAAAATACCTTTTGTAATCTGCATTAGCCGCTGCTACATTAAATGAATCTAGTATGGCTGCAATGATTACCTTTTGATCGTCTTGTGCTTTATTGTTTATAGCATTGTTTGAACCGTTGCCACATGCAAAAAGAAAAGGCATGCAAGCAATTACAAATTGAATAGACTTTATTTTCATAGTTATTTAAATGATTACGAAGATGAATGATTTTTCTTTATAATTCATCAAACAAATAACCACTATAGGCTAAACCTTTTGCAACGCTGATGAAATTATCGCCAGAATTTATGGGAATGTTAGGGAATTTTTGACGAAATAGTTGTTGAACGCCTTGAACCAATGAACTGCCACCAGTTAAAAATAGGCTATTGATATCTGTAGGATTAATTTGGTATTGCAATAAAAAGGCATCAAGGTATTGGCTTATTTTATTTAGGTCTTTTTCGATTATTTGATTGTATAAATCCAAATTGATGTGGTCATTGATTTCAATACCAAGCTGCTTGTATTGAAATGCTGAGTGCAATGAATTTGATAATTCAACTTTGGTTTTTTCAATGGCTTGAAATACGGAGTAGCCAAGATTATGTTCTGTTAGGGTAAGAAGATTTTTAAATTTAGGATTATTTTTGCTCAGGTAAAAACACCTTCCTAAATCATTCTTGTTTTTTTGTCCGTTAAAGAAATTCATTTTTTCCCAAGAGCAAATATTGGTAAAAAAGGAAAGCGGTATATCGAGCATTTTGCCTGGACTAGATTCATACAAAACGCCCCTACCAAAATGAGGTGTGCCTTGTTGATACATGAATGTAGAATCAAAACTATCGCCCCCGATATATATACCTCCTGTTGCAAGAATATCGTCTCTCCTGTTCTTCTTTTCATTTCCATTTGGATTGAGTTCTATAAAGGTAAAATCGGTTGTACCTCCTCCTAAATCTGCCACTAGCACTCTTTCCTTTTTTTGAATTGTTTTCTCGTAGGCAAAGGCAGCACCAATAGGTTCAAACTGAAAGGCGATTTGCTCAAAGCCTGCTTTTTCTGCTGCTAGCCTTAAACGCTTTTGCGCTAATTCATCTTTGCTGGCATCATCATCGTCGAAAAAAACGGGGCGACCAAAGATGGCTTTTTTGCAATCCTCCCCTATCAATTCATCAGCTTTTTGCTTTAAATCTTTTATAATAAAGGATGCCAAATTTGCTGCAGTTAATTTATAAGAACCAACACGTGTATCGATAAAACTACTCCTAGGCAACACTCGTTTAATTGATTTCATAAACCTGCCTTCCATGCCATCATTTACGTATTCCAAAATGGCTTGCTTGCCAACGGTGTATGTTATTTCATCGGTTTGATCCAACTCTTTTGGAAAATATAAAATGGAAGGTATGGTGATGGTTTCAACAATTTCATTCTTCGTTTCATCAAAAATTGATAAAGCTGAATTGGAGGTGCCAAAATCGATTCCGTAGAGGTATTTGTTCATGTTAATTTTTCCTTTCAACTAGATAAGCCCTTCGACAAGCTGAGCCCTTCGACAAGCTAAGCCCTTCGACAAGCTCAGGGTGACGTTCCCGTTCGACAAGCTCAGTCCTCCGACAAGCTCAGGATGACGTTCCCGTTCGACAAGCTCAGTCCTCCGACAAGCTCAGGATGACGTTCCCTTCGACAAGCTCAGGGTGACGGTAGGGTTATAATTTTTTTAATTGTTTTAGGGTTTTGTTAAGTCGGGATAAAATTCCTGAGGTGGAGAATGGGAGCATGTCTTCGAGGATTGGGATGAGTTCGTTTTTTAGGTCGGGTTCCTTAAGGCAAATTTTATAAAGTACGGTCATGGCAAATGCTTTAACGGCAATTGGTTCAGACCTATTATTTAAATAGCCAAAACATTTATCGGCAAGTGTGCCCATTTCTTTTTTGGGAATATCAACTGTTTGAAATAACCTGAGTACATTTCTTTTAACGGCCACATGAAGTGGTTTATCTAATAATTGAACGAGAAAGCCAATGTGTGGTTTAACCAATGCTGGATATGACTCGGTAATTAAACTCAGCGGCCAAGCACCTCTTTGAGTTAAGCGAATATCACCTTTGACAAAAACATCAATTAGTTCTTTAAACAAAATGAGGTCATCACCAATATAATCAACTATTAATAGCGTATTTTTTTTTGAATGTTCGGCCGCAAGTTGTTTTTCAATGTTCATTTAAAAGCTACTTTTACCCTTCTCTGTTTACCGAGTCAATAGAAAAAGCAGGAGTACAAATGCTCCAATAATTTACAGGTTCCTCAAAAGGGTTACTGTATTTTATCCTGCTTCCAGCTCTGGTAAATAGGGATTCTCCGGCAGATAGTGTAATCAGTTCTCCATCAATTTCAATTTGTTTTTTTCCGCTAATCACAATGGTAACCTCATCAAATTGTGGCGTTTGGTGAGGCTCACTCCAACCTGGAGGTGCAACCATGTGGGCAACACTAAAGCGAGATTCGCCATTGCTAGCTAATCCTAAGTGCTCTTCTATTAATTTTCCATCTGTAGTAGGCACTACAAAAGGTTGTGTTTGATGAAAGTAATTTTTCATGTTTAAAACTATTTATAGAATACTGGATAAAATGCATCTTCAAAGTGTGCAATATCAACTTTTCCATTGAAAAAATTGATGGCAATGATATCAAATCGAATTGGATCGGTGATATTATTTTTGTGTAAATAGCTGCTTGCCCCTCTTGCCATATTGCGTTGTTTGGCAAAATCAACTGCCATTTCGGGTTGAACCAAGGCATTAAATCTGCTCTTCACTTCCACAAATATCCATAGCTTGTTTTTCTTACATACAAGGTCAATTTCAACTTTTCCGGCAACATAATTTTTGGCCATAATTACATAGCCTTGTCGTTCCAAAAATTGGCAAGCTAAATCTTCCCCCAAACGTCCGGTTTCGAGATTATGTGTTTTTTCATTTTGTTCCATTTATTGAAGATAGGAAAAAATAGACTTTGAGTTTTGGTCTTTGGTATTTTCTGGTCACTGAGCATGTCGAAGTGCGGTCACTGAGCGTGTCGAAGTGCGGTCACTGAGCGTGTCGAAGTGCGGTCACTGAGCATGTCGAAGTGCGGTCACTGAGCATGTCGAAGTGCGGTCACTGAGCATGTCGAAGTGCGGTCACTGAGCGTGTCGAAGTGCGGTCACTGAGCATGTCGAAGTGTTGTGCGGTTAGTAGGATTTTGTTGTTTTGGTGTAACTCATGCCAACATTGAAGCAGGCTTCGACAGCCTCAGCCACCGGGCTATTAGACAAACTCCGAGTTTTTAGAAAGGTACTGCCACCGTTTTTTTTTGATGTAGTTATAGCTGAAAAAGGTAGGCAAAAGCGACATCCTGCGCACGCAAAGAAACGCGATGAATCGCGTTTATACCGGTGTTTAAAGTAACACCTGACTAAGAAGGTTGAGGGCTAGAGGCCAGCAGCTAGAAGCTACTTCTCAGCTTGCCAAAACTTCTGGCGCCACTGCGTTTGTTCTGGACGCGTGAGGAAGGTCCAGGCGATGAAGCGACTTTGTTTTTGTCCTTGGCTCATATCAATAAGGCGGGTATCTTGAATGGGAAGCGACTTTATTCTTCTGCCTAAATCGTCGAGAGAACTGCCTTTAGAAACCAATGTAGAGAACCAAAAACACGACCTACCATATTCTATACTTTCTTCCATCATTTTTTTGATGAAATAGGTTTCGCCGCCTTCGCACCAAAGCTCATGGTTGCTGCCACCAAAATTAAGCACAGGTTCTTCTACTTGCCTTTTATTGAGGTTGCTGGTTTTACGAATAGAGGCATCTCTGGCTTCCTCTGCACTGCTGTGAAAAGGGGGATTACACATGGTAAAATCGAAATGTTCATCGGGAGTGATAATTCCTTTGAAATAGGAAGTACTTTTATATTGTCTGCGAAGGCTAATTTTATCTGCCAATCCGGGATTTTCTTCAATCAAATGATTACCATTTTCTAAGGCAACCTCATCGGTCTCGGTACCAACAAATTTCCAATTATATATGGCTGAACCTAATAATGGATAAACAATATTAGAGCCAGTACCAATATCTAAACCTATGATATTTAAAGGCATAGCACCTTTATTAGACTCGGTTAGTATATCAGCCATGGCATGAATGTAATCGGCTCTGCCGGGTATGGGAGGACATAAATAACCATCTGGAATGCCCCAATAATCAACATTATAAAAATGTTTGAGCAAGGCTGAATTTAGCGCTCTAACAGCTTTTGGGTCAGCAAAATCAATAGATTCATTGCCATATTTATTGGGAGCCACAAATGCTTTAAGGGATGGTGATGTTACACACAAAGCGGCAAAATCATAACCATTTCTATGGGCATTGCGGGGATGCAAATTTGTTTTTTCTATGATAGCACCAGGTGAATTTTTATTGGAAGAAGTGGGCATGTTATAAGGATTGAATACTCGCAAGTAAATACAAATTATGCATAGTAGCCCGATTTAGTATTTATATTGAATGGTGAAAGGTGAATAGTATTAGTTTATTTTGGGTTCAAACAGTTAATTTAACATAAATATTATTTATACTATTGATAATAAATATAAATAAAACTAATCAATAAAAAGCATATATTATTGCAGGCATTTAAAAATATGCACCTATAAATATGAATTTAGATTTACTTTATACGAATTTAACCAATCCTGCATTCATGTTTTTTATTTTAGGCGTGCTTTCGGTACGTTTAAAAAGCGATTTAGAAATACCGCCTAACTCATCCAAATTCATTTCCTTGTATTTGTTGTTTTCAATTGGTTTCAAGGGGGGACAGGAATTGGCGCATAGCTCCGTTGGGAGCGAAATTATTTGGTCGGTTATTTTGGGATTAGCTGCCGCCAGCGTTATTCCATTTTATACCTTTTTCATTTTAAAAAGAAAATTAAGTGTAGAAGATGCAGGTGCAATTGCTGCTTCCTATGGAAGTGTAAGTGCGGTAACTTTTGTAACAGCTGCCACGTTTTTGGAATCACAACAATTAAACTTTGGCGGACACATGGTAGCGATTATGGCGTTAATGGAAGCCCCTGCAATTGTTATAGGAGTAATATTGATCAGGCAATTCAACAAAGGCGATAAACAGTCTAAGAGAATTGGCAGTATTATAGGTCATTCGTTTACCAATGGAAGTGTGCTTTTAATTTTAGGAAGTTTAGTTATTGGATTTATTGCCAGCGATCAACAGGCTCAAGGGATAAAGCCATTTACCACCGATTTATTTAAGGGTTTTCTAGCTTTGTTTTTATTGGATATGGGCATTCAAAGTGGCAGAAAGTTGAATGATTTCTTTAAACAGGGTTGGTTTCTGTTAATTTTTGCCTTAATAATTCCTTTGGTAAATGGCTGCTTTATTGCACTCATTAGCGGCACCATTACAAGCGATATTGGCAATAGGTTTATGTTAGCAGTATTGGCTGCAAGTGCCAGTTATATTGCAGTGCCAGCTGCCATAAAAATTGCAGTTCCAAAGGCAAATCCAGGCCTTTTTCTTCCAATGGCCTTGGCAGTAACCTTTCCGTTTAACATTACGTTTGGCATGCCCATATACTTTTATCTTGTGAACTTATAATTTTGGTTCAAACAGTTTTAGGAATTTTTGCTTACCAAAAAAACACCAATTATTGTTAAAACAACCGAGATAATAGTTGAAGTATCTAAAGCCTCATGCAACCAAAACCAACCTAAAATAATAGCCACAATTGTATTGATATAGGCATAAGTAGATACAATGGTTGCAGGCAATTGTTTTATAACGTACATGTATGAACCATAGGCTAGTATTGACCCAAAAACAATGAGGTAGGCTACAGCCCAAATTGCTTCGGAGGAAGGCGCAACATGTTGCATTTCGCCCCTGAAAAATGAGATGATAAAAAGTAGCACTCCGCCTGGTATCATTTGCAAACCCGAGGCAAATAATGGGTGCTCACTGGTTTTGTGGTTCTTAGAATAAACGGTACCCAATGCCCAGAAAAAATTGGATAATACAACGGCCAAAATACCCCATATAAACATAGGATTCTCAAACAGTTTTATTTTATCTTTGAATAAAAAAAATTGTCCGCATAAACAAATAATAAAACCTAAAACAGCCATTGGATGCAATTTTTCTTGATTGCCTGAAACTTTATTGATAATAACAATCCATACGGGTGTAAGTGCACAAATGAGCGCAGTTAGTCCTGAACCAACATATTGCATGCCCCAACTTATGATACCATTTCCACCTGCCAACATCAAAATTCCATTGAGACCATAGGTTTTTAATGACTTCCAATTAGGAATTTTAAAGCCTTGAAGTAAGAAAAATGAAAGTAAAATAATTCCAGCAATGCTATGCCTAAACGCAGCCATGAGTATTGGTGGGAAAGTTTTAACGCCAACGCTAATTGCCAAAAAGGTGGTTCCCCAAAAAATGGAAACGGCTGCAAAGGCAAGCCAAGCAAAAAATTTAGGAGACCGAGTCAAATTATTAATTTAGGCATCAAATGTAAGCACAAGCAGTCAGTAAAAAAGTTATAAAATTTTTTCCATTTAAGGTTAAATGAGTAAATTCGCTCAGCAATGAAAACTACATTAATACGAAATGCAAAATTGATCAATGAGGGAGAAATCTTTCATGCGGATGTTTATATAAAAGGTAATTTTATTGAAAAGATTGCTAGACAAGGAATTAGTATGCCAGCCGATACGGTAATTAATGCCGAAGGCAAGTATTTATTGCCTGGATTAATTGATGACCAAGTGCATTTTAGGGAGCCCGGTTTAACGCATAAAGGAGAAATTTATACTGAAGCCAAAGCAGCAGTAGCTGGTGGAATAACTTCCTATATGGAAATGCCCAATACTTCGCCAAGTGCCACTACCATTGAGTTACTAGAGCAAAAATATAGTAGGGCTGCACAATGTAGTTTGGCAAACTATAGTTTCTTTATGGGCACCACCAATCACAATTTAGCAGAGTTATTAAAACTAGATCAAAGCAAAATTTGTGGCGTAAAAATATTTATGGGTTCAAGCACTGGCGATATGTTGGTTGACAATCCTACATCGCTAGAGTCGATATTTAGCGAGGTTAAGACTTTAATTGCTACTCATTGCGAAGATGACCCTTTGGTAAAGAAAAACCAGGCTGAGGTGATTGCCGAATATGGAGAAGATATTGATGCCACTTACCACTCTATGATAAGGAGCGAAGAAGCTTGTTATTTGTCGTCGTCTTTTGCCGTTGGCTTGGCTAAAAAGCATGGTACTCGTTTGCATATTTTACATATTAGCACTGCTAAAGAATTAAGCCTTTTTGATAATACCATTCCTTTGGTTCAAAAGAAAATAACAGCAGAAGCCTGTGTGCATCATCTTTGGTTCAGCCAGGAAGATTATAAAACCAAAGGCAATTTAATAAAATGGAATCCTGCGGTTAAGCAAGCAAGCGATAGAGATGCCATATTACAAGCAGTAATTGACAACAGAATAGATGTATTGGCAACAGATCATGCGCCGCATACTTGGGAAGAAAAAAGCATGCCTTATTTAAAAGCACCTTCGGGCGGACCATTGGTTCAGCATAACTTAAATGCTTTGCTGCAACTATACAAACAAGGAAAAATTACCTTAGAAAAAATAGTAGAAAAGGCTTGCCATAACGTTGCCATTTTATTTGAAATTGACCGCAGGGGTTATATTAGAGAGGGCTTTTATGCAGATTTGGTATTGGTAGATTTGAACCAAAATTATACCGTTTCAAAAAGCAATATCCTATACAAATGCGGCTGGAGTCCTTTCGAAGGAACGCAATTTGACTCGGTGATCACACATACTTTTGTGAATGGTAACCTGGTTTATAAAGAAGGTAAATTTGATGAAAGTCAGTATGGAAAACGACTACTGTTTAATCGATAATATGAGGAATATAGAGGAATGGTTTAATGAATATGGTGAGAGTCACCAAAACCCAACTAATAAAATGGTACATTGGATTTGTGTGCCTGTTATTTTCTTTAGTGTGGTTGCGCTTTTGTCGTTGTTGCAATTACCCATTTTTTTCGGTTTGAACCTAACTTTTGCGCATGCGGTATTGTTGTTTGCTGCATTTTTCTACTTAAGATTATCTTTGAATTTAGGATTAGTAACAATCATGTTTGCTAGCTTGTGTTTATGGTTAAGTATGACTATGCAAGGCTTGGAGTTGCCTGTATTTGCAATTGCTATAGGCTTATTTATTGCTGCATGGATTGGGCAATTTTGGGGACATCATATCGAAAAAAAGAAGCCATCTTTTTTAAAAGACATTCAATTTTTATTGATTGGTCCCTTATGGCTAATGGGATTTATTTTTAAAAGATTAAGAATAAAATATTAAGGCAATTTTTTATTCCGCAAGTTTAAAAACGGCTAAGGCAATTGCATTGGAACTTCTATTATTAAAACTTCGGCATCTTGTGAAAGTGATTCAAGTGTAAAACTATTTATATCTGTTAAAGCCAATGCATCTCTTTGGTTCAGCAATTGCTCATCAATTTTAACATCGCCAGTCAACACAAATACATAAACTCCATTGCCATCTTTTTTAAGGTGGTAGTTGGTTTTAAATCCTAGGTCGAATTTACCCATATGAAACCAAGCATCCTGGTAAATCCAAACGCCAGCATCTTCTGGGTTAGGCGACAAAATTTGTTGCAGTTTGTTGTGTCTGTCTTTTAAATCAAGGGTAATTTGATCGTACCTAGGCGTTACATTTTGCTTATTAGGAATAATCCAAATTTGTAAAAACTTGGTGAGCTTGTCTTTATTTTTATTGTATTCACTATGATAAATGCCTGTTCCCGCGCTCATTATTTGCACATCACCTTGTTTAATAACGGTGGTGTTTCCCATAGAATCTTTGTGTTCTAAATCGCCTTCCAAGGGAATGGAAATGATTTCCATGTTTTCATGAGGATGCGTTCCAAAACCCATTCCTTGGTTTACTCGGTCGTCGTTCAACACTCTGAGTACGCCAAAGTTCATTCTTTCGGGGTTATAGTAGGATGCGAAGCTGAAGCTATGATAGGATTCTAGCCAACCATGGTTTGCATGTCCGCGGGTATTTGATTTGTGTAGTGTTTTCATGGTTGTTTGTGTTAGTCCCCAACCTGAAGGTTGGGGTTGGTGGTTGCGTTTGTGGTCCCCAACCTGAAGGTTGGGGTTGGTGGCTGGTGGCTGCCGCTGGCGTTTGTGGTCCCCAACCTGAAGGTTGGGGTTGGTGGCTGGTGGCTGCCGCTGGCGTCTGTGGTCCCCAACCTGAAGGTTGGGGTTGGTATACCACAGCCTAAAGGCTGGGTTACTTTTTTTTGGGTTTGGAGGTTTTCATTTGGATAACGTCTACCATGAAAGCGAAGGCCATTGAGAAGTATATGTATGCTTTTGGTATATGTACATCTAAACCTTCAGCCATTAAAGAAATGCCAATAACAATTAAAAAACACAAAGCCAAAACTTTAAAAGAAGGATGATCATGTATAAATTTACTGATGGCGCCAGAAGCCAAAAGCATGATTAAAACTGAAATAACCACAGCTGCGTACATAATCCAAATGTTTTCTACCATTCCAACAGCGGTAACAATAGAATCAATTGAAAACACAATGTCTATTAACAAAATTTGTATGAGTAAATCTCTAAAGCTTACTTTGGAAGTTTTAACATTAGTTTTCTCCTCATTATTTTCTGTTTTAAGGTAAATTTCTTTTGTACTTTTATAAATTAAAAACAAACCACCACTTATTAATATCAAATCTTTCCCTGAAATATCAATCTCATTTATGGTGAATAAAGTATATTGTAACTTCATGATATAAGAAATTACTGTTAGCAAACCCAATCGCATAATCATGGCGAGGGCTATACCTGTTTGCCTCAACTTTTTGCGCTGGTTTGGGGGAAGTTTATCCGACAAAATAGAAATAAAAATAATATTGTCAATTCCAAGAATTACTTCAAGGGCAACTAGCGTAAATAAGGCAATTAATAGGTCAGTAGTCATAATGATAGGTTTGAACCAAATATAATTTGCATCAATAATAAGTTAATTTTTGCAATAGGTAAAATGGCTTATCCACAGTAAGCCACATTCAAAAGATTACAAGCTATTTAGCCAATAAATTAGTCGAGATTGTATTTTGATAAAATGAATAATACAATAGAAATTAAGACTGTAAAAATTCTCTGTACCAAAACCCTGAATTTTTTATGATTCTTTCTTTAGAATCATAATCAATGTATACCAAGCCAAATCTTTGCTCATATCCTTCAGCCCATTCAAAGTTATCGGTGAGCGACCAAACAAAATAGCCTTCAATTTTATGATTTTCTAAAAATGCCTTGTGAACTTGCTCTAAGTATTTTTCTAAAAAGTGAATCCTATCCAAATCCTGTACCCTACCTAAAAAAACTTCATCGTTGAAAGATGCACCATTTTCTGTAACAATAATTTTCTTCACTCCTTTATAGACACTTACTTTTTTAATTATTTCATAAATGGATGCGGGATAAACCTCCCAACTCATTTTAGTATGATGTACCCTTCTTTCATTCACTGGAACTATTTTAGCCTTAACATAAGGCGTAAAAAAGCTATTTGCCACTACTTCTCTGGTATAAATTTGAATACCAATGAAATCGAAATCAGCTTTCAATAATGCTTCATCGCCTGGATTCATGTAGCGCTTCATTTTATTTAAAACAGGCAGTGATTCTATGGGATAACCCAAACCTAGGCTTGGCTCTATAAACAACCTATTCAACAATGCATCCATTCTATGGGCAGCCTTCAAATCCTTTTCTTTGATGGAATAAGGAGTAATGTGCGAGCAACTAAAAGTTGTTCCTACATGGGAGTTGGGTTGAATTTCTTTAATAACCCTATAACCTAAAGCCTGGCATAGAGCGGCATGGTGAGCTGCTGGCAAAAAGTTTTTTAGGTGTTTTTTACCTGGAGCATGAATTCCTGCAAAATATCCTGCGCCTGTAAATACTAATGGCTCATTTAAAACCATCCAATGTTTAACCTTGTGTTTGTAGGCATTGATACAAACCCTAACATAGGCTTCAAACCATATAAGTATTTCTCTATTAACCCAGCCACCTTTGCGTTCTAAAGCCAATGGCAAATCCCAATGGTAAAGCGTTATCCAAGGCACTATATTGCTTTCTATGCAATAATCAATTACCTGCATATAAAAATCTAAGCCTTTTGGGTTCACCTCACCATAACCATCAGGAATAATGCGCGCCCAAGAAATAGAGAACCTAAAATTTGTAATACCGAGTTCTTTTACTGTGTCAATGTCTTTCTTAAAATGTTGGTAAAACCCACTTGAGTGGTAATGTTTATCTTGGTTTTTAATTTTTTTTTCTTCTACAAATTCGTCCCATATGTTTGGACCCTTGCCGTCTGCTTTGTGGTGGCCTTCAGTTTGCAAAGCAGAGGTAGAAACGCCCCAAATAAACGATTTACCAAAATCACTACTTACTATTTTGTCTTTGCGGGTGAGGATTGGGTTCATAAATGCTTATACCATTTAGAAGTGGGTTTATTCTCTGAGAATTCTTTTTTTTCTGCATGGTTGCGAACAATGGTTTCCACAATTTCTGCCGCATTATCTGGGTAATCAACTTTCACTATTGTTGAATCGCTGAGCCAATTGGTAATGGCATCTCTATTTTTTTTATTGAGCTTTTTAATACTTGGCACTCCCATTGAATTTAACATAGCCACATTGCAATGTTGTTCATATTGGTTTTTCATAGGTATTACTAATAATTTCTTTTTCAAAAAAAGGGCTTCGCTTGTGGTACCAAAACCCGCATTGCATAAAACACCTTCACTTGACGCCAAACTTTCAAGAAACTTATCCTTCTGAATAGGCATTATATTGATATTACCAATTTTGTATTTCTTCTTACTGTGCTTAGAAAAAACTTGCCATTTAATGGCTTCAAACTTTTTTAAATTCTTGATTATTTTTTCATCTGAGTAAGATGGAAGGTAAACAGTATAATGGCCTTGCTGGGTAACAATGGCTTCCCTAACTTCTTCTCTAATAATGGGTGTATAAATATGCTGATCCAAAGATTTGAAGTGGTAGCCGTATTCATAAGTAACAGGGGCATAATGTGAGAGCACCATTTTACCCAATAAATCTGTTTTTTTGGGCAAAGGAGCCATCGGGTGTAAGGTGGCAACTTGGTTACTTAATCCAATACAAGTTTTGCCCGCTTTAAGCGCAGCCCAGCAAGAAACAGGTTCAAAATCGCTGATAATTAAATCGTATTTGGCTATAGGAAGAGATTTAATTTCCTTCATTAACTTGAAAGATTTCATTTTCCAGTAGGTATTCCAAATATCTACTCCGCCTTGCTTCCCAAATACAAATGAAAGTCCGTTGAAACGGTATTTAACCTTAAACGGAAGTTCAATATCAGATTGGATTCCGCTAACCAAAATATCTAAATTGCCATACTTTTGAAGGTGTGGAATTATTTCAATAGCCCTTGTGATGTGGCCATTCCCGGTGCCTTGAACTGCATATAAAATATTCATTTAAGAAACCTTCTTTAATACGGTTGAAGCCGACATAAAATCGTTCAACATTTTATCAAAAATTTTATCATTGCTCATCATCACCAGATCATCTAAATCTTCAGTTTCCTCCTGTTCAATATCAAAATCGGCCTCATTGTATTTATACAAACTCCAAGCACCATCTGCATATTCTAAAGCGGTAAGGTTTTCAATCCAATCACCCGAATTCAAATATTGTACACTGCCCTTTTCTGTGGTAATGGTTTTCATTTCGGGCTGGTGAATATGTCCGCAAAGCACATAATCATACCCATTGGCAATGGCAATTTCGGCTGTGATTACTTCAAAATCATTGATAAATTTTACCGCTTGTTTAACGCTATTTTTGATATTCTTAGAAAGGGATATTTTACCCTTTCCCATTTTCTCTGAAATCAAATTGCAAAGTGCGTTTATGATAATGAGCAGATCATATCCGTGCGAGCCTAATTTTGTGAGCCACTTGGAATGTTTCATGGTTACATCAAACACATCGCCGTGGAATATCCAGGTCTTTTTGCCATCTAGCTCAAGAATGAGTTTATTTTCTATGTGCAAAGTACCCATTTTGAATCCCGCAAATTTGCGCAAGAGTTCGTCGTGGTTACCAGTAATATAATGCACTTTCACACCTTGACTCACCCATTTAATTATTTTTTGAATAACCTTCATATGGGATTTTGGCCAATAGCGTTTGCTAAATTGCCACATGTCAATGATATCGCCATTGAGTACTACTGCTTTTGGCTTAATGCTGTCTAGGTAATTCAATAGGGCCTTACTTTGGCAACCATAAGTGCCAAGGTGAACATCAGAAATAACCAGTAAATCAATCTTACGCTTTTTGTTTTTGCTTGTATTCATGATGTAAGCAAAAATGCCTTTGGCGTGCAACTGCAAGGTTAATTTAATATAAAGGAATAGTTACTAAGGGGATAAAGCAAGTTGATATTCTGCATTAATGAACAAGAAAAGGAAATCAGCAATAACGCAAAAACAAAAAACTTTAGAAATGCTTATTTTGAATTTAACCTGACTTATTTTCACATATGTAAAATACATGTATAACATAAAAAAAGCCGCTAAAAGCGGCTTTTTTCGTACTCGGGGCGGGACTTGAACCCGCACGTCTTTAAAGGACACAGGATTTTAAGTCCTGCGTGTCTACCAATTCCACCACCCGAGCGCTAATTTACAGAACACTAAAAGAAAAAAGTTATAGGCTAACCTATAACTTTTTTGCTTTTGAGCAAGAGACGAGGCTCGAACCCGCGACCTCAACCTTGGCAAGGTTGCGCTCTACCAACTGAGCTACTCTCGCATTTACCCAACTCGGTAATTACCTTGTTAGATTCCCTTTTGGGGAGTGCAAATATAAGGCTGAACCTAATATTTACAAGGGCTATTGATAAAAAAAAGTAAAAAAGTTGCTTATTAGCTGATTTTCAAACGAAAATTTGGGGAAAAGTGGTTGGGTATTAGCATCTGGCTACTGGCATCTGGCTGCTGGCATCTGGCTACTGGCATCTGGCTGCTGGCTGCTGGCTACTGGAGACGCGATAAATCGCGTCTTTACGGGCTGCAAGTAGCACTTATGACATAGTGCTAGAGGCTAGAAGCTAAAGGCCAGGTGCTAGAGGCGAGAGGCTAGAAGCTAGAGGCCAGAAGCTAAAGGCCAGATGCTAGAGTCCAGATGCCAGCAGCTACTTCTCAAATAACTTCTTCAACTCACTCAATTTAAGCAAGGCTTCAATGGGCGATATGGTGTTGAGGTCTAAGTATTGGAGTTGGTCTTTGATGCCTATTAAAACGGGGTCGTCTATTTGGAACATGCTGAGTTGGATGGGGCTTACTTTTACCTTTCCTAATTCTTTGGCCGACATCTGCTCACGGCCTTTTTCGAGGTCTTTGAGTAGTTCGTCGGATCGGTTCAAAACGGTTTTAGGAATGCCAGCCATGCGTGCCACGTGAATACCAAAACTGTGCTCACTGCCACCCGGTTTTAGCTTGCGCAAAAAGATAACTTTATTGTCTTGCTCCTTTACATTGACATGGAAATTTTTGATACCATTGCCTGGCATTTCCAACTCATTTAACTCATGGTAATGGGTGGCAAATAATGTTTTGGGTTTATAAGGATGTTGGTTCAAATATTCTGTAATAGCCCAAGCCAAAGATATGCCATCATAGGTGGAAGTACCTCTGCCAATTTCATCTAATAAAATAAGGCTATTGGGCGAAAGGTTATTGAGAATACTGGCGGTTTCGGTCATTTCCACCATAAAAGTACTCTCACCAGAAGAAAGGTTATCGCTGGCTCCTACCCTGGTAAAAACCTTATCTACAATACCCATTTTAGCCACTGAGGCAGGCACAAAACAACCTATTTGTGCCATGATCACACACAAGGCAGTTTGCCTTAAAATGGCAGATTTACCACTCATGTTGGGGCCAGTAAGGATAATGATTTGCTGGGTATCTTTGTCTAGGAAAATATCATTTGAAATATACGGAATACCAGGAGGCAATTGCTTTTCAATCACAGGATGCCTGGCATCTTTGATCATCAAATCAAAGCCTTCATGGAGTTCTGGTTTGCAATAACGATTTGTTTCGGCCAATTGGGCAAAAGCAAACAAACAATCTACTTTACCCATCACATGGGCATTGCTTTGGATGGGCGTAATCTCCTCTGCCAATGAGGTTACCAATTCATTGTAAAGACGATCTTCAATGGCCGAAATTTTTTCTTCGGCACCTAAAATTTGTTCCTCGTAATGTTTTAATTCTTCGGTTATATAGCGTTCGGCATTGGTGAGTGTTTGCTTGCGCATCCAATCTGCGGGCACCTTGTCTTTGTGCACATTGGTTACCTCTAAATAATAACCAAACACATTGTTGTAGGCAATTTTTAGACTTTGAATCCCTGTTCGTTCTTGTTCTTTTTTCTGCAATTGCAAGAGGTAATCTTTGCCACCAAAAGCAATTTTTCTGAGCTCATCTAGGCCTGCATCCACGCCTTCCTTGATCACATTTCCTTTGTTGGCAAGCAAAGGAGGCTCGGGCATGAGCATTTTATCTAGCTTTTCAACCACCCAAGTACAAAGGTGTATTTGATCTGCAATGGTATTGATTAATGCATGATTAAATTCTTTTAACAATTGCTGAATTACAGGCATCATTTTTAGGGAACGATTGAGCTGTTGCAATTCTCTGGGACCAATTCTGCGCATGGCTAATTTAGAGATAAGCCTTTCCAAATCGCCCACTTGCCCGAGGGCCTCCATGGCTTTTTTGCGCAATTTTCCTTGTTGCTTGGCTTGTTCTACAATATCTAAACGTTCGGTAATGAGCACCAAATCTTTGAGTGGCATCACCAACCAGCGCTTGAGCATGCGGGCACCCATAGGGGTTACGGTTTGATCCAAAATTTGAATGAGGGGTACCCCATTTTCATTGGGTGAATTCAGCAATTCTAAGTTACGAATAGTGAACCTATCGAGCCACACATATTTCTCTTCGTTGATTCTAGAAATACTCAAGATATGGCCTACCTGCTCATGGTGTGTTTCGCTCAAGTAATGCAAGCAAATACCTGCACTGATGATACCCAATTGTAACTCTTGTATACCAAATCCCTTTAAGTTTTGTGTTTGAAAATGGTTCAGCAATTTATCATAGGTAAACGTGTGCTGAAAATTCCATTCATCAAGGGTATAGGTATAGAGTTTATCGCCAAATAATTGTTTAAATTGAGGCAATTGCTTTTTAGACACAAGGGTTTCGGAGGGTTTAAAACTCTGTAACAACTTGTCTAAATAGGCAATAGGACCTTCGGTAACCATAAACTCGCCAGTAGAAATATCTAAAAAAGCAATTCCACCTTTATCCTCTTGTAAAAAAACTGCAGCTAGGTAATTGTTGCTTCGGTTATCAAGTATTTTATCATTGTAGCTAACACCAGGGGTGATGAGTTCTGTTACACCACGCTTTACTATTTTCTTGGTAAGTTTTGGGTCTTCTAATTGATCGCAAATGGCAACCCTTTGCCCTGCCCTAACCAACTTAGGCAAATAGGTGTCTAATGAATGGTGCGGAAAGCCTGCCAATTCAATATGAGAAGCAGAACCATTGGCACGCTTAGTTAAAACAATGCCCAAAATTTGAGCGGTTTTAATGGCATCTTCGCCGAATGTTTCGTAGAAATCGCCGACTCTAAATAACAAAATGGCACCTGGATATTTGGTTTTAATATCCAAGTATTGTTTCATTAAAGGGGTTTCACTACTTTCGAGTTTCTTTGCCATTGGCTGCAAGATACTGCTTTGCGCTAGGCTCTTAAAGCGTGTTTATATTTTGTGCAGAATTCTACCCTCGACTAATTCCTATAGAACTTCCTTTTAAAAAAAGGATAGGTAAATACTGCGAATAATAATACGCTGGCGCCAAGGTAGAAGCCGGAGCTCATCATTTCGCTTTGGCCAAAAATGAGGAGTGAAAAAACTACTCCGTATATAGGTTCAAGGTTATTGGTGATGATTACAGTAAGCGGATCAATCTTCTTGAGTATTTCTACACTGAGTGTAAAGGCCAAGGTGGTGCATGCAAGACTTAGGATCAGCAAGTAAATTAAATCTGTGCTCACTGGAAAGCGAATATTTACTATCTCGCCATTGAATGTTTGTAATAAACTGATGGTGACCAATGCGCCTAAAAATTCGTAAAAAGTAATTTTTCCTGCGTCGTGTTTTTGGATCAGCTTACCGTTATAAATACCAAATAAGGCAGCAGTAATTGCCGCAAAAATGCCGAAAACTATACCTATGGCATAAAACTTTTCAAATTGCAAAATTACAAGAAGTCCGGCCACAATAATTAGTCCGTACAATGCATCTCCCCAGAAAAATTTCTTCTTTAATAAGATAGGTTGAAGAATACTTGCAAACAAAGTAATGGTACTAAAGCCTGCTAAGGCAATTGATACATTAGAGACTTTGATGGCATGATAAAAGCAAAACCAATGAATTCCCACCACTGCACCCCAACCCATTAAATGTCCGAAATCTTTGGGTGTAATTTTGAGTGAAGCTCCTTTGTATTTTAGATAGATAAACAAACTGAGCAATGAAAATGTTAAGCGCCAAAAGACCAAATCGAGGGCTTGTAACGAAATTAATTTACCTAAAACTGGTGTAAAGCCCCAGAGAAAAATAATGAAATGTAGCAGTAAATAATTACTTGTTTTTGGACTTAAATAAATCATTTATTTGGGGGCCCTTTTTAGTAAAATTAAGGCTATAAAGAAAAATAGAACCGGTGGAATCCAAACGGCAATCCATGGGGTAAGCACTCCCGTGTTGCCTGCCGTGTTGAATATCTGAATGAGCAATAAATAGGTAAAGGTTAAAGCTAGACCTATGCCCAAATGAAAGCCCACTCCGCCCCTACTTTTGCCACTAGAAACGGCCACAGCCAAAAGAGTTAATACATAAAAAGCTACAGGAATTACTGTGCGTTTATAGAGTTCAACTTTAAAAATATTTACCTTGGGATTGCCTTTTTCTGTCTCCTTGCGGATATAGTTATTGAGCTCGGGATTGGTCATGGAAGAAACCACTTTTGTTTTCTCAAAAAACTCATCTGGCTTTAGGCTCAAAACGGTATCTTTTTTATTGCCTTTAAAGATAAACTCCCTATTATCTTTAAAAATTCTTTGGGTATATCCTTCTAGTGTCCAACATTGTTTTTCTCTGTTCCACAGCAACTTATTGGCATAGATACGCTCTATCAATTTACCGTTAGAAAAACTCTCAAGGTTAAAGTTAAACCCAGAACTATCAACATAATTAAACGACTCAATGTGCAATAGATTAGAATCATTGAGCATGTTGTAAATATTGTTGTTTTGGGTTTGCTTCTTTTCGCGTATCCAATTTTCTTCGAACTCTAGTCGGTATTTATCACAAATAGGCAAAAACTGGGTGTTTAAAATAATAAAAGACACAAACAAAATAGTGGCGCCAATCATGTATGGTTTAAGAAAACGTCTATAACTTAATCCACTGTTTAAAATGGCAATGATTTCTGTATTTTGGGCGAGCTTACTGTTAAAAAATAGGGTCGACAAAAAGATAAAAACCGAGCTAAACAAGCCCATGAAATAGGGAATAAAAAAGATATAATAATCAAAAATGAGAACATACAAGGATGGTTTCCGCTTAATGAAATCGTCCATCTTCTCACTGATATCAATAAAGATAGCGATGAAAGTAAATAGCAAAACAGAATAAAAAAAAGTTTGCAGGTACTTTTTTATGATGTACCTATCTAAAACGCCTATGCCTAATTTTTCTAACATTGTTTATTCCGATTCTTGCAAATATGCGGCCAAAAAATCCTATTACAATTTCTGCATCAGAATGGGCAAAATTTCTTTTTTCCAAGCCATGAAATTATCCTTCAAAATTTGCTCTCTAGCCTCAGCAACTAGCCACAAATAAAAGCTTAAATTTTGTATACTAGCTATTGTAGCACCAAGCATTTCGTTGCATTTTATTAAGTGCTTGAGGTAGGCTTTAGAGTATTCTGGTGTAAAAATTGGGTCAATCGCACTGTAATCGTGCTTCCATTTTTCATTTTTTATGTTGATGATACCTTGTGAGGTAAACAAATATCCATGTCGTGCATTACGCGTTGGCAACACACAATCAAACATATCTATACCCAAGGCAATACATTCCAAAATATTTGCAGGTGTGCCCACACCCATTAAATACCTTGGCTTATCGAGGGGCAAATGCTCACAAACCAGTTCGGTCATTTCGTACATTTGCTCTACTGGCTCACCTACGCTCAAGCCACCAATGGCATTGCCAGGCATATTTTGATCGGCAATAAACTTGGCCGAATCTTGGCGCAAATCTTTGTAAGTGCTTCCTTGCACAATAGGGAAAAGGTTTTGCTCGAACCCATAAAGCGACTCGGTTTCGTTGAACCTGGTAATGCAGCGTTTGAGCCAACGGTGCGTGAGGTCCATTGAATCTTTGGCATACTTATAGTCGCTTGGGTAAGGCGGACATTCATCAAAAGCCATAAAAATATCGGCACCAATGGTTCTTTGAATATCGGTGGCAATTTCTGGAGAGAAAAATATTTTTGAACCATCTAAGTGGGATCGAAACGAAACCCCTTCTTCTTTAATTTTCCTGATTTCACTCAAGCTGAAAACTTGGTAGCCACCGCTATCTGTGAGCATGGGTTTATCCCAATTGATAAATTTGTGGATGCCACCAGCTCTATTCACTACCTCTAAACCTGGCCTTAAAAAAACATGATAGGTATTGGCTAAAATAATTTGTGCTTTTACCCTTTCGGCCAAATCTTTTTGGGTAACAGATTTTACAGTTCCTTGAGTGCCCACAGGCATAAAAATTGGGGTAAGAATTTCGCCTCTACCCGTTGTAATTATTCCAGCTCTGGCCTTAGATTCAGTATCGTTTTTTAGTAAAGAAAAATTCATGCAATGCAGGTCTATTCAAAATGGAGTGAAAACTGAATCAATTGAGGGGAGATATTTTGAATGACATCCGTAAAGATATAACCATCTTTGTACATGGCATTGCCAATGGTATTGCAGATTTTAATTTCTGGCGAAAATTTAAAATACTCAAAATACACATCTAAACCAAAGCCAGCTTCCCAGCCATAAGTGATTGGCACCAAAGAAACCACTGGGTTTTGCAAGCCCCTGTTTTTATTAATGGTAGAAGCAAAATCATAGCTCATTCTTCCGCCTCCAATAACATAAACACGCGCATTTTTTCGGCGCATAGATTTGTATTTTACCAATAAACTTGCATCGCAATAAGCAGATTCTATTTTAACCTCTTTCTTCCCTGAGGGATAATCGAAGATTAAATTACGTTGTACGAATGAAATTACTGGAGTCATTAAACGAATATCCCAATAGTCTCCTAACCGTATATTGGTAATGGCACCCAATCCAATTCCAGGGAAGTTTTTAACGGTAACATTTCTAATGGTATCATTTTGATAGGTATTGGTCATATCCAATAATAACCTACCAGAATTAGCCGCAAGGGTAAATCCAAAGTGGATTGGTTTTAAATCGTACTGCTCCAAATTAGGCTGAGCAAACAACTTAAACACCGAAAAAGCCAACAAGAGGCTTAAGATTATTTGTCGGCTATATACAGCGAGCAAGTGCCAAAAGTTAAAGGTTTCACAATCATATTTTTGAACCCAGCATCATGCAGGTAGGCAACAAATTCAGCACCTTCAGGGAAATGTTTCACGCTCTCGGGCAAGTAGGTATAGGCATTTTTGCTATTGCTTAGCATGTTGCCTAATACAGGCAAAATGTAAGTAAAATAAAAATTGTATCCTTGTTTAAATGGAAAGGTACTGGGTTTTGAAAACTCAAGCACCACAATGCGGCCACCAGGTTTTAGCACCCTATTCATTTCCTTTAATCCTTTTGAAAGGTTTTGAAAATTTCTCACACCAAAAGCAACGGTAATGGCATCAAAATTATTGTCGGGGAAAGGTAAGTTTTCGCTATCACCATTTACCATTTCAATTATATTGGCAAGGCCTTTATGGGCAATTTTCTCTCTCCCCACCACCAACATTTGCTCGGCAATATCGAGTCCAATAATCTTAGTAGGTTTTAACGACATGGCTTCAATCGCCAAATCGCCCGTACCTGTAGCCACATCCAAAATCAGTTTTGGGGCTAAAGGCTTAAGATACGAGATGGCTTTTTTACGCCAACCGCGGTCGATACCCAAAGAAAGGAATCTATTTAAAAAATCGTACCTACGGGCAATGCTGTTAAACATTTCCTCAACCTGCTCTTTCTTGCTGGTTTCTAGGCTACTATCAGGCTTTACTTCTTTTGTCATCCGCGGGCGAAGATAGCTTTTTTGTTTAACTTTTTTCGCAAAATTGGCGGCTGACTGCTGGCATCTGGTTGCTGGCATCTGGCTTCTGGCATCTGGCTTTTTGCTAATAGCTATTACCGGTCACTGAGCCTGTCGAAGTGTTATTCGGGTTGAGTTGGAATAAACTAACTGCCTAAAATTTTTGAATTTACTGAAACATTGAAAAATGACCTTCAATATTTTTATTTCCTGCTTCTGCCAAAAGCCGTCCCCAACAAATTGACAATAATCATTGCCTGAAATAATAGAATACTTAACTTCGCGGGTTCATATGAAAAATAAGGGAAAGTTTTGGGTATTGGCGTTTTATTATTATACCCCCATTTTTGATGCGGATGAGTTTGTGATACAGCATTTGAGCTATTGCAAACAAATTGGAGTTAGAGGAAGAATTTATATTGCTAGAGAGGGAATTAATGGCACCATAAGTGGCACGCCTCAGCAAATAAATATTTATATGGACGACCTCAAATCTGATCCGCGGTTTGAAGGGGTGAGTTTTAAAATTGACGAATTTGACCACAATGCTTTTAACCGCATTCATGTGCGTTTGAAAAATGAAATTGTGCATTCGGGTTTAAAGAATGTGAGTCCAATAAGAAGAACTGGCAAGCATTTGCATGGAAAAGAGTTTCAAGAAATGCAGCAAAGAGATGATGTGGTTGTGGTTGATGTGCGCTCTAATTATGAAACCAGGTTAGGCAAATTTAAGAATGCAGTGAGCTTTGACATCGAAACTTTTAGGGAGTTTCCGGAAAAGGTAAAAGAGCTAGAGCAATATAAAGACAAAAAAATCATCACCTACTGTACTGGTGGTATTAAATGCGAAAAAGCTTCATCTTACCTTTTGGAACAAGGATTTAAGGATGTGTACCAATTGTACGATGGCATCATAGGTTATGCAAAAGAAACAGGTGGCAAAGACTTTGATGGGGTACTTTACGTTTTTGATGGCAGGGTTACTGTACCTGTTAATGATGTTAATCCTAGCGTTATTTCAACCTGCAAAAAATGCCAGGTGCCAGTTGCCAGAAGCCTAAATTGTGCCAACGTTGATTGCAACGAACAATTTACCATGTGTGAACTATGTGCCATTGAAATGGAAGGCTGCTGCACTAAGGAATGTATGGAAGCTCCGGGGAAGCGTGTTTATAATGGAACTGGGTTTTATGCTAGGCCTGTGGTGGAATGAAGTGTTAAGTATGAAGTGTTAAGTATAAATTATAGATGTGGAGATTATACTCTATGATAGTATATCTCCACATCACCCCTTCTTCACATCTCCACTTCTCCACATCTCCACTTCTTCTTACTTAACTCTTTCTACGTAGTCGCCGGTGCGGGTGTCTACTTTTACTTTATCGCCAACGTTTACGAATAGCGGTACCATTACTTCGGCGCCGTTATCTAGTTTAGCTGGCTTTAGGGTGTTGGTTGCAGTATCTCCTTTAACGCCTGGTTCTGCGTAATCTATTGTTAAAACCACAAAAGTTGGCATCTCAGCTGTAAGGCAAGTATCGCCTTCGAAAGACACCTTTAAAATCATTTCTTCTTTTAAGAATTTAACAGAATCTCCTAACAAAACTTCTTCTACATAAATTTGGTCAAAGGTTTCTGGATCCATTAAAACCAAGCTATTGCCATCTTTAAACAAGTATTGCATTTCTTTGAACTCAACGCGAATCATTTCAATAGATTCGCCAGCACGGAAGCGGTGTTCCATTTGTTTGCCTGATTTTACGTTGCGCACCACTACTTGATAAAATGCTCTTAAATTTCCCGGTGTGCGGTGTTGGTATTCCAATACCTGACATAATTCACCGTTGTGTCTGATAAAACAGCCTTTGAAAAGATCACCTGTATTTGCCATGATTGTTTGTTTACTTTTTTGAGGCTGCGAAAATAAGAAATTAGGGGCAATACAAACTATACTTTTAAAAAATGAAAGATTTTTGCATCTTGCCAACAGCACTTTGAAAATAAAATTTAGCATATTATTATTCTGTTTCTCTCTGTTTGCTGAGGCTCAGGGACTAAAAGGAACACTCACCAATGAAAAAGGAGAGCCGCTTCCTTTTGTTACAATTTACTGTATAACAGCCAAAATCGGCACCAATTCAAACTTAAAAGGTATCTATGAGTTAAAATTACCCAAAGGTACCCACCAAATTAGCTTCCAAAGTATTGATTATAAAACGTTGGTTAAAACCATAGAAATTTCCAATGATTGGCTTGAATTAAACCTCATTTTGCAAGAGCAAACCTATGCCCTAAAAGAGCTTACTGTTTCGAGCAACAATGAAAACCCAGCCAACTTTATTATGCGCAAGGCCATTGCAGCTGCACCTTATTACCGCCGACAGGTATTGAGTTACAGCTCAAAAGTTTATGTAAAAGGTACAGGCAAAGTAGATGAAGCACCAAGATTATTAAGAGGCTTGATCAAAGACCAAGGTATAGAAGTCGGCCGATCCTATGTAACAGAAAGCATCAACGAATTGCAATTTAAACAACCTAGCACTTACCAAGAAAAGGTGATCTCGGTAAAATCATCTATGCCATTTAAAGATGCACCAGAACCCATGCGCATGGCCAGAGGTAGTTGGTATGAGGTGGGAAATGGAGAAATTGTTTCGCCCCTTTCGCCGCAAGCTTTTAGTGTGTACAATTTTGTTTTAGAAGGTAGCTTTTACGAAAATGGTAAGGAGATAAATAAGATACAAGTGAAACCTAAAAGAAAAGGCAATGATGTTTTTACAGGCTACTTATACATTGTAGAAAATCTCTGGTGTTTGCATAGTTGCGTGTTAATTAGACAAGAGTCGGGCATGACAGTAAACATCAAAACAAGCTATAAAGCCATGCCTGATTATCCTTTTGTTTGGATGCCGGTAACTTACGACATTGCTGCAATGGGCGATTACTTTGGGGTAAAAGGTAGCTTCAGGTATTTGGCTTCGGTGAGCAATTATAAAATAAAATTGAACCCAAATGTAGCTCATAATTGGGTGCAGAAAGTTGCGGCACCACCTGCATTAGCGCAAGAGTCTTTGGTTCGAACCGAAAAAAAATTGCCTGAAAAAACCAAGAACCAATTGCAAATTGAGGCATTGATGGCCAAAGAAAAATTGAGCAAAGCCGAAATGTTGAAATTGGCCTCCAAAATGAAAAAAGAGGCAGAGCGCGAAACACAAACCTTGCAAATAGAAAACGATAGCAGCGAATTGGTGATTGATTCATTGGCCTACCAAAGAGATTCGGCCTTTTGGAATAGCAACCGACCAGTTCCATTGTTAAAAGAAGAGCAACAAAGTTTCTCCATAAAAGACACCACCAAAAGAATTGGCAACGATAGTTTGAGTAAGAAAAAACATGCAAGCGTCAATTTTGGAGCCTTGTTTTTGAGTGGAGATAGTATCAACAACAAAGCAAAAACAAACTACATTTCTTATACAGGTTTATTGGCCAAACCAAGTGTAAATACTGTTGAAGGATTTGCCATTCAAAGCTTTGTTACCATTGGTAATTTAAAGCCCAATTTTTGGCGTTACAAACAGTTTTTAAAAATGCCATTGGAGCGTCTGGCGTTTCAAACAACTGGAGAATTGACTTATCGGTTTGATCCAACACATTTTGGAAATATTTTATTTAGAGGTGGTACTATTATACAAGATTATAACCCCAAAGGAATTGGCGTTTATACAGATGCTTTTCAATTGTTGATTTTAAAAAACAACTTTTCTAAACTTTTCCAACAAGAATATTTTGGTATTGGAGCGCAAAGAGAAATAGCCAATGGCCTCAATATGGATATTCAACTGATGGCTGCCAATAGGTTTTCATTGGAAAATATTAATCGTTATAAAAACCAAGAAGGAACAGATGGCATTACGGTCAATACGCCTATTGGTAATATTGCACAGCCATCATACAAAACTTTTCAATACCAAATATCCATGAGTTATAGGCCTTTTCAAACCTATAAAATGCGCAACAATAAAAAGCAATATTTGCAAAATCAGTGGCCAATTTTAAGCGCACAATACAAGGCTGGCATGGACCAAAAAATGCAGTTTCAGAAAATAGATATTGGATTGGATCAAAACGTATATTTGAGACATTGGCTTATTTTAAGCTACCAATTGCATGCAGGTATTTTTTTAGATACCAGTAATGTTCATTTTGCCGACTACCAACATTTTGCAGGCAACCAATCGTTTATTTATGAAGGCAAACCTCAAGCAAGGTTTCAGCAATTACCTTATTATAATTACAGCACCACCGCTAATTACCAGAGCCTATTACTTCAATTTCAATTCAAGAAATTATTGTTGCGCCAATTGCCTCACCTCAATTTAATGGATTTTAAAGAGCAGCTTTATTTCAATATCTTAAGAACTGGAAATCACCCCCTCTATTATGAAACTGGCTACCGAATTGACCAAGTTGCGAATCGAATTTCTTTGGGAGTTAATTTTCATTTTATTGAGAATAGCTATAAAGGGACTAGCCTGATGATGACAGGGAGGTTTTAATTCTGAATTCTCAACTCGGATCAACGTCTGCAAACACAATTACACTGCGGAAGATTTTGTCGGTGCTGAGTTCTTGGAATGAGGCGCGGATGGCGGATTTGATGGATTCTAAATCTGGATTTTGGCGGTTAACTTTTACTAAGATTTCTTTGATGTAGAAGTTGCGGATTTTACTTACGTAAGGACTTTCTGGTCCGAGCAAAGTGGCCTTTACATTGCCTTGCATTAAATACTTTAAACGTAATGCGGCTTGCTCCGTAATTTTATAATCCTTGTGTTTTAAAACAATTTTGATAAGCCTATAAAAAGGTGGGTAAGCAAACTTTTGTCGCTCCTCTAATTCCCTTTCCAATAAGGCTTCGTATTGGTTCATCAATAATGCTTGCAACACAAAATGATTGGGCATAGAAGTCTGAATAATTACCCTACCCTGTTGGTGTTTTCTACCAGCCCTTCCTCCTACTTGCATCAATAGTTGAATGGCTCGTTCGTGGGCTCTAAAATCTGGAAACGACAATAAACTATCGGCATTGATTACACCCACCAAACTTACGTGTTCAAAGTCTAATCCTTTGCTTAGCATTTGGGTTCCCACCAAAATATCGAATTGCCTTTCTTCAAAATTTCGAATGATTTCTTCGTGACCATGCTTGGTTCGGGCAGCATCTAAATCTAAGCGGGCCACTCTTGCCAATGGGTACAACTCATTCAATTCATCTTCTACTTTTTCTGTTCCTACACCCTTTAAAGTTAATTTTGTAGAAGAACAAGCGGCACAAGTTTTAGGAACTTGTTGGGTAAATCCACAGTAATGACATTTTAAAGAATCAATGTATTTGTGGTAAGTTAAACTGATATCGCAGTTCTTACAAGTAGGAATCCACTCGCAATCATTGCAAGATAAAAAGGGTGCATAGCCTCTCCTATTTTGGAATAAAATTACCTGTTCGTTTTTTGCCAAGGCTGCCTCAATGGCTTGATGCAACTGCAAGCCAATGTCTTCCTTCACCATGGTTTTTATGCGGCGCTCCTCTGCAATATTGGCTGTTTCAATGGCAGGTAAAGCAACTTCGTGGTAGCGTTTCTCCATTTTTACCCAGCCATATTTTTGTTGCTGCGCCATGTAATAAACTTCCAAGGAGGGTGTGGCCGAACCTAAAATAGTTTTACAGTTATTGAGTTTTGCCAACATCATGGCAGCATCTCTTGCATGGTACCGTGGCGCAGGTTCGTGCTGTTTGTAACTGCCTTCATGCTCCTCATCTACAATGCATAAACCTAGTTCTTTGAAAGGTAAAAAAACGGCACTTCTTGCACCAATCACAACTTGGTATTTACCTTCCTTAATTTTATGAAAAATCTCTACCCGCTCTTGGTCGTTGAACTTACTGTGATAAGATATACAAGCCTCACCAAAAAACTTGCGAATGCGTTTTACTATTTGCGAAGTGAGGGCTATTTCGGGCAATAAAAATAGTACTTGTTTACCCAACAAAATTTGCTCTTGAATAAGCCTCACATACACATGTGTTTTACCCGAACCAGTTATGCCTTGTAATAACACAATATCCTTATCTTCCCATTGCTCTTTTATTTGCTCAAGTGCCAATTCTTGATCGGGGTTCAACTCAAATTCTTGCAAAGGTGTGGCAGCAATTTGAATGCGATCCACAGAAATTTGATAGGTTTCAAATATCCCTTTTTTTATTAGCGTATTGAGCGGAGCAGCACTACCATTGCAGGTTTTCATCAATAGCGGTTTATCTATATCTTGCTCCTGTGCTTTTAAATGTAGATAGGCCAACAAATAATTGAGTTGCTTTTCTTGCTTCTCTAGTTGTGCAAATAAGGCTTCTAAATTAGATTCATCTTCATATACATTTGCCAGTTTAACACAAGTTATTTTCTTTTCCTTATAACGTTCCTCTAAGTCTTCTTTAATCAAAATCATTTCCTTTTTCACCATGCTTTTTAGCAAGGGGAAAACGTTTTTCAATTGAATGATTTCAGCAATTTCTGCAAGCGTTAATTCGTGTTTTATCTCCAAGGCTTCGTAAACCAAGTACTCTTTATCATCTAATACGGTTTGATCCAATAAAAATGAAGGATTGGCAATAATTCTTGTTTCGCTCTCCAATTTTAAAGCAGCCGGAAGGGCAGCATTCATTACCTCTCCCAAGGAGCACAAATAATATTTGCTAACCCAATCCCAAAACAAAAAATGCTTTGGCTCAACAATGGGCATTTCATCTAAAACACTGTAAATATATTTGGCCTCATAACCTTTTGGAGGTTGGTGGTGGATCTGGTAAATGAGTCCTGAGTAAACTTTTTTAGCCCCAAATTGAATGGCCACTCTTTTGCCAATAGCAATTTCTGGCTCCCATTCTAAAGGCACACGATAGGTGTATACCTGCTGCAAATGGAGCGGCAAAATTACATTCACAAAAGTCGCAAAAGTTTCCTCGGCCATTGGTAGCATTCAACAAAGAGAAGAATAAATTTTGGTTCGAACCAAATTATTTTGAAGGAATTCTTTGCAAGGTGGTTAATAAAAACTTCCAATATTTTTGAACCGAACTTATTTGAACACGCTCATCTGGAGAGTGCGCTCCTCTTATGTTTGGTCCGAATGAAATCATTTGCATGCCTGGATAATTGGCTCCCAAAATACCACATTCTAGGCCGGCATGACAAGCATTTACCATTGGTTCGGCACCAAAAACTTCTTTGTATAAATCGCTCATCAATTTCACAATAGCTGCATCTGGTTGTGGTGTCCAACCTGGGTAACTTCCTTTCATTTCTGTTGCAGCGCCCAACAAATGAAAAGCAGATTCAATCATATCTGCCAAATCCATTTTCTCGGAATCAAGGCTGCTGCGTGTGAGGCATTGAATGCTTACATCGCCATCCTTCACCAATATTCTGGATACATTGTTAGAGCTTTGAACCAAACCTTCAATGCCTGGAGTCATTCTAAAAATGCCATTTGGCAAAACATGAATTACTTGCAACAAATGAATTTGAAATTGTTTTTCCATCACCAATTCTGGGCAAGAAATGTCATTTATTTCAACTTGCAAATTGGGATCAGTGATGCGGAATTCTGATTTAAAAACAGCTTCAATGGATTTTGCTTTGGCTATAAATTGTGATTTTAAATTACTAATAACTGCCAAGTTAACTCTACTCTCGCGTGGAATGGCATTGCGCAAACCACCACCATCAATACTTACCACTTCGAAATGAATTTCTTTGTGAATCTCAATAAGCAAACGGTTCATCAATTTGTTGGCATTGCCTCTACCTAAGTGAATATCCATTCCAGAATGTCCGCCAGTTAAGCCTTTCACCACAATTTCTAAACCAATACTTTCTTCTGTAACCGTCTTCTTGCTGTAATGCCTTGTGCCAGTAACATCAATGCCTCCAGCACAACCAATGGTCAATTCATGGTCGTCTTCGGTATCTAGGTTCAACAAAATTTTACCCTCCAACAAGCCACCTTTAAGTCCCATTGCACCTGTCATACCAGTTTCTTCATCAATGGTAAACAAGGCTTCAATGGCAGGATGCGGAATATCTGAACTGGCTAAAAGTGTCATGATACTGGCAACACCTAAACCATTATCAGCACCAAGTGTGGTTCCTTTAGCTTTTACCCAATCACCATCCACAAACATATCAATACCTTGGGTATCAAAATCAAAATGTGTATCGGCATTTTTTTGGTGCACCATATCGAGGTGACTTTGAATAACAACAGTTTGTTTGCCCTCCAAACCTGGCGAAGCGGGTTTTTTAATGATTACATTCCCAACCTCATCTTTGATGATTGGCAAGCCCAATGATTTTCCAAATTGCATCATAAATTCTATGACACGTTCTTCTTTTTTGGAAGGACGAGGAACGGCGTTGAGAGCTGAAAAATTCTGCCATAGTTCTTTGGGTTCTAAATTTGAGAGAGACATATTTTTATCTTAATAAATGGAATAATTTGTTTGAAATAATTTGATAAATGTAAGAATATTTATTTGATGGAAAAATGATTGAAAGCAAGTTTTACTAATTTAGCCTAATTTTAATCTATTTAGGTTAATTATACCTATTGTTTTTAAATCTTGTTAGCTTAAATTTGAAATTCATAGAAAACTATCAATGACTTATAAAACGTGCACTTCAAAGAAAATTTGTTTAACCCTACTCATAAGTTTAACGGCGGTATTGGTTCAGGCCCAAAATAATTATTTTACAACGGTAACATTGCAAATGGAAAACAACTTTGCTTTTCCCGTTTTCAATCATAAAGAAGACTCCTTTACCACAAAAAAAATGAATGCTTTTTTACAAATATCAGAGCTAGAATTGATTAAAGGTTACGAGAAAAAAAATCCATTTGAAAGAGTAGCAATTGGACTCAAAAATCCTGTACCAGGTAAAGAAATGATTCAATACGTTTTGAACCAAAACAACGAGCGCTTATTGTCTGTAGCCTTCACAGAATCCTATTGTAATTGGGGCTGTAATTATTGGTGTACCTATTATAATTTCAATTCCAAAACCGGTGAATTGGTTTATTTAAAAGATTTGTTTACCCAAGAAGGGTATGTGGCATTTAGGCAAATGTTATCGTCAAAAAGATTGCAAGGTTATGAGGAAAGAAAAAGTAAATTGGATAGTACCTCAAGGGCCGACTATTTAAATTTACCTAATTGTTATGAAATAGACCCCTTACAAGACTTTACCATTAGGAACGATTCCTTATTAATAGATGGCACCAAATGTTTTGGGGAAGGTTTGGCAAAAATGGATTTGAATCCCATTAACGGATTTACCCTTAAAGAGCTCAAAAAATATTTGAATACTTATGGGATGATATTATTTGGATTTTCGAAAGGTGATTTAAAAATACAATCATCGCATCAATTACCTCAATTGTTTAGCGGCAATATTGGCAATGATAGCATTTATTTGATCTTAAATGTAATGCCAGACATTAGCTTTACTGGTATTCATTTTAATAGGAATGATGGTGTGAGCAGGCAATTAATGGGTAAAATTGTGAATGGGCAATTGCTATTAACAGAGATGGATGCCTCAGGCAAAGAACAAGGTTATTTAGAAGCAAATTTTAACGGTCCTATGCTAGAAGGAGTTCAATTAAACAAGGAAAGAAGCATTAAAAAAACTTTCAAAGTTCATTTGTAAATTAATTTAAATCTGCAAAAAAAATCATTTTGCATTTTGAAATTCAATAAATTATCTGTTAATTTCGATAAAATAGAAAATTTATGAAAGTAACTTTTACCAGATTTTTCCTTTTGAGTTTTTTTCTTTTAAACTTAGCTGGTGATAAAATTTTGGCTCAAACAGTCCAAAGTTTTTCTTCCACAATCATTAACAATTTACCGGTTCGGGCTCCAATTTTTACAGGCCATTTAGGATTAAAAAAAACAAGTAGCTGCGCTCCAGATACTGTTAATTATACCTATAACAAAACAACCCTTCTCAACACGCTTTCGTTGAACAATGTTACTAGCGGGAACGCATTTGCGCAATGGTATCCAGCTCCGCAAGCTATTACAGTTAGTGGGTTCGAATTTTTTGCGTGGCAAACTGCCATGAGCAGTGCAGTAGTTTCTATTACCTGTAGGATTTACAATGCTGGAATAGACTCAATGCCAAGCGGTACTGCTTTAGCTTCAGTTGTGGTTCCGGTTGATTCAACCTTTGGCGGAGGAGTATTAACTGCCTTGCGCAAGAAGGCAATATTTAGCACACCGGTTACCACCTCAAATGCTAATGGATATGTGATAACTCTAGAAACAAGCTCGGCAACCAATGTTGCGGTTGTTGCCAATTCTTGGACTGCCTCTCCCCCAAATGGAAGAAGTGAATGGTTGAGTTCGGTGAGAATTGGCACAACTTACAGTAGATCCTATAACATCAATATTGGCGGTATACCATTAAATGCAGATTTTATTATACAGCCATTTGTTTCTTATAATTTAACCGCCAATTTTACCTCTTCTGCAAATTGCATGAATCCTGGAGTACCATTTAATTTTACCAATACATCGAGTGCGGTATTGTTTAATAGATTTTATAATACGAGGGCATTTTTTAATATACCTCAATTTAGCTGTTTGTGGGATTATGGTGATACAACTGGCACCTACTGGGCAGTAAATGGATCTCGCACTTATAACTATAACAGCACTTATAGGGTTAAGTTATTGGATACCTTATTTGGATGGACAACAGGCTGTGGCGATTCCTATCAAAAAGATATTTTCCAATCACCAAGTGCTGCCGCTGCCAGCAATAATGGTCCGGTTTGTGCAGGTGGAACCCTCAAATTATTTGCAGATAGTATTGCGGGCGCAAGCTATCTTTGGAGTGGACCAAATGGTTTTAGTTCCACACAACGTAATCCAGAAATTGCAGCGGCAGGAATTTCAGCTACTGGTTTATATTCGGTTCAAACCTTAATTGGGCAATGCTCTTCTACAGTGGTAAGTACCTATGCCTCTGTAGTAAGTACCTATTTTGCAACTGGCAATGGACCATTGTGTGCAGGACAAAACATCAGTTTAAATGCTACAGAAATTAATGGTGCCACTTATTCATGGACTGGCCCTAATGGTTTTACTGCAATTGTAAGAAACCCAATAAGAAGTGCGGCAAGTACTGCAGATTCTGGAAATTATGCCGTTACTATTTCTTTGAGTGGCTGCGGTTTACTAGGCCCCTTTAGTGTTTTGGTACCGGTAAATGCAAACCCTGCACCACCTGTTACTAGCAACAATGGACCATTGTGCGTTGGGCAAAATTTAAGTTTAACAGCCATTGGTTCTAGTTTAGGTTCATACAATTGGATAGGGCCAAATAACTATTCATCTTCCCAACAAAATCCAGTTCGACCATCTGCCTTGAATACCTTTGCAGGA